>NZ_BAAJLT010000001.1:0-468533 GCF_057552975.1 Alteromonas sp. 5NW40-0090
CGGTGTTTTGGATACTGGTCAACGCACCTGTTAATGCTAACGTTGGCGCTACGTTGTTGATGGTGACATCAATCGTGCCTGCGTCAAACGTGCCTTCATCATTCACGATCTGCACATTGATAGTGGCACTGCTGTTACCATCTGCGAATGTGTGAGTAACATCACCTAGCTCAGTAACCGACTGCACCGTAGAACCGTCACCCCAGTCAATGAGATATTCGGTGATAGGGTCATCACCAGGCTCTACCAAGTCAGCTAACGTTAGGGTGTACACACTGCCCTCGTCTATCTCACTGGCGCCACTTACGGTGATGGATGGGGCTACATCTTCAATATCTACGATAAGAGTGGCTGCGACATGAGGATCAGCATCTTCGTCTGTGACTAAGAGTCTAATACTGCGTGTGGCATTTCCATCTGCAAATGTATGATCGTAATCTCCAGCCCCGGTATAGGCTGTGGTTGTGCCGTCGCCCCAATCGATCACGGTATTGGCAATAGTATCATCACCCGG
The DNA here is from genome assembly GCF_057552975.1 of Alteromonas sp. 5NW40-0090. Taxonomy (NCBI): domain Bacteria; kingdom Pseudomonadati; phylum Pseudomonadota; class Gammaproteobacteria; order Alteromonadales; family Alteromonadaceae; genus Alteromonas; species Alteromonas sp. 5NW40-0090. The sequence continues at coordinate 515 of NZ_BAAJLT010000001.1, forward strand.
GTCGACGATATCGCCAAAGGTGTAAGTGACCTCGCTGCCCTCATTAACGGAAGTCGGGCCTGTGATAATAGAGGACGGCGCTACGTTAAGAACATTAACGAATTGTGTACCCGCATTTTCAAAAGTACCGTCATCATTGACAACATCGACCGATATATTAAAGCCGAAAGGGCCGTCACTGTAGACATGAGTCTGCGTGCCAAATTCTTCACCACTGATGGTTTCAACTGTACCGTCGCCCCAATCAATGACGAACTCCTGAATGGGATCATCACCTGGTTCAAACACACTAGCGGTAAGGCTATATACAGCCCCTTCGTTAACCGACCCACCACCATGAAGATTAACTGTAGGTGCTACATCGCCCACAGTCACAGTAAAAGTTTCTGTATCTGTTTGTCCGTTCACATCGTCAGATACGGTAACAGTGACATCATAAACACCGTCATCGGAAAAATTATGAGCAATGTTAAAGTCTCGACTGAATATGGAAACGTCATTCTGAACAGCCCCGTCTCCCCAATCGATGGAGTAGGTCCAGCCATTACTATTCTGATCTGTAGGGTCAGTAAACGAAATAGCCTGAACGAAAGTAGAGCCCTCATTCGCAGTTGCATCAGAAATCCCCTGAACATCCAACACTTCTGCAGGTACACTGACTTGCACGTCTTTTGTTGAAACACCTACGTATGTGCCATCTTCGTCGACTAGATCTATAGAGATTTCGTAATCGCCGGGAGTGGCATAGACATGGGTAACATCACCAGGACTGTTGAAGGTTTCAACGGTGCCGTCTCCCCAATCGACAATGTAATCTGTCACTGTGTCATCGCCAGGGTCACCCGGGTTACCTAATCTTAGGGTATATACTTGGCCTTGTTCGACGTCATTATTTCCAAACAAACCTATTGATGGGGCAACATTGCTGATAGTTGCTTGATAGGTTTGTGTTTCTATTGCCTCTGCCGTACCTGATTGATCGTCTACCGTAACCGTAACGGTGTAAACTCCATCGTCCAGATAACGATGGCCGGTATTAAGCGTGCCCGAATTGGTTGTATATTGAGAGGATTGACCGTCTCCCCAGTCCACGTTTACTAGAAGTGTATCACCGTCAGGATCGGTGAAATTTATAGTGTGGCTAAATCCAGTTCCATACGACTCAGTTCCCGTATCGTCGGCACCTACGCTCATTCCTGGTGCGTCATTTACAGGTAATACAGTAATATTCGTTGTAGCTGGCTCAGCGAAATTAGCCCCATCACTGCCCGCCCAAGTAAAGCTATCCAGCCCATTAAAATCTTGGTCGCCCAGATAAGTTAATACACCAGCTTGTAGCGCATTTACATCAAAGGTCTGTCCTGGCGCTATAGCCACACCATTGAGTGCAAGTACACCGCTGATGGGAAGTGTAATAAACGCAACTTCTTGAAGTGACTCCCCTTCAGGGTCAACAAATGCATTCAAAAACTCGTTAGCGTCAATAACAATACTCTCGTCTTCGTTTCCTTGAACGACAAAATCCGTGGTTTGAGGTACTTGATTACCGAAACGCTGCATAAAGACATTATAGCCGTCGGTTCCCCCCATCCACGATGTCCATGACGCGATAAACCCGCCATCGCTTAATGCTGCCAGGCTTGGTTCAAACTGTGTGCTACTCGTATTTTGATTTATCAACTGCGGAAGATCTATAAGGCGCCCAGCTTGGTCAAACTCTTGCACAAATACGCCATCGCCACTACCGTCATTGCCTGCAAAGGCAATGGCAAAACCACCACCTGCAAGCGCAATAATGCTTGGATCATGCTGTGAATATAAATAGTCTTGATTGACCCTAAACTCTTCGCCTACAGCAACGGATTCGCCTGCGGCGTTAAACGTAAAGCGTTGTGCGTAGACGCCATTGCTATATAGGTCGGCCGTATTATCAGTCCAAGTAATAACAAAGTCTCCGTTAGCCAGCCCAGCAACTGCGCTTTGCGTCTGGCTTCCGCTTACCGATGTATTGACTTGGAATTCGCTTCCGACTGTATTGCCGTTGGCGTCGAATACCTGAGCAAAGATACCGGTACTATTAGCATCAGGGCTTTGCCACGATACGACATAGCCACCATTTGGCAATGCCGTCGAACTCGCTAATGTACTTATGTCAGCAGTGTCTTGATTACTCGAAACCGTAGTGTTTACCAGCAATTCGCCGTCTAATGCTTGACCTGTGGCTGCGAAGCGCTGCATAGCAACACCCCACCCACTGTTATCCCCCGTATCCGAGTCATATGTCTGCCATACCACAGCAAACTCACCGTTTGGTAAAACTGCAATCTGTGAAGAACTCTGTGTGCTAGACACTTCGGTATTCACGACAAACTCAGCGCCATTGTGCGGAGCTTGGTTGAACGGCGTGCCGTCGTTGTTGAAAATACGCCCAACGATTGAGGACCCTGAACCATCTTGCGATGAATCAGTAGAAGTCCAAGTCATTACAAATGTACCGTTGTTTAGTGACTGCACGGTAATATCGTTTTGCGTACTCGTGAGTGTTGTGTTCGCTACCTGATTAGAGCCAACTGGATTATTTTCATTGTCATAGAGTTGGAAATGTACATCGCCGCTTTGGCTGTCCTGCCAAGAAACGACATAGCCATCAAGCTCTCCGTTGCTGTCATAAAGTGCCGATGACTGCGATGCTGATTGATATCCTGTAGTATCCGTGTTTACGGCTCTCTCTGGTTGTAGCGTCGGTAAATTGCCATCCAAGTTTTGAGAAATATTGACAACAATAGACTGCGCTATACTTGAACCGCCTGCACCATCAGTTAAGCGTACGCTATAGGTACGCGTCGACTCTGGTGCATCAGAGATATTTCTATAAGTGACGGCTTCAAGCAATGATTCTATGGCCTGCGCACTCGCACTAGCATTAAACGTAACAACTAGTGCAGTGTCATTGGTCCCGCTAGAGTCCAGAGTACCGATAACCGTGCCTTCATACAAAACGTCGCTGCCAGACACAGCAATTTCGTTTGCACCAAAACCTTGGTTTTGAATCCCCAAGTTGTCTTGGGGGAAGAAGGGCTGTCGACCAAGCTGGTCGCCTTGCCCATAAGAGGAAATACGTGCAATCTCTAGCTGTCCATTTGTAAAATCGGTCGTATCGATATCTGCGACACCGGCACCGATAAACAACAGCTGGGGAGCAAAGTTAAGACTGGATTCACTAAACTCAATGGAGTTAGATGCAATTTCAACGACAGGCGCTTGACTAGTTTCAAACTGGCCATTACTGCCAAACATGCGCATAAGAATGCCATAGCTGCTTGCTTGATCCGGTTCGGTGTTATAGCTGGTCCAGGTGACTGCGAATCCACCGTTACTCAGCGCAGTAATGCTAGATTCATAGTTTCCATTGACATTATTCATTTCTGCGCGTTTTGGACCGTCAACAATATTGCCATCATTGTCAAACTGCTGAACAAAAATACTGTCAGGGTTGTTAGAATCTGAGTAGCTTACGGCAAAACCACCTCCGACTAATGCGGTAACATCAGGCTCGTACTGCGCGCCACTCGTCTGCTCGTTTACGCGCAGCAATTCTCCAACAGCTTGACCGTTTGCATCATATATTTGAGCAAAAACGCCAGCGTTACTGGTATCGTTGTTGTCAGTATACGTCACAACAAAACCACCATTACCTAGTGCAGCCACTTTCGGCTGATACTCGCTATCACTGGTATCGGCCACTGTAATTGCACCTGAGAACGCACTACCATCGTTGTTAAAAATTTGAGCTTCTATATCAGAGCCTGTTCGATAGGTAACGACCAGCTTTCCGTTGGCTAACTCAGTAATATCCGGCTCGCTCTGAGTACCAGAGGTTATGGCGTTGGCAAGAGTTTCGTTTATAACGCGGTTTCCATTAGCGTCAAACGTGGTTAAAAAGGTACCGCTGTTGTCGCCTACACCGTTGCCGCTGAAAATGGCAGCGAACCCACCGTTAGCCATTGAAGTCAAGCGCACCTGTGACTGGGTGCTAGACAGCGTATCGTTGATAATAAAGTCGTCGCTTTGCTGCACGCCATTTAAGTCGAATAGGCGACCGAATATACCTGAGCTATCGTCTTCCCCACGACCCTGCCAGGCAACTACAAAACCACCAGCCACTGCTGTTACACTCGGGTATGTCTGCCCTTCTGGGGTGTATTCATTAACAATAAACTCGTTACCTATTGGTGAGCCATTGGCATCAAAGCGCTGCCCCACAATACCACTACCCCAACCATCCTGATTCTGCGATTGCCACACGACCACTAGCGAGCCATCTTCTAATTCTGTCACTTCTGAATACTGCTGGTTGTTTTCTTGGAAAGTATTGACCTGAATTTCGTCTCCCTGGGGCGACGCACCATCAGCAACGGGCTCAACGACAAAGTTAATCGCATTATTTGATGTGCTGTTGCCTTCGCCATCTGTCAAGCGCAGAGATATGGTTCGTTGAAGCGTAGGGCCATCTGAAGAGTTGAGGTAGCTTAATGATTGAAGTAAAGCGTTTATGCTAGCTTGATTTGCATTAGCATTAAAATCGATATGAAGTTCACTACCGTTAGCGCCATCTTTGGTAATGCTGGCAAAAGCGGTACCTTCATAAGAAATAGTACTTCCAGATACACTGATCTCCCCTAATCCGTTCCCCGAACTTAAAACAGAGAAATTATCCTGTTCATTAGCACTGACAAATTGACCTTGTGCACCATAACTAGTAATCACAGTAACGGTTAGGCTACCACCGTTAAAGTCATTAGATTCAGCGCCGAATAAATCAGCACTAGAAATAAATGCTTCAGGGGTATCAGACTCGGTCAAGATGATTTCGTTAGGCAAACCAGCAATTTCAATTTGACCTGCACCATCAGAAAACTGACCGTCACCGCCAAACCCACGCCAGAACACCCCATAGGAATTGTTTACCTCAGCTTCAACGTTATAACCGCTCCAAGCAGTAATATAGCCACCGCTGGACAAGCCCAATACAGCAGGCTGCCAATCGGTGCTGACGTTATTAATGTTGACCTGATTGTTACCGTCAATGGCGTTTCCGGCAGCATCAAATTCCTGGGTAAAAATGCCATCAGGTGAGTCATCTGAATAGTAACTTACAACAAAACCACCTGTGGCCAGCGCATCCACTTTAGATTGATATTGACTGCCCAACGTTCCTTCGTTCACCCGAATTTCATCGCCAATTACATTGCCACTCGAGTCAAACAGCTGTGCAAATACACCTGAACCGCTGCCGTCACTGTTCACCGTATAAGAAACAACAAAGTTTCCATCAGTCAATGCCGTGATATCGGGCTCGCTCTCTGTCGTTGCAGGGCGATCAATAACAATTTCTGGTGCTGTAATCGTGCCATCAGCATTGACTAAACGAATGGTTATTTGATTACTGCTTTCGTAAGTGACAGCAAGTTGCCCACTAACCAATTCAGCTATAGATGGATCAAATTGCGACCCACTAACAGATTCATTAATTAAGAACTCTGCGCTTAACGGCGTACCATCTTCATTAAATAAGCGGCCAAATACCCCGCTACTGTCGCCGACACCATTGCCTTCCCAAACTGCTGCGAATCCACCGCTGCTCAGTTGGATAATTTGCGGGTCGTTTTGAGTGGAACTTGTGGTTTCGTTAATTACAAATTCACCACCAACTGGTTCACCAAATTCATCAAATCGCTGCGCAACGATACCGTAACCGCTGCCATCAACACCGCCAGTGTCCGACCAAGCCACCACAAATCCATTACCGTTAGCCGCTACTGATGGCAATGACTGTGAACTTAACGTGCTGGTATTAATAGCAATTTCATTGCCAATAGGCGCACCGTTTTCACTATACCTCTGAGCGAAGATACCTTGGCCATTTCCATCTTGACTGGCATCAGACGTCCAGACCATTACAAATCCGCCACTTGCCATTTCAGCAAGCGCTGGCGTGGTTTGATTACCCAACTCAAAACTGTTTGCCTGGATGTCGCTAGTCTGTGATGTGGAACCGTTAGCGACTTCCGTGATGTTTAGCGTAATGACCTGATTTGCGCTAGAACCGCCATCACCGTCGGTCAAACGCAACGCGACTTCTCGACTGGCCTGTGGAGAGGTAGAAAGGTTGGAGTAACCGATTGACTGCATTAATGCGTTTACAGCTTCTAATGTTGCATTTGCAGTTAATGCAATGTGTAAACCATTCCCCGCTTGACCATCTTGTATAATTTCCCCTATTGCGGCGCCTGCATAGCTCACCGTACTTCCAGAAACACCAATCTGCCCCTGCCCGACACCTTGATTATCGATAGTAAAGTTGTCATCAGCAAACTCTTGGTTTGTATTCACGATATCCCGATACCCACCCACAATATCGATTGTTAAAAGGCCACCATCAAAATCCGCCGAATCGCTATCAAGAACATCAACATTGCTGAAAATAAACTCAGTATTGGTACTTTCAGTAATCGTGATTTCTGCTGGAATATTTTCAATCTCTGGGCCATCGCTACTACTGAAATCACTAGCAATGCCAACTAGCTGTTGACCTATTTCATAGGTGCTATTAGCAGGTGATGTAAGATTATATCCAGACCAAATAACCGCAGCGCTCTGATTTCCAACGCTCACAATTGTAGATTGGTGGTCTGTGCTGGGACCCGAGCCAGCCAAAACTGGCCCGTCTACTTTTGTGGGAGTAGTACCTGTAGCTTCAAATTCTTGGACGTACACGCCCGCATTTGCCCCCCATGTAACGGCGAAATTACCATTATTCAATGAGGCTATGTCAATGCCATCATTAGAATTCCAACTTGTTTCGCTGGTGTTAACAATAAACTCATCGCCGATAAAGTTGCCGTTTGAATCGATGCGTTGACCGCGGAACCCCCAAAAATCTTTTGCAAACTCATCAATATAGTGCCCCCAAACGAGTACAAAAGTGCCGTCATCAAGCGCGGTCACTGCAGGTTGGTTCCATACATTACCTTCTGACGTATTTACTTTGAATTCAGAAACTAGCTCTGTTCCATCTGCAGGATTAAAAATACGCGCAAATACATCGTCACCTGAGTTGCTCTTCCACGTTGCTACCACAGCGCTTGCTGAGGCTGCTAAGTCGGCATTGCTTTGAGAACCCGAAGTTGACGTGTTCGCTAAAAATTCAGCAGTTGTGGCGACACCAGCATTATCAAAAAAGCGCATACCAATACCAATACCGCTCGTATCGCCTGTGGCACTATCGTAAGTGTCGAACGCTACGACGAAGCCACCATCAGCAAGCGCAGAAACAGAAGGTGTACCTTGTATACTGGATAGGTTTTCATTAACAATAAATTGATTGCCAATAGTTTGGCCAGAAGCGTCAAAGCGCTGGGCATAAACATTTATATCGCTGTTGGACTCGCTGGTAACGCCCTCCCAAACCACTACAAAAGAACCATCACTAAGGCCTGCAACGTCAGCGTTGGTTTGATTGCCGAAGTTTTCCGTGTTAACCACGAACTGGTTACCAACTGCTTGTCCATTTTCATTAAAGATTTGTGCAAATATTCCATTGGAACTGCCATCAAGACTGTTTTCGCCAGTCCAGGTAACCACATATCCACCACCGGATAACTCGCTGGCAGACGGTATAGTCTGGTTACCAGCAGTCACTTGGTTTATTAGAGTCGGCTCACCAACAAGGTCAAAGTCTTTTACAGACTGCTCAAAATTAAGGCTGTAATCTATATTCGTTGAGGTGCTGTTAGCACTGTCGTATACATAGAGCCTAACACTTCTGGTGTTTAGAGCGCCTGAATCGCTGCTATAGCCCAGTGCTTCAATTAAAGCTTCAACTGCTTCATCGGTAACGCCAGTCGCAAAATCAATACGCAGGTCATTGCCCGCTTTACCATTGTCGGAAGAATCAATTGAGGCAAACGCAGTACCTCCATACGAAATAGTAGAGCCGCTTACACTTATTTGGCCATTACCCATTCCTATGTTAGCCACGCCTAAGGTATCTTCGAATGTCTCGTTGTTTGAAATATAACGTAAAGTCAAATACCCACCGTCTAGACTATTTGAACCCTTGTATTCAAAGTTAATGTTGCTGTCTAATAACGCCAGCTGACCTACAACATCCGACTCGTTGAAGGTTACATTCCTGTCAAAGTCTTCCATTAAAAAGTCTGGCGCTGACACCGAAGAGCGTATATCAATAAAAATGGCATTTCCTTGAGTGGCTGCACCATTGCCGTCGATTACGCGAATTGAGATTGTTTCATCATTTTCTACATTATTTTGAGAGGCATAGGTAAGGTGTTCTATCAGTGCATCAATTGCTATTGTTGTGGCATTAGCGTTGAAAGTGACAGATAACCCACTGCCGTTCGCGCCATTTTCACCACTTGAAATTTGCCCGACCACTATGCCTTCAAAACTAACATCAACTCCGCTAACAGAGATTTGGCCGAGACCCGTGCCGGTTGTCTCTATGGCAAGCAGGTCATCAGCATCGCTTTGGGTAAGGTAGAACACCTCTAACATACCGCCGTTAAAATCATCGGTGATGTGAGTGAAATCCACGTCCGCATCAATTCTCACAGGCGTTGATGCCACTGAATTTAAAATTTGCCGCGTATCAGTAACATCATCCAGACTAGGTGGCGTAGAACGGTTGAAATCGCTGGGGTTACCAAAAATGTTTTGAAATACGCCCCAGCTGCTATCATTTGGTTCTAAAGAGAAGTCAGCCCAAACTGCAATGAAGTTGTTTGACGACCCCAGGCCAGTGAGAGAAATTTTATCAACACTGGACCCTGAGGTACTGCTTGCTATCACCTCGCCATCAATGGGAACACCATTACTGTCAAACTCTCGAATGAAAGCACCATCGTTATCCCCTACGCCATTACCCGTCCAGCCAACGACAAAGTTACCATTAGGTAAAGTCGCGACGCTAGGCTCTGTTTGATTTCCTGTCAACGTTTCGTTTACCTGAATGAGATCGCCGTTAACGGTTCCGTCCGCATTATAACGCTGGGCAAAAACACCATCGTTACTGCCATCTGTACTTTGAAATACAACGACAAAACTGCCATCTGAGAACGCCGCAACCTGATTATTTTGTTGTGAACCGTCTATCAACAAGTCTATTTCGCTACCAATCGCACTGCCATTGTTATCAAAACGCTGCATTACTATGTCGCTACTGTCTCCCCCGGCTTGCGTAGTAGAATACCAAGAGACAACAAAGCCACCGCTAAAGCTGCTAATAGACGAGTTGTATTGTGTACTTGAACTCGTAGTGTTGGCCGTAAATGATGCGCCTGCGGGCGTACCATCTGCATTAAAAATACGCACTGATATACCCCAGCCGGAAGCATCACCGCCGCTGTCAGACCAGGTCGTTGCAAACTTTCCATCGGTCAGCGCCACAACATCAACTAAAGTTTCAGAATTATCTGAGCCATCTCGCAACAAAAACTCTGAGCCGACAGGTGTCCCATCAGATGCGTAACGCTGTGCAAACACGCCGCTGCCATCTGAAATACCATTCCCTTCCCAGGTTATTACGAAAGAGTTATCGCTTAGAACGGTTACAGCCGGAGCTGATTGAGCGCTGGCTGTGGTTGTATTGACTAAGAATTCGTTACCTACAGATAGCCCATTGGCATCAAAGCGCTGAGCGTAGACGCCCCAACTACTGTCATCTTGGTTAGACGAAACCCAGGTAACCACGTAGCTACCATCGGCAAAACTCGAAACATCTGGCGTAAATTGCCCCCCAGTTGTAAATGTATTAACTAAATCTGGCCCAAAGACAGATTCAGTGCCATCCGTATCGGGTGAAACATTTACGATAACTGTTTGATTACCTGTACTGCCACCGTCACCATCCTCTACATTAAGAGCAAGGATTCGCTGTGCATTAGGCGCTTCTGACGTATTGGCATACGTCAAGTTTTGAACAAGCGACTCAATGGCTTCCGCTGATGCATTGCTATTTAATTCTATGCGCAGCTGAGTGCCATTTTGGCCATCGTTAACGATAGTACCAATCACCGTTCCGCTATAGGATATCGTTAAACCCGATACTCCAATTTGACTTGGCCCGTTGCCCTGATTATTAACGCCTAATTGATCTTCTTCTCCACCAAACTGGATATACCCAAGGGTAACAACACCACCGTCAAAATCGCTCGAGTCGCTGTCTTGAAGGGACACCGCTGCATCCAAAATTTGAGGTGCATTATTTACTGCGTTTTCAGCAAATGTTACTTCATTAGCAAAACCTGCAAGCGTAGGATTCTGGTTCGTCGATTGACTTCCAAAAAACGACTGGAAGACCCCATAACTACTGCCATCGGTGCTACTTTGATCGTGGTAAGTGATTACATAATCGCCGTTACCCAACGATGCTACACTAGGGCGAGTTTGCGTCCCTGACTGTTGCCCGATATTGACTAACTGGTCGCCATCTAAAGGCTGCCCATCGGATGAAAATTCGCGCCGAAATATGTCAGCGCTATTGGCTGAATACCAAGTGATGACAAAATTGCCGTTTGGTAGATGATCAATGCTTGGGCCATACTGACTGGAGGCTGCAATTTCGTTTACGACAAATGTTTGACCCAGCGCATTTCCAGAGTCGTCATAACGTTGCGCTAAAATCGCGCTACCACTGCCATCCGACAGGTTTGTCGTATCCTCCCATGCCACAACGAAGCTGCCATCAGCGGCATAAGAAACTTTTGGCGTAGCCTGATTGCCCGCCGACAAACTGGTTACCTCAATTTCTGAGCCTAACGGTGCGCCGTCGTTAGCAAATTGCTGAACAATAATTTCATTTGACGTACTGCCATTGTGATTATCGGAATACCAGGTAATTGCAAATCCAGTTGATGACGCATCAATACTGGGGGAATACTGGGTTCCGTTAGTCGTAGTATTAGCAATTAACTCGCTTGTAACGGCAGTCCCATCACTTTGAAATATTCGATACGATATTCCCCATGAGCTGCCGTCGCCACCAGACGAGGGCCACGTTACAGCAAAGTTACCGTCAGACAGTCGTACCACGTCAGGATATTCTTGTGAGCTAGATGCAAAGTCATTAACTTGAAACTCATCACCCAATGCCAAGCCATTTGCGTCGAAGAGCCTGGCTTTAATGTCGACACTATCGTTTGTTCCATGCCCCTGCCAAACCACCACATATGAACCATCAGCAAACGTAGTGACTTTAGGATCATTATCTGATTGACCTGCGGTTACGGCTGATTCTTGACTTACAAGAAATTCTGTACCTATAGCATTGCCATCGGCACTAAATCGCTGACCGTGAATACTATAAACACCATTGTTATTTTCTTGCCCTTCACTTTGCCACACCACGACATAACTGCCGTCATCAAAGGCAGCAATATCCGAGTTGTACTGAACTCCACCGGTGAATGTATTGACTAGAGAGGAGGTAAAAGCAGTGACTGTCGAGTCAATTTCTGCGCTAATATTGACAGTAAAGTCAATATTTTCGCTCGATGCACCATTTGCATCGGTAAGCCGTAGGCTAATGCTGCGTGATTCTTCGGGGCTATTAGAGGTATTTCGGTACCCGGTTGCTTCCAATACGCCCTCAACGGCTTCCGTTGTCGCATTGGCATTAAAAACTATGACAAGTGGACTACCATTTTGCCCATCACTGACGAGCGAACCAATCTGAGTCCCCTCATAAAATACCGAGCTTCCTGAAACGCCCACTTCTCCTGCAGCATTCCCCTGGTTGAGTAGCCCCAATTGATCGTCGCTAGAACTCCCTACATTATAACCTACAGTGAGTGTGCCGCCGTCAAAGCCTGCACCTGACACATCAGCTACTGATACACCAAGCTCCAAAGGCACAAGCCCCGCATTAACCAGTGCCTCATCAAAGTTATAGCTAGAAGAAAAACCTGTTATCTCTGGACCGGTTGCGTCTGCAAAAGAGCCAAAACGATTAAGGCTGATATCAGTGCTATTGAATCCGGTGCCGCTTTGTTCAAATGCGATGAAGTAGTTGTTGCCCGAACCAATGACAACAGGATTATCAACAGATGTATTTATATTTGATTCAACCCGTAACTCACTGTCTATAGGCACTAAGTCAGAAGTAAACTCGCGGCGCATAATACTGCCCAAGTTTGCATCGTGCCACGTGAATACGTAATTACCGTTATCAAGTTGAGCGATGTCAGGGCGGTATTGGGTGCTTGAGCTATTTTCATTAACAACGATTTGTGCGGTAAGTGCATTATGAGAAGCGTCAAATTTTTGGGCGACAATACCATATCCACTGCCGTCAGCGCTCCCTGAGTGGTCGACCCACGTTAACACATAGCTTCCATCGGCTGATGCATCCACTTCGACGCTGAGCTGGTCTCCAGCCTGGCCAAGCGTAATATCAAGCTCTGCACTGGCAAAGGTGCCATCATTGTTTACCGCACGAGCAACGACATCACTCGAACTTCCGCCAGTCTGTGTGCTTGAGTACCAGCCCACAATATACCCACCATCATACGAATCGACAGATGGTTCATATTGGGTGCTAGTAGTAGTGCTATTAACGACAATTTCATCTGTAACGGGAACCCCACTGGAATCGAAAATTCTTGTTACGATGGACCACCCACTACCGTCGGCACCCACACTTTGCCATGTCACTGCGACATTGCCGTTTGACGGGCGGGTAATCTGACTGTCAGATTGCGTGCTTGACGTATATTGGTTTACCTGGAAATCATCGGTGGCCGGAGTACCATCAGCGTTGAAGATTCTTCCGTAAATGCCTGAACCGTCTTGCCCAACCTCTCCAGCGCCATCCCACGTGACCATAAAGCTACCGTCAGAAAAAGTGGTGACATCAGCATGCTGCTGCGTTGAGTCACTGGGCAAAAAGTCGGACTGGTTTATTTGTAGCTCTAACCCTACAGGCTCCCCACTAGCACTAAAGCGCTGAGCGTGAATTCCATAATTATTAGTGTCGTTTTGTGAATAGCTATCCCAAACAACGATGAAACTGCCATCGTCGAACTCACTGATAGAAGGACCGGACTGTATTGAGTTTGTATAAGTGTTTACCTTTTCTGTTGTGCCGACTGACGCAATTGAATCATTGGTTTGTTCAACGATAATTTCTGTTACTACGTTGCTACTTGTGTTGCCCGTACCATCGTCGAGTCGAATAGAGATCGTGCGCGTTGATTGAGGGCTTTGTGAACTATTGGCGTATTGAAGGTTTTCAAGCAATGCTTCTATCGACTCTACATTTGCATTGCTGGTTAAATTGACAAGTAAGTTATTGCCGCTGTCGCCATCTTCAACGATGGTACCTATCACATTTCCTTCATAGGTAATCTGATTACCAGACACACCAATCTGCGAAGAGCCAGTCCCCTGATTACGTATCGAAAGTGAATCTTCGCTGCTACCTCCAACCACATAAGCAATGGAAAGCTCGCCTCCAACATAATTCGCAGTATCTGGATCCACTACTGCAATGGCAATATCAATAATTTGAGGGGACGCATTTACTATGTTCTCATCGAAAACAACTTGCTCAACCATACCTACAATTTCTGGAGGAATGTCTAAAACAGGTATATTCGTTGTAGAGAAAACGCGCTGTACAATACCTGCCTGTGCACCGTCATCGGTGGTAAAACTGTCTGAATCCCATGTAATAACAAATTCACCATTGGAAAGTGCGGTAATATCGGGGGTGTATTGGCTTCCATTAGAATTCGACGCTGTGGTTGCAAGCGTTTCAATACCAATAGGCGTGCCATCTTGCCCAAATTGTTGGTATACGATACCCGACACGAAATTACCATCTAGAGTGGTTCGACCGTCCCAAGTCACTACAAAAGTATCGTCATCGAGTACAGCAACATCAGGCTGGTTCTGCGAACTACTCGTTGTGGTATTTACAAGAAAAACGCCCGATGCGTTGGTTCCATCAGCATTAAAAAGTTGTGCGTAAACTCCGTCACCTGAACCATCAAAGCCAGAATTTTCTTCCCAGACAACGACAAAATCACCATTGCTAAAATATTCAATTTTGGGGGTGTCTTGGTCCCCACCAGTTTGAACTCCAACCTGAACTGTCGGACCTTCGGCACTTAATTCATTATTGAATTGCTGGAATCGAACCACACCGTTATTGCTACTTGGATACCAAGTAGCCGCGAACCCTCCAGCATGGGCACTTATATCTAAATAATAATTAGTTGTGTCGCCCTGTAAGGTAATTGCTTGCTCTGTTGAGACTGCAGTTAACGAGCTATCGAATGCCCGAAAAACAAGTTCAGGGTTATTACTGCTGTCACTACGCCATCCGATGACTATATTTCCGTTGTCTAAGGTTGCGATATCTGGATAATCTTGTGTAGAAGATGTATCTGCATTTATCAGTACGTTAGCTGTAGTAGGCTCACCGGATGCATTAAAATGTCGAGCAAAAATTCCAGCACCGTCTCCTTCACCTGAACCATCCCAGGTCACAACGAAACTTCCATCATCTAATGTTGCAACTTTGGGGTTATACTGACCGTTTGAATTGAACGGAGCATTCACTTGAAACTCATGGCCGATTGGTGTGCCATTTGCGTTAAACCGCTGGGCATAAATACCATATGAATTTCCGACATCTCGTGCTGAATGCCAGACGGTAATGTAGCTGCCGTCAGCAAACGCTGCGGTATGATTGGCACCTATACTATTGTTGATAATAGAGTTGACTAAACGTTCGTTGCTGATAGGAGTTGCCATAACTTTTGTCCTTAAATATTGAAATGACGTGTAATTTGATTAGTAACCCACCACCAACAACGAGCAGGTTTGAATATTGTTTTGATTGAATGATTTTCTGAACGGCTCAGTTGACAATTAGCGAGCGCGCGAGGGGAGTTAAGAAAGAGTGATCTAAGAAATATTTCGGATACAACAATGCCATGAGGACAACGTTGCGTTACTTCCATATAAAATATGTTCATCCTTGAAGATAGCCTTTTTTAATTACTTTGAATGTAACTAAAACAACTATCAATTTTCGCCGTAGAAGGGCTTGCGACAACTAAACGTAATACCTACTGCACTACGCACCAATATTGATTATTTAGCGTTTCGCCTTAGTAGCATAAACCATACCCACATCAAATAGCGTATATTTTTCATACAATTATAACTTTCGCAATATTGTTCACTTTTTGATCTGTAAATAATTTCGACATCTCTAAGAATAAATCCAACTATTTGATATCTGTGCGTTTCAGAGACCAAGCAGCCTCTCTACACCAAACAATATTGCACCAATCAACCCTCCCACAATTGTGCCGTTTATGCGAACCTTTTGAAGATCGCGACCAATATTCAACTCCACCTGCTCAGCCATTTCACGTTCATCCCAGCTATTAATGGTGTCGCGTATGTGATGGGTGAGAAATTCAGCCAACTCAGGCGCCATATATTTAGCCGCTTCTCCAATGTGCTTATTGAAAGCTTTTGCTAGCTCACTGTCTTGCGTTAACGTGGTACCTAAATCGTTTAAAAGGCTCGACACCTTTGTTTCTGCTTTACCATTTTGCTGTTCAAGAGACGTTAAAAGCCATTGATGAAACTTGGCCCATGATTGCTGAACATACGCGTTTAACGCTGGGTCATTGATGATTTTTTCCCGATAGCTGTTTACCTTTTTCTCCATTAACGGGCTGTGCTGTAGTTCGTAAAGAAATTCGTGTACTTGCTCATCGAACGCATGGCGAATGGGGTGATGCTCATCTTCGTATACATCTTCCAAAATACTTGAAACCGCTTTAACAGCAATGAGTGCCCCCTGCTCGCTTAGCCAACTAGACGGCAATAGCTTTTCAATACGACTGTATTCAGTTTTTAGCCAGACTACTAACGTATCTGCTATGTAGATTTGGGTTTCTGGCTCTGCAAGCAGTGAGGCCAATTTCCCTAACACCCTATCAAGCACTACCTGATGCTGGCGCTCTTTTGTAACGGCGCTTAACGAGGTTGCCATCAATTGCCTAAGATCAAGTTGGTTAATGCCCTTCTGTGCGGTTTTAGCGATAAACGCTTTCACAGGTTTGTCATCGAGCACGCGAAGAACACCTGCAAAAGCATCGCATAGAAAGCGACTTAAACGGGTAGCGTTTCTATCTTGTGACAACCACCTTCCCGCGCCCTTTGCAGGGTCGCTGTCCCGAATTAGCTTCTCTATTGCTTCGGGATGAAAGAACTTTTCCTTAACGAACAATGACAGGTTATTAGCAATAACAGACTTGTTACTAGCCACGATATTGGTGTGCGGAATGGGGTACTTCGCTGGAATTGGCTTAAATAATGCCGTCACTGCAAACCAGTCAGCTAGACCACCGATGAGCGCCGCCTCAACGGCCATCTTAATAAGCCCCAACCACCATGCTCCTTGCAAGTTTGGATAAAACTTGGGAAGTAAAACGGTTAAAACAAATACACTTGCGGCAAAAATCAAACAGGCCAACGCAAGCCTTTTAGCCTTATTCAATTGCGTGTACTTGTCCTGCATAAACTACTCCGTTTAAATTACTCGTTTACCATCTTGATCTATAAGTGGTGTTCCGTCTTCTTTAGTAAAAGGGCCTTTTGGCCATACAGGCAAAATATCCAGTACAGCTTCACTTGGCCGGCAAAGTTTTACTGTTTCTTTTAAACTACTAGAAACAGCCTTGCCCTCATCTACTAGTTCAGTAGATGAGACTGTTTTTTAATATCCACCGTTGGGAATGCAAACAATAGGCCGATTCACTAAGATGGGGTGTTTCAACATCAACTCAAAGATGATTTCGTTGCTCACTGTTTCATCAAATAACCCCAATTCAGCAGCAAGCGACTTTGTTGTACGAAGCGCTTGTCGAGGGTTAAGGTTAGCTGCATTCAATAAATAAGTTAATTGCTCACGTTCCCACCCAACACGTAAATACTCAATAACCTGCACCTCATACCCAGCGGCCTTGATCACCGCCAGTACATTCCTAGATGTGCCGCACTCTGGGTTGTGATAAATCTTTATCGTCGCTACCTAAACTCACTAAAAAGTAAAAACCACATATACCAACATATTATTAAAATTCGAGTAAAATTCGAGGACAGACACTCACATAGGCTAAAACCTTGCCTGTACTCGTTGGACACACACTTAAAAAATGAAACTTAAGACTAAAAGGAATCTGTTCAGATTGAAGTACCTGTACTTCTTGGACACACACTCAAAAAAGCAGCTTGTAACCCAAAAAATGTATTCACATTAAGTGTCTGTCCATTTCTCTACACATTAAGTGTCTGTCCATTTCTCTACATTTCTCTAATTTATTTCTTTAATTAATTTCTTTAAGCGAGTGTCTGTCCCCTTCTGAGCTTAGGGCCATGTGGTACAGAATGGTCAAATTCGCCATCCGGTGACAGATGAAACTATAAAATTAGTCATTACACCATTGAGCCAGTCTCCCCCCTTCGGAATCTTAAACTAAGCTCATGATTTAAAATGCTTTTTAAGAGTGGCATGATACGTGAAACGTATTTTATAAATACACAACAAAATTTGTGTTTGATATCAATACCGTCAGAGCGTGTTATTAAGTATTTATAAAACAATCAAGGATATAAGAATATGAAAAAGTCTATTATTGCTAGTGCAGCTATGTTGCTTTCTGCCTCTTTGCTAACTGGCTGCGTTATCCATGTTGGCGACGCTAGTGCATTAGAAGGCAGCGATTTCAGTTCTATTCTAGGCAATATTGACATAGCAGAAGGGAAGCGCGCGGGCGATATTTCTTCTGTTAATGGCAATGTGGAAATTAGCGATCATGGTGGCGCGGATGAAGTCAGCATCGTTAACGGAAATCTTGAAATGGGTAGCCATGTGTCTGTCCGAAATATCGACATTGTAAATGGCGATGTAAGTGCAGCTTCACACCTCAGTGTGCTTAAGGGTGTAGAGACCGTGAATGGAAATGTTACGCTTCCTACGCAAAGTACAATTGGCGGTAGCGTTGAAACAGTGAATGGAGACATAACAGCCTTTGATACAATCATTGAAAAACACATCAAAACACTCAATGGCGATATTACTTTGTCTGGCTCTTCTCACGTTTTAGGCGATATCGTATATAAGGAAAGTGAAAGCTCTTGGGGCAAGAAATCAGACAACAAACCTACCCTATCGATCAGTGCCTCGGTGACTATAGGCGGTAGCATTATATTGCACCGCCCTGTTAACTTAGACATTGAAAGTGACGAGTTAAAGCAAAAAGTCGTTGTAAGCTACGGTGGTGCGCAGTAACGTATCGGCTCGAATATCTAAGCCCAACGTTTCGGAATGACATGACTGAACAAGAAAAGATGCTTGTTGGCGATTTATACTATCCGTCAGACAAAACATTATCGGCATTGCGCAAGCAATGCCGTATGCAACTAGACGAGCTCAACGCAACTTGTCAAAGCGACCACAAAAAGCGTACGAAAATATTAAAAGAGCTGTTTGGTAGTACTGGAAAAAGGCTTTACATCGAGTCTTCATTCAAATGCGATTACGGCGAAAATATCCACGTAGGCGAGAATTTTTTCGCTAACTTCAATTGTGTGATTTTAGATGCAGCGAAGGTCACGATAGGTGATAACTGCATGATTGCGCCTCAAGTCGGTTTGTACACCGCTACGCATCCGTTAGATCCTGTACAAAGGGCAACTGGCATCGAGTTCGCCAAGCCCATTACTATTGGCGACAATTGCTGGATTGGTGGCATGGCGGTGATAAACCCTGGTGTGACATTGGGTGACAATGTGGTTGTGGCCTCTGGCGCAGTTGTAACTAAGTCTTTTGGAGACAACGTAGTTATAGGCGGGAACCCCGCCAAAGTCATCAAAGAAATAGAGCAAGCCGAATAGAGCATGTGATGTTTTAGGTATCACATGCCTTAAAAACACCTATACACGAGTCCATACCAAGTCACATCTATCGATTTAATCTGAACCGGTAATTAAAAGACTCTTCAAGGGCCGCCATTAGTACCTCAAAGGCGGCCCCTGATTTTAGCCTAGTACACAGAGTTAGGTAAAATTAACCGCTATCCCTGTTAGTAGTCTAAATACAAGCGTGTCCTGTGAAGCGTTAATCCCAGTCTGGGGCAAAATCTGGGTTTACAATTCGGTCGCCGTTATCAAGATCATCAATAAGCGCGAGCTCTGAATCAGTTAAATGTACACCACCGTAAGCTAAATTCTCCGCCAAGTGTACTTTACTGGTTGATGAAGGGATTGCATAAATGTGGCGTTTCTCCATCCACGCCAGAACAACTTGCGCTGGCGTCGCATCGTAGTTTTGCGCTATTCGCAATAACGTTTCGTCCTTCATTACTTTTCCTACAGCAAATGGCATATATGCGGTCGCTTTTATGCCTTTTTCCTTACACGCTTCAACAACCTTCTTATTTTGCATGAAAGGATGGATTTCAATTTGGTTGGTGTAAATTTCGTCTTTACCAAGAACCTGTTCGGCCTTCTCTAACAAATCAATAGTGAAATTAGACACCCCAATATGACGAGTAAGCCCTTGCTCTTTCGCCTTCGCAAGATTGCCTAAATAGCTTTCTAGTGAAATATCATTGCCAGGATATGGCCAATGGATAAGAAGCAAATCAACATATTCTAGCTTCAGCTTTTCTAAGCTTTCGTGAACACTTGGAATAAAATGAGCATCGCCCAATGACTCGTGCCACACCTTGGTGGTGACAAACAGTTCGCTTCTATCAAGGCCGCTGGTTTTTATGGCATCGCCAACTTGTGCTTCGTTGTCATAAAATTGTGCGGTATCAATGTGTCTGAACCCAACCTCTAGCGCTTTACTGACTGATTCACGGGCCTCGTCATCTTTCAATCGAAACGTTCCCATTCCTAACTGAGGCATATCTTTCATTACTTTCTCCTTTTCCGTGTTGGTCTTACCCTACTTGACGTAGCAGCTTCACACTTTGCTACGCCATCGCTTAGAAAGAAGATCGTAATCATCGTGACTGAAATCAGAATTAAACTGGGATTAAACCTTGTGATTACTTTGAAAAACATTTGCCACTGAAATAAAAAAAGCCGCTAGCGTGCGCTAGCGGCTTTGAGTAATTACTTACACGTGATGGATAAATAAGACATTACTTACGTTTAGCGGGGCGCCCAGCTCGTTTATTCAAACCTTGTTGCTTACGCACTTTATGCTTTTTAACCGAGCGACGCATGCGACTTAAACGCGCGTGATCAAGTTTACCCTGGCGTACATTAACCATAGTTTGCGTTTCATCCGGCAGTTGAACATGGCTACGAAGCGCGTTCACGTCTTCTAATCCTAGTTCTACCCACGCACCTTGCGGTAGACGCTTTTGCAGTTCAATGGGGCCATACTTAACACGGATCAGGCGGCTAACCTGCACGCCTTGCGACTCCCAAAGACGACGCACTTCGCGGTTACGCCCTTCTTTCAACGTTACATTGTACCAACGATTCATGCTTTCATCTTCAGCATGCTGCGGCGTAGGCGCACCTGAAATTGTCAGGAACTTTGCTTCGCCGTCTTCCAGCTCTACACCTTTTTGAAGGGTATGTAGCGTTTTGCCCGTTACCTCACCGAATACACGCACTGCGTACTCGCGTTCTACTTCACATTTTGGGTGCATTAGGCGGTTGGCTAGTTCACCATCGTTGGTGAATAACAGCAGGCCACTGGTGTTCATGTCTAGACGACCAACGGTGATCCAGCGCCCTAATCGAATGGCGGGAAGGCGGTCAAATACCGTATCGCGACCTTCAGGGTCGTGACGGCTGCACAATTCACCTTCAGGCTTGTTGTACATCAACACACGGCAGACAGGCTGTTCTGTCTGACGAGATAGCAAATGACCATCTACACGAATCTGTGCAGTATGGTCGACTCTATCTCCTAATGTCGCTTTTGTACCATTAACCGATACTCGGCCTTCTTCAATCCAACGTTCCATTTCTCGTCGCGAGCCTAGCCCTTGGTTAGCTAGCACTTTTTGCAACTTTTCAGTCATGGGTTTTCACTCTTTAATTGCTTGTTTACGGTCGCACGGTCTATTCTGACGGTGCCTCATTTAACACCTTAAGCGGCGAGTCTGATGCAACGCTTTCTGCCATATTTTCAAAGGCGTCGGCATTGGGCAAATCGCTCAACGACGTCATCGAAAAATAGTCTAAGAAGCCTTTGGTAGTTGCGTAAAGCGCTGGTCGCCCAGGCACTTCTTTGTGGCCCACTACCTTTACCCAGTCTCGTTCTGTGAGTGTCTTTATAATATTACTGCTTACCGCCACGCCCCTGACCTGCTCTATTTCTCCGCGGGTTATAGGTTGACGATAGGCAATGAGTGCCAAGGTTTCGAGCATTGCTCTAGAATACTTTGGCGCATTTTCCTGCCACAGTTTGCTTAACCACGGGCTTAACGCATCTAACGACTGAAAGCGATAGCCACTTGCTACTTCCACCAGTTGAATGCCTCTTGGCTGATAGTCTAACTTTAGCTCGTTAATCACCTTACTCAAGGTTCTATCAGCGACGGTAAACTCATTGAGTACCGTTTCTTTTAAATGCTGCTTTGAAATAGGCTTATCAGCAACAAATATTGCTGCCTCAACCAATTGTTTAAGCTGCGCCGTGTTAATTTTCTTCATGGGCACCTAATTTTACATGAATTTTTGCATAAGGACCTGCTTGAATGCATAAAATTAGCTGTTCTTTTACTAATTCTAAAATTGCTAAGAAGCAAACCACTACACCAGCCTTACCTTCCTCAACCGTAAATAGGCGTTCAAGCGGCGTATACTCTGTTGTTGTGAGTAACGACAAGATGAGCGACATGCGCTCTCGCGTACTCAGTGCTTCCCGTGCAATGGTATGGTGTTCAAACGCTTCGGCGCGCTTCATGGCCGCACTGAACGCCAATACAATTTCAGCTAAAGACACATCGGGCTCAATACGAATTGGCGCCACATTCTCACTTAGTTCAACGTGAGTGGTGAAAATATCCCGTTCAAGTCTAGGCTGAATATCTAAATCTTCTGCCGCTTGCTTTACTAGCTCGTATTCTTTTAATCGGCGAATAAGCTCTGCGCGAGGGTCTTCTTCTTCGTCGGAATCGTCACTGCGTTTAGGCAATAGAAGCCTGGACTTAATTTCTGCCAATATGGCTGCCATCAGCAAGTACTCTGCCGCCAGCTCTAATTTTAGCGACATCATGGCATCCACATACTCCATATACTGCTTGGTAACATCAGCGATGGGCAGTGTGGTGATATCAAACTTTTGTTTTCTAATCAGATAAAGTAGTAAGTCGAGCGGCCCTTCGAAGGTTTCTAATATGACCTCTAGGGCATCGGGGGGAATGAAGAGATCTTCAGGCTTTTCAATTAGCGCTTCGCCATTAATAAACGCAAGTGGCAACGGCTGCTGAACAGGTGTCGAAAGCCTCTTCTCAACAGAGGCCTCGTTATTGTTATTATTTTCTTCAACAAGCTCTGACACAGTTCCACAACCGTTTTTACGCGCTAACAAAGCGACGATTATTGATATTATTATTTACGCGTTCACGCGAGGGCCTGTAGCGCTTCGCTGTAAACCAAAGCGCTACAGGCCCTCGCAACATATCTTACGGTTTCCTACTATAGCTTTCACCTGCAACTAACAAAAGAAGCTACTTCGAAAAAAAACCAGTCAAAAAAAGTTACTCAAAGGGAGACGGATCGCCCGTGCCATGTCGCACAATGACTGGCGTGTCTTCCGACAAATCGACCACGGTAGTGGGCTGCTCACCAATGTAACCACCGTGAATAATAAGCCCTACTTGCTTTTCTAAGTTGTCGCGAATGACATCCGGGTCTGACTCGGCCATGGTGTTACCTGGCAAAATCAAAGACGTAGACATCAACGGTTCGCCCAACTCTTCTAATAATGCAAGTGCAATAGCGTTGTCGGGCACGCGAATTCCAATGGTTTTACGTTTAGGGTTTTGCAACCGCTTTGGTACTTCGCGGGTCGCTTTCAACACGAAGGTGTAACGCCCTGGCGTATTGTTCTTAATTTGCCTGAACGCCGTGTTGTCTACCTTTGCGTAAATTGATAGTTCAGACATGTCTCGACACATTAAGGTAAAGTTGTGATCTTTATCGATTTGACGAATACGACACAACTGCTCAAGCGCCTTTTTGTCTTCCATTTGGCAGCCTATGGCGTAGCCTGAGTCTGTCGGATACACCACCACTGCCCCCTCTCGAATTAACTCACAAGCCTGACTAATTAGGCGCTTTTGCGGGTTGTCGGGGTGCACATAGAAAAATTGACTCATAATTACTTCCTTTTCTTAAACGCGCAGAACGATAATACATTGCCAACGGGGTATGTGTCTGTCCACTCGTAAAGCTTGCTGGTTAAGCTCGTTGGTAAAACTCGCTTTTAGGCTTTTTACTAACCAACTCTCGGCATTTTAATTAGCTATAGCACTCATCAACCGTACGTGAACCATTTGCCTTACCTTGCCTATTTATACCGAGAGCGTTGCAAATTAGATTTCCTTAGCTCTCGGCCATCTGCCCTTCAAATTGTTTCCAATTATGCCACACGGGTGTGAGCTTACTGCTAATGCCGAGGTTCTTACCCAGCTCAGTCCAACGAGACGGAAAGTGAAAATCAGAGCCCGCCGATGCAAGTAACTGATGGGTTTGTGCAAGCTCATTAATAAGCTCTTGTTTGGTTTTATTGATACCTGGAAATGCGGTTTCAATGGCGTCGCCACCGGCTTGTTCGAACAAGGCCACCAAGCGCCGTAGCCACTTCGCTGTCATATCATAATGAGCAGGATGAGCCAGTACAGCTTGTCCACCTGCATCGTGGATCCACTCGATAGCCGTTTCGATACTTGGCCACTCTGCTTTAACTGCAGCTCGTTTGCCTTTGCCAAGATACTTTTTAAACGCGGCGTCCATACTTGGCACACCGTAGTTGTTTACTAATACGCGCGCAAAGTGCGCCCGTGTCACCTGGCCAACGCCCGCCAGCGCTTTAGCACGCGCTAAAACACCTTCAAACCCACACTTTTCGAGCTTATCAGCAATTTTTTCAGCCCGAGCTTCACGGGTTTGAGACTGGCCCTCTAGCCGTTCAAGAAACGTTGGGCAGTGTCTGTCCACATTTAATCCGACTATATGGATATCGAAACTATGCCAAGTGGTGGAAATTTCAACACCATCAATAATAGTTAATGCACGTTTTTGCTTTGATTGAGTAGCGTGTGCTTCTTCCAAACCGGCTACAGTATCGTGGTCCGTAACGGCAAGCGCATCCACCTGCATGGTGTGTGCGCGAAGGATTAATTCTTCTGGCGTTAAGTGGCCATCAGAGAATTTTGTATGACTATGTAGATCTATTTTCAATGTCTTATGCAAATTTTAGGTTGACACAAAGGGCAATTTGTTTTCTTCTATACACACAAAGTATACGTACTAACGGCTTCAAATCCTATTGAAGTTTGGAAAAACAACGAGTAATTCATGCATTCATACGACATTTCGACAGCAATGACAGTTGCAGCTTGGTGGTGGCACTCCCTAACTTAACGGGCGGTGTGCACTGTAGTGCGTGAATGAATACACATAAAGGCCCGTTTATACGGGCCTTTTTTTTATCTTTTTGCAGTTGGAGAGTAGCAAAAATGAGTTTAGCGGAACTGGGGATTTCCCCAGGTAAGGTAGAGACAATTGAGCAAGTGGGGCACTACGTAGATGACCCACTAGCGGCATTTGCTCACTTATGTGGAAATAAAAACAACGCACTGCTTTTAGAGTCGGCAGAAATTGATTCTAAAGACGACTTACAAAGCTTATTAATGGTTGACGCAGCGCTGCGCATGGAATGTCGGGGCAACCGCGTTGAAGTGAAAGCTCTGACAGGAAACGGCGCTTCAGTATTACCGTTATTTGTAGACCACGCCCCTGACGGTCTACACATCAAAGAAAGGACAGACACTTCAATTACGATGGTATGTGATGAAGCCGACGGCGAGCTTGACGAAGACAGTCGATTAAAGGCTGCAAGCGTAATGGACGCGCTTCGCATTGTTATCAATAAGATAACGCCTATTCGCCAACATCCCCACGCTATATTTTTAGGCGGGGTATTTGCTTACGACATGCTTGCAGGCTTTGAAAAGCTACCTGATGTTGCAGAAGGTGAAAATGACTGTCCAGACTTTGTGTTTTACTTGGCAGAAACTTTAATTACCGTTGATCACCAAACCCGCGAAACCCAATTAATCGGCAGTGTTTTTAGCGGAGAAGACGTTGCCCAGCAATACTTTGCCATTGCACAGCGCTTAGAAGCAATTCATCAGCAGTTACACGATATGCCTGCTAAGCCCGTGCTAGTAGGTACAAATACAGCAAAGATCACTGATGCAAAAAGCGAAGCACAAAGTGGACAGTCACTCGTTTCCAATACCGCAGCACAAAACGGACAGTCACTTTCTTTTGACCCAAATGTTGAAGTTAGCGTTAATCTAAGTGATGAACAGTTTTGCAACCATGTGCTGGACTTAAAACAGCACATTTTAGCCGGCGACATTTTTCAGGTTGTGCCCTCGCGCACATTCTCTCTCCCCTGCCCGTCGCCGCTACTTGCTTACGCTAAACTTAAAGAATCAAACCCAAGCCCTTACATGTTTTACATGCAAGATGCCGCTTTCAGCATATTTGGTGCCTCTCCCGAATCAGCGCTTAAATACGAAAGAGAAAGTAATCAGGTAGAAATCTACCCGATTGCCGGTACCCGTCCACGTGGCAAGCGCCCTGATGGCAGTATCGACAGAGATTTAGACAGCCGTATTGAGCTTAACCTTCGCGAAGACACCAAAGAAAAGTCTGAGCACATTATGCTGGTTGACCTTGCCCGAAACGATGTGGCTAAGGTGAGTCGCCCAGGCACGCGCTATGTGAAAGACTTGCTAAAGGTTGACCGTTACTCACACGTGATGCACTTGGTGTCGCGCGTGGTTGGCCAGCTACGTGACGACTTAGATCCACTGCACGCTTATCAAGCCTGCATGAATATGGGCACCCTAGTTGGCGCACCAAAAGTAAGCGCAGCGACGTTAATTCGTGAAGTAGAGAAAAAACGCCGCGGCAGTTATGGCGGCGCGGTTGGCTACTTGAATGGTCAAGGCGATATGGACACTTGTATTGTCATTCGCTCAGCGTTTGTGAAAAACGGCACGGCTTATATTCAAGCGGGTGCAGGCGTAGTATATGACTCGGTTCCACAAGCTGAAGCTGATGAAACCCGCGCTAAGGCGCAAGCGGTAATTGGTGCAGTAAAAGCAGCGCTACAAGAAGAAGCTGAAAGTATCAACGTTGCATTAAATGAAGGAGGCAACGCATGAATCAGCAAGTGACCACCCTATTTTTGCTCGACAATGTAGACTCATTTACCTACAACCTTGTAGATGAACTACGTACTTTAAACCTAGACATCAAGGTATATCGCAACACGGTTTCAGCAGATGCGTTGTTTGAAAGAATGCAGGAACAAGCAACCAAAGGGCCTGTGCTTCTTATGCTATCACCGGGGCCAGGCGCACCGAGTGAAGCGGGCTGTATGCCTGAGCTACTAAAAAAGGTACACGGTGTATTCCCCGTGATCGGCATTTGCTTAGGCCATCAAGCTATTGTTGAGCATTACGGCGGCACCGTAGGACGTGCCAGCCAAGTTATGCACGGTAAGTCTTCTGCCATCACCCATTCTGAAGATGCCATGTTCGAAGGTTTACAGCAGCCTTTACACGTTGCACGCTACCACTCTTTAGTAGCACACACACTGCCTGAAAACCTCACCGTTTGTGCATCTACGGTAAACGATGATGGCAGCGAAGCCGTAATGGCAATATACAATAGCGAAGATCGCATGTTGGGTTTTCAATTCCACCCAGAATCTATTTTAACGGCTAACGGCAGTCTGCTGTTAAAGCAAAGTATTGACTATTTAACGTTACATGGAGCGAATCATGCTTAACGCAGGCCCTCTACTCGAGCAAATAATGCTGCGAGAATCGCTGTCGCAAACCGAAGCGTACAGCTTGTTTAACAGCATCATGCACGGCGAGCAAAGCGAGGTGATGATTGCCTCTGTGCTTACTGCGCTTAAAATGAAAAAAGAGTCACCGAGTGAAATTGCAGGTGCAGCGAGTGCTATGGTTGCAAACGCGTTGCCCTTCCCTACGCCATCGTATGAATTTGCTGACATCGTTGGTACCGGCGGTGATGGCCACAATACCATTAATATTTCTAGTGCTGCGGGTGTTGTAGCAGCGTCGTGTGGCGTAAAAGTCGCAAAACACGGTAACCGCAGTGTATCAAGCAAATCAGGCTCTGCTGACTTGTTTCGCCAATTTGGACTTAATTTAGAAATAAGCCCTGAAACATCGCGCAAATGCTTAGATGAAGCAAATTTCACATTTCTTTTTGCACCGGTCTATCATGCCGGTATGCGCTACGCAGCGCCCGTGCGTGCTGCGATGAAGACTAGAACCTTGTTTAACATACTGGGGCCTTTGGCGAATCCTGCGGGTCCAACTCACGGTATTTTCGGCGTATACTCTCCTGAATTGCTTGAACCTTATGCAAAAACCCTTATGCTGCTCGGCCAACATCGCGCAATGATTGTGCACGGCGATGGCTTAGACGAATTAGCACTTCACGGTGAATCAACAATATACGACCTTGAACATGGCGACATTCGTAAGCTTACTGTCGCTGCTGGAGACTTCGGCTTGCCTCGCTATCCCCTTTCGGCGATTGAAGGTGGCGAACCAGAAGAAAACCGGCAGTTTGTTGAAGCTGCGCTAAACGGCGAAGGCAAAGAAGCGCACCGTGCCGCCATTGCCATGAACTGCGGAGCGCTGTTGAAAGTAACCGGCAAAGCCTCAACGTTTAAAGAAGGCGCAGAAATGGCGATGAACGCTATGAGCGAAGGGTTACCCATGCAGCTATTAACGAAGGTTGCTAAAATTACTCAGGAGGTAAGCACGAATGGCTAATGTGCTTGAGAAAATTGTTGCTGACAAACGAGAAGAAGTGGCCGCACGCAAAGAGGCATTGCCGCTAGAAAGCTTTAAAGCTAACTTGGAGCCTTCTCAGAAGAGTTTATTTGCAGCACTTAGTGAGCCAAATGCAGGCTTTATCTTCGAATGCAAAAAAGCATCGCCCTCAAAGGGCCTTATTCGAGAGCACTTCGATTTAGACGAAATCTTAGCCGCGTACACGCCTTATGCTGCCGGCATTTCTGTACTGACAGACGAGAAGTACTTCCAAGGTAAATTTGAGTATTTGGCTTACGTCACCGAACGTGTTGCTCAGCCTGTACTTAACAAAGATTTTTTCGTTGAGACCTATCAAGTGTATTTAGCCCGTTACTACAATGCCGATGCGGTGTTGTTAATGCTAAGCGTGCTAAATGACGATGAATATCGCGAGTTGGCAAACGTTGCGAATTCTCTGTCATTAGATATTCTCACCGAAGTAAGTAATGAAGAAGAGATGGAGCGCGCTATTGCGCTTGAAGCCAATATCATTGGTATTAACAACCGTGATTTACGCGACCTTTCTACCGATTTAGCGACAACTGAACGCCTTGTGCCCATGCTTGAAAAAGCTAGTCATGACTACGTGGTTATTTCAGAGTCGGGCATATACACCCACCAAGACGTGCTTCGTTTAGCGCCTGTATCCCAAGGCTTTTTGGTGGGCAGCGCATTAATGGCAGAGGCTGACCTACCGCGCGCAGTGAAAACGCTAGTGAATGGCGCCGTTAAAGTATGCGGAATTACTAGCCCCGAGCAAGCTCAGATGGCGTTTGATAAAGGCGCAAGCTTCGGCGGCCTTATCTTCGCAGATAAATCGCCACGCTGTGTGAGCGAAGCACAGGCGTTGGCCATAACGCAAAGCGTTGACGGTGCTTTTGTTGGTGTGTTCGTCAATCACGACATTGATACAGTGGCATCACTCGCCGCCTCACTTAACCTTTTTGCCGTACAGCTTCACGGCAATGAAGATGAAGCTTACATTTCAGCGCTTGCTGCCAAGCTTCCAGAAGGTTGTGAAATTTGGAAAGTCGAAGGTGTTAAAGCAACCTCTTCTGACGAACTACCAGAAGCAGTGGACAGACACTTAAATAATAGCCTTGTAAGCCGTGTTCTTCTGGATTGCCAGGTAGGCGATGCAAAAGGCGGTACAGGCGAAGCGTTCAACTGGCAGCTATTAAACGATATCGAAGCGAAGCATAAGTTAGTGCTTGCTGGCGGTATTAACGCCCAGAATGTTGCAGAAGCTATTGCAACCGGCTGTGGTGCTATTGATGTGAATTCAGGCGTAGAAACCGCACCCGGCGTGAAAAGCGAAGAAAAACTCGACGGGCTTTTTGCCATTTGCCGCCGTTACTAATTTAAATACAGGACAACGTAATGAACCAGTTAGATACAAAATTTGGTGAATTTGGTGGCATGTACGTGCCCGAGCTACTTATTCCAGCACTAGACCAACTGGAAAAAGCATTTTTGGATGCAAAGGACGACCCGACATTTAACGAAGAGTTTTTATCTCTGTTAAAAGACTATGCCGGTCGCCCAACGTCAATGACGTTAACTCGCAATCTGGTAAGTAACCCAAAGGTAAAGTTATACCTAAAGCGTGAAGACTTACTACACGGTGGTGCACACAAAACTAACCAGGTGCTAGGCCAAGCGCTACTTACCAAGCGCATGGGTAAAAAAGAAGTTATCGCCGAAACAGGCGCGGGCCAACACGGTGTTGCCACCGCGTTAGCATGTGCATTGTTGGGGCTAAAAGCACGTATTTATATGGGTGCGAAAGATGTTGAGCGTCAAGCGCCAAACGTGTTCCGAATGAAGCTAATGGGCGCAGAGGTTATTCCTGTAAATGCCGGTTCTGGTACGCTTAAAGATGCCGTAAACGAAGCCATGCGCGACTGGTCAGCAAACTATGATAAAGCGCACTATTTGTTAGGCACAGCCGCGGGCCCACACCCGTTCCCGACTATTGTTCGTGAATATCACCGCATGATTGGCGAAGAGACTCGCGCACAAATTATGGAAAAAGAAGGTCGCTTACCTGACGCTGTAGTAGCATGTGTGGGCGGAGGCTCAAACGCTATCGGTATGTTTGCAGACTTTATTGATGAGCCTTCTGTGCGCCTGGTGGGCGTTGAGCCTGCGGGTAAAGGTGTGCACACCAAAGAGCACGGCGCAACTATCGTGACGGGTACAAAAGGTATTCTTCACGGCGCATACACCTTCATTATGCAAGACAAAGAAGGCCAGATTGAAGAGAGCTACTCAGTATCTGCTGGTCTCGACTACCCTGCTGTTGGCCCTCAGCATGCTTATCTTCACGATATTGGGCGAGCGGAATACGTTGCCGCTACAGACGAAGAAGCGCTGAACGCATTCCAATTGCTTGCAAGAAAAGAAGGTATTATTCCTGCCCTTGAATCGTCGCATGCTTTAGCGCACGCGCTAAATATGGCAGATGAAGCGGAAGAAGAAACCATCATCGTAGTTAACTTATCAGGTCGTGGCGACAAAGATTTAGCGCACGTTATCAACATTTTAGGGGACGATTTATAATGGATAGATATGCACAAATGTTTGCCAGCCTTGATGAAAAGAACCAAGGCGCTTTCGTACCTTTCGTAATGGTGGGTGACCCCGATTTAGCGCAATCTGAAGCCATTATTTGCCAGCTAGTAGAAAGCGGTGCAGACGCACTTGAGTTAGGTATACCTTACTCTGACCCCATCGCAGACGGCCCCACAATCCAAGCTTCTGCCATTCGCGCATTAAGTAATAAGGTGACGGTAGCAGATTGCTTGGGCGTTATTTCACGTGTTCGCGCAAAATATCCAGACGTGCCTATCGGCTTACTACTGTACAGCAACTTAGTAATGGCACAAGGCATCGAAAACTTTTACGCCAAAGCGCAAGAGGCAGGCGTTGACTCAATTTTGGTTGCCGACGTTCCTATTCGCGAAGCAGCACCTTTCCAAAAAGCAGCCGAAGCCACTGGCATTTCACAAATTCTGATTGCACCACCTAATGCTACCGATGAAACCATGGAAAAAATCGGGGAATACTCGAAAGGCTACACGTATTTGCTGGGTCGTGCGGGCGTTACTGGCGCAGAAACTGCCGCAAACGTGCCTGCTTCAGAGCTTATTGAGCGCTTGAATAAACATAAAGCAGCACCAGCATTGTTAGGTTTTGGTATTTCTACACCTGAACAGGTTAAATCTGCCATTGACGCAGGTGCCGCTGGCGCAATTTCAGGCTCGGCGACAGTGAACATTATCGCAGCCAATTTATCGGACAGTCACAAAATGCTAAGCGAGCTCGGCAGCTTTGTTGAAAGCATGAAAGCAGCTACGGCGAAAGGATAAACGCATGCTATATATGATTTGTGCAACCGATGTGGCGGACAGTCTAGAAAAACGCCTAGCGGCGCGACCTGCTCACCTTGAACGTTTAAATGCGTTAAAAGATGCAGGCCGTTTAGTGATGGCTGGCCCTTTCCCTGCTGTAGATAGCCCAGACCCAGGTCCGGCCGGATTTACTGGCTCGCTTGTAGTCGCAGAGTTTGATTCACTAGAAGCTGCTCAAGCATGGGCAGATTCTGACCCGTACATCGAAGCAGGTGTTTACGAAAGTGTTGTAGTAAAACCTTACAAAAAGGTTTTGCCTTAAGTTTTAGCTAAACGCTATGTAGTAAACTTCGATAAATAATGAAAGCCCCTTAAGACCGAATAGCTCCGGTTTTAAGGGGCTTTTTTGTTGTTTTAACAATATTGAAGCTAACTTTGGACAGACACTTATTTACCGAAATAATGTGGACACACACTTGTAATCGTTCACCAAGCTTCACATTATTGATAGTGGACAGTCACTCAATAATCAGCCAACAATCGCAATAAATAATCCCTTGTGGACAGACACTCGCTCCTCTGAGTAAGTGTCCCAACGCCTCAAAGCTTCGTCATACAATTGCCTCATAACGCTGCGTTTAAAGTTCGACCTTTTCGTGTTCACCCATCTCTTTTGGCTTTACCGTTTTACCAGTGAGCATTTTAAACATGCCTTTTAGCGAAGGATCTGCATCCCACACTTCTGCATCTATAAGTTCAAAGCGAAGCATTAATAAAGAAGGATCATCTTTACCTTTCTCGAACCATGCTTCTACTGGATTAGACCAGTATTTATCAATCACCTCTTTACGTGATTCAACAGTGAGGTTGCCTCGGATACAAGCAAATACATCATGACCTTTGGATGCAAAGTGAACCATCGCTTTTCCACCTTTAGCAATGCGGTTGTCTCGACTAGTGTAAAACCAAAACTCACTATCAGCGTCTTTATCAAGCTGGGCGTACATAGGCTCGGCATGCATATCCTCGCCTACCAGACTTACCATTACTTTTGGACTATCTGACATTGCTTTCCACATTGTTTTCTTAATATCGTTAGACATAGTTCCTCCTTGTTGAAAATAAGTGTCTGTCCGACGTTACTATTGAATTGAGCAGTTGAACTGAACACCTTATTTTCATTTTATTGACTGATGTAAAGCCTATGGAACGCACATGACATGCCAAAACAACCATATCGCCGAACTTTCTTGCAAAAAAAGTTATTGAGAAACGTCAGCTTCTCACCCAACGCGAGGCAGATACAGGTTTGGACAGACACTTATATATTCCCATGGTCTGTATAAACGATGTAAAGAAAACCGTGGACAGTCACTTGACAACATCGTAAATATTGCTCACGTAGTTACAAACCAACAAAGTGGACAGACACTTTTTCAAAGTAATAGTAAAGATTACTCAATCTGTAATAGTAGCGAGAGCGCTAGACTATATTCGTAACATGAGGCCTTTAAATAGATTGCGGACAGACACTCTAATTTTGACTTGCGTCATTATTGCTATCAAGTGTCTGTCCACAATATTTGCTCTTTCGTAAATGCCATTTACTCAAGGCTTATATACAGCTTTTGCTCCGCAAGGTAGACTAAACCCAGTTCAGAATGGGTTCAGTTAACCAAGTTATAATTATCTGTAATTTGGCCTGTGTGGGATAATAATTGTGAGGTTGTATGGCATTATCGCTTCGTGTTGCAGTAGTTTGTTTAGTGTTAGCTTTGTCTAACACTACGCCAGCATTGGCGTTGCAAGACTCTGGTGGCGATATATCAAAAAGCGAAGCTGCAGAGCGCGCGCGCGCTTCTGAGAATGGCCGTGTCTTAAAAGTTGAACAAACCTCAAAAAACTACCGGGTAAAAGTACTCAAAAAGTCTGGGCGAGTAGTGTCAGTAGATGTAGACAAACGTTCAGGCAAGGTGAAAAAAAGTAAAGATAAGGACTAACATGCGTATCCTCGTAGCCGAAGACGATAGCAGATTATTAACCCAACTTGACGCGCTTCTTCAGCAAAATGGCTATAGCGTAGACCTCGCAGATAATGGTGAGCACGCGCTTTTTCTCATTAAAGAATATAGCTATGACCTGGCTATTGTCGACATCGGCATGCCAAAGTTAGACGGATTTGAGGTTATACGAAAAGCCCGTCAAGCTGATATTTCTTGCCCTATACTTATCTTAACGGCAAGAGATAGATGGCAAGAGAAAGTAGAAGGCCTAGATGCTGGTGCCGACGACTATCTCACCAAACCCTTTCATAATGAAGAATTACTTGCTCGAACAAAAGCGCTAATTCGACGAGCTTCAGGACAAGCGAACCCGACCATTCAGTTCGGACCAATCTCGCTGGATACCGTTAGTGAAGAGCTATCGTTGAATGGTCAAGCTCTGGACCTAACAGCTTACGAATACAAAGTCATGGAGTACCTGATGCTTAACCCGCAAAAGGTCATCTCAAAAACAGAGCTAACCGAGCACATTTACGACCAAGATTTTGATTTAGATAGTAATGTTATTGAAGTTTTCGTGGGAAGACTGCGGAAAAAGCTGGACCCGACCGGTGAGTTAAAGCCAATCGAAACCCTTCGAGGTAGAGGCTACAGGATAAATAGAAGTTTATGAGGCAGTTGTCGCTTCGTCTTCGGAGTATCTTTTTAGCGATTGTGCTTCTAGCGTTATTTGCGCCTTTTACTGTTGTCATTTTAGACGAGGCTTATACTGATAGCCTCACGCAAGCCAAGATGAGTGAACTTAGGTTAATGAACTTAGGTCTGTTATCGGCTTTCGAGTTAGATGGCGACCTGCCTTACATGCCTGAAATTTTATATGAAGAGCAGTTAAACCTTCCGGGGTCAGGCTATCTTGGCGTCATTGTGTTTCGAGACGAAGTTATTTGGCAATCAGCCTCTGCTCTAGAATATACCTTTGTACCACCTCAGATAGACGTCTCAGTCGGTAACGAGTTATTTCTTGAGTCCTATACGCCTAGTTTTGAAAAAGATTCCCAGTTTTTTGTGTACGCCTTCACCGCAGAATTTGCTTCAAGTAGAGACTTCGAGCCTGTGCGATTTTATATATTTAACAATAAAGCACTCTTTGAAGCAGAGCGGAAGACATTTTTAGACACAACGTGGCAATGGATCTTCACACTTTGTATAGCGCTCCTGGTCTTTATCATTATCGGGATTAGCTTGGTTCTTCTTCCCGTTAGGAAGTTAATTGACGAAATTTCACAAACCTCAAGCGGGCATAAACGCCAGTTGGAAGCTCGATACCCAGTTGAATTTGATTCTTTGAAACAATCTATTAATGGGTTACTACATACAGAGGCCGCTCAAAGGGCGAGATATAAAAATAGCTTGGGAGACTTAGCACATAGTTTGAAAACACCCTTGGCGGTGGCATCGGGCACTAGTGATTTACCCGCTGAGGTAAACGAAGCACTTCAGCAAATTGACAGAATAATTAAACGTCAGTTGAAAAGAGCAAGTGCAGGAAAATCGGGTTGGCAACACGCTATCGATATATTACCCGTTTTACACAAACTTGCCGATGCGATGGACAAGGTCTACCAAGATAAAGCCCTTACCATTGAGTTAGAAATGGATGAAGACACTCAGTTTAAAGGGGACGAGACCGACTTCATGGAGCTTTGTGGCAACCTTTTAGACAATGCCTGCAAAGCAGCGAACAATAAGATTATCGTATCAGTGATGAAAAGTGCTGGTTGGCTAACAATTAAAGTAGAAGACGACGGCCCAGGTATTCCTGACGACAAAAAGGTGCTTTTGTTAGAACGAGGAACTCGCCTCGATACCTATACAGAGGGCCATGGAATTGGCATGGCGTTGGCGGCCGATTTAGTTTCAATATATGAAGGTAGAATGCTTATCGAAGACAGCACGCTTGGCGGCGCTTGTATTGTAATTCAATTTCCCAATCACGAATAAGGCTTTAAAAGTACAACGAAGTTTGAGAATGGTCGTTGAAACTTTGAGCTTTTAATTACTGAGTTATGAAAGCGGACAGACACTTGAGTTCGTACAATGATTTGGGACGTATGGAAAGTGGACACACACTTAAATTTACACCAAAGTTTGGGGCAGACAGACACATTCTCAATTGACTGTTTAGCTAGAAACCAGTAAGAGAAATTTGTTTTTAAATAGATTGTGTATCTGTCGCCTTTTAACCTTTCTTTTTCGGGCGTAAAAACTGTACAGATAGAAGCGGACAGTCGCTTCTATCTAATTTGAAGGCAATCTTTCGAAGAATTACGCTAAAACATTTGAGTGTCTGTCCACTATCGACTTCCAGACAAGTGTATGTCCACTTTCTACTTACACTAAGTTACGACGCAGACTTCTCACCTTCACTCGATAACAGCACTGCAAGCCACTTGCTCTCCTCGCGAGACTCTAGTGCAATTTTTACTACCATGGTCAACGGTACTGATAGCAGCATTCCAACGGTGCCTAGCAGCCACCCCCAAAATATCAATGATAGGAATACCACAAGTGTAGAGAGCCCCATGCCCTTGCCCATTAATCTAGGCTCGACCATATTACCCATGATGGTATTAACAAGCACAAAGCCAAGAGCTGCAAAACCTGCTGAGGCAGGCCCAAGTTGAACAAATGCGATTAATACCGCAGGAACAGCAGCGATAATGGAGCCAATGTTAGGTATAAAGTTGAGCATGAAAGCCAACACAGCCCAGAGCATGAAATGATCTACTCCCATCACATACAGCCAAACCCCAATAATCAAACCGGTCCCTAAACTAACCACAGTTTTTATCGCTAAGTAACTGTTCACAGAACGAATAAATCTGTCGATATGCTTTAATTTCATTCCAGGATCAGCAAGGGCAATATGCAACCGGCGTGGAATACTGTCTGCTTCAAAAAGCATGAAAATGACAGTAAGAAGAATAAGAAAGAGGTTTGAAAGTACGCCGCCCATTCCGCTGATGAAATTTGTTGCTACGGACATAGCCGTTGCGGGGTCAAGGTGAGAAGCAATTAACTCTCGATTGATGTGAATATTAAATTCAGCCAATTTGGACACAACCCAGGCAAACTCTGTATCAAGCTTGCTTCTATATTCTGGTAAATTTTCTCGAAACTCGGTCATAGACTGGCCAACTAAGCCAGCTAAAAGAAAACCAAAAACAACGATAAGCAGTATAACAAAGGTGATAGAGAGCCATTTAGGCACGCCGAATTTCGAGGTCCAACGTATTATTGGGCTACACGCGATCGCTATAAAAATAGAGAGAAAAAACGGTACCATGATCGTACTGGCGGCTTTAATACCAGCCATTACCACTACTAAACATGCTAAAACTATAAGAATTTTTGCTGTTGGCGAGCGTAGTTCCATTGACATTTTGTGCTACATTCCTGACTGAAACGACAACACTTTACAACGACTTATAAACAACTACAAACAAGAGACTTCAATGAACTTTAATCTTGCCACTATTAAAATTAAAAACCTAAGACTACGCACATACATTGGCATCAATGAAGATGAAATAAAAAACAAGCAGGACGTTGTTGTTAACGTGAAAATTGATTATGACGCAGAAAAAGCGACTAACACCGACGATATGAGTGATGCGCTTAACTACAAAACGATCACAAAGGCAATCATCAAGCTTGTAGAAGACAACCGCTTTTCTCTACTGGAAAAACTTACCGCCGATGTGCTAAGCATTGCCGCGGAACATTCTTCGGTACGCTACGCTGAGGTTGAGGTCGATAAGCCACATGCCCTTAGATTTTCTGATTCCGTGT
Organism: Alteromonas sp. 5NW40-0090; assembly: GCF_057552975.1. NCBI lineage: Bacteria > Pseudomonadati > Pseudomonadota > Gammaproteobacteria > Alteromonadales > Alteromonadaceae > Alteromonas > Alteromonas sp. 5NW40-0090. Next base: position 37,961 of record NZ_BAAJLT010000001.1, read on the forward strand.
CCCTGACACTATCTTGTAATAAAACGGGATAAGGTCATACCTCGAGGAGCTAATTGTGAACATTCTTTTGACCGGTGGAACAGGGCTGATAGGTAGCGAATTTATTCGTCAATATTCTCGAGAACATGAATTCACGGTGATTTCTCGCGGCTTTGCAAAGGCAAAGAGCAAATTGGGGGATAACGTCAAAATCGTCGAGAACGTTTCTTCGATAGAAAATTTTGAAAGTTTCGACGCAGTAATTAATTTAGCTGGCGAGCCTATCGCCGATAAGCGCTGGACAGACACTCAAAAGAAAAAGATTTGCGATAGTCGCTGGGATATCACTTCTGAGCTTGTCTCAAAAATAAATAGCTGTGATACGCCTCCGTCCGTTTTCTTATCGGGCTCTGCGATTGGTTACTACGGCAATCACGGAGACAAGATTGTAACTGAAGAAACCTCTCCTCATAACGAGTTCACCCATGAACTGTGTGCTAAATGGGAGGCCATCGCCCAAAGTGTAGATCAAGCTAAGACTCGTGTAGTAACGCTTCGAACTGGTGTTGTTCTCACCGAAAAAGGTGGCGCACTAGGGAAAATGGCACTACCGTTTAAATTAGGGGGCGGAGGTACACTTGGGAGTGGAAGTCAGTATTTGGCTTGGATCCACTTACAAGACATGGTGCGAGCTATCTCATTCTTGCTAGAAAATAGCGCATGTTCTGGTGCATTTAATTTAACGGCACCGGAACCAGTCACGAACAAGGAGTTCTCTAAAGCGCTCGCAAAATCACTTAGCCGGCCTTGCCTGTTCAATGTCCCGGGCTTTGTTATGAAAGTCGCCATGGGCGAATCATCGACGATGATACTTGAGGGGCAGAGAGTCATTCCTCAAAAGCTTACTACTGCCGGCTTCAGTTTCGAATTCCCTTCTATCGACAAGGCGTTAAGTGAGATATATCGCGCTTAATAGAATTACTAAAATTCGTTATGTACTTTGTGGACAGACACTTGAATTGCTAAGCAAGTGTGTGTCCACATTTATTGCGCAGCAGTATTGCTGGGCACTCGGCTCAATCACAAAATTCAAAAACTTCTATCCACTCTCAAACCAGAGTACTTCTTAAACTCTTAGCGAAAACCATTCTTTCGTGATTAGGGAACTTTGCGGTAAGCGTTACAGTGAACATAATCTTCGCAGTGGACAGACACTCAGTGCCAATGAGTGTCTGTCCACTTCATCAAATTTAAACGGCGCTTATTTAAGTGTCTGTCCGTTTTGTATTAAAGCGCATTTTAAACTAACACAAGAATACCTAAACCATGTTCCGCAGCATCTGACCGGTATTAAGCGTAAGTAAACGCCAGCATCCAAACGCACCTAGTATGCCTACAACGACAGCGCCAACGCTTGGCGCTATTGCCCAGTATTCAGGGTGTAAGCTTGCTTCCATTTGGAATACAGAGGTTTGAAGTAAATAAAGGCTCAACTCATTGGCCATCGCTGCCATAAAGCCTGCTACTACACCAATGATAACAAACTCAAAAATAACACTTTTTCTTATCAACGCCCCCTTTGCACCGAGCGTTCGAAGTATCGCTATTTCCTGTCTGCGTTCATCCATGCTCGCCTGTACTTGTGCAATCAATACCAGACTGCCCGCTAACAATACCAGCACCAAAATAAATTCAACGGCAACAGACACCTGATCCACAATCTCTCGCAACTGATTAATTCGAGCATCAACGTCGAACATAGTTATTGATGCAAACGGTTTAAGTAGGTTAGTTAACTCTGCCTTTCTCTCGGTAGGAAGGTAGAAACTAGTAATATAAGTTGGGCTAAATGCGGCCATTGCCTCAGGGTGAATAACGAAGAAAAAGTTAGGCTGCATAGTCTGCCAATTCACAGTACGAATACTCGTTACTTTCGTTTCGACAATCTCGCTTCCCACATTAAAAGTAAGCCGATCGCCCATTTTAATGTTCAACCTTTCTGCAACGCCTTCTTCAACGGAAACCGGGAACCATCCTTCGCTGTATTGTTTATCCTCATCGCCATGCCAGTTCCCGTCAATGACCTCGTTTTCTTTTTGAAGCGCGTTGCTCCAAGTTAGGTTTGCTTCTCTGCCTAAACCTCTTCGGCCTTCTCGATTCGGCTCATCTTCTTTAGAAACCTCGGTGTTTACCCCTTCTCCATTTACCGAAACAAATCGGCCTCGAATGACAGGATAAAACTCTTCAATTTTTACGCCATTGTCAGCGAAGTGTCTGTCCAACTCGGGTTGAATATCCGGCGTAATGTTAATTAAGAAGTAATTCGGTGTACCTTCTGGCAATTGCGAGCGCCATTGTGAAACCATATCGTTGCGCATTACCAGCACCACTAAAAGCAACATAATGGTGACGGAAAAGCTAATAAGCTGCACACTGTTGTCCATTGCACGTCTCTTAATACGTGCCCATGCCAACTGCCACGCCCCCATTCTTCCACTGCCCAACTTGCGTCCCACAGCAATTAAGATATACGTAGCACCAAGCAATCCAAGCACCAGGGCAGCGCCAGACACAAAAAGAATAGCGCTAATTTTCAAATCACGGCTATACATCCACATCAGTAAAAATATCGCGCCTCCAGAAGCCACGAACTGGATGCTTCTTGAGCGTAGATTTGCCGAGATATCCTTTCTCAATACGCGAAGCGGGGGGACTGAAAACAGCTGTAAGAGTGGGTACAAGGAAAAGAGCAAAGCGCAGGTAGCGCCTGTAGCTACGGCGATTAAAAGCGGGCGCCAATGCCATACGTCGAGGGACACATCCACTTTATCCGCTACAAGTGAAACCACCACTTGCTGGCCGATAAAACCAATAACAAGGCCGATAAAAATGCCCAGCCCAGTGATAAATAAAATTTGGAACAAATAGACTTTTCGGATAGTGCTGCTGGTTGCACCCAAGGTTTTCATTATTGCGACCGGGTCAAAGTGTCGCTGAGCATAACGCTGAGCAGCAACGGCAATGGAGACTGCCGCTAATACTATTGCTAACAAGCTTGCCAACAGAAAATAGCGCTCAGCACTGGCGACAGAACGCCCTATCGCTGACTCGTCATCTTCGACTGTCCGCCACGAGTGTAGATCATCGTTTAATTGGGGCAATAACCAGGTATTGAAGTTTTCTATGTCACCGGCATCACCGGCAAAAAAGCCCACATAACGAGCGCGGCTCCCAGGCCCGGTTATCGCAGTTTGCTCCAAGTCATCTAGGTTAATGAGCGCAATGGGGTCGGTATTAAACACACTAAAGCCAGCATCTGGAATATCCACCAGCACATGGGTGACGACAAACGTGCCATCGCCAATTTCAATACTATCGCCAATAGAAAGTCCTAAGCTTTGAAAGAGCCGAGACTGTACCCAGGCTTCGCCAGATTGCGGTAATTCCGCGGTAGTACGTTTTTCCCCAAACGGCTGGTCAGTAATACTGACTGTTCCTTTCAGCGGATAAGCGTTATTCACAGCGCGTAAATCGACAAGCGACATCTCGTCGCCTTTAAATACCATCGAGCGTGTTGCCACCTGCTTTGCCGTCGCAAGGCCCTCTTCTTGGGCTCTAGCTAACCACTCCTCGTTTATAGGGTCATCTGAACGAAGTTGAGCATCTGCTGCAATAAATGCTGCAGAGCGAGACTTTAGTGCGCCCTGTAAACGCTCGCTAAAAAGTGACAACGACAATACGGCGGCCACAGATAGCACAATGGCCAGCAATATGATGGTCAGTTCACCACGTCTAGCCTCATGCTTGAAAAGCCGCCAAGCTAAATTAAAAGACGTCGACATCTAAACTGCCTCTTTTTTATTCATCGTGTTCGCGCCGGTTGTTTCAATGAGTTCTCCAGCATTCATAGTGAGTTGCCTGTCACAATGTTCCGCAAGCTCGTTATCATGAGTTACGAGTACGAGAGTTGTGCCTTTTTCTCTATTCATCTCGAACAACAGCGCTTCGATTTTTTCACTATTTTTGGCGTCTAGATTGCCGGTAGGCTCATCGGCGAAAAGAATTTTGGGAGAGGTAATAAATGCTCGCGCGATGGCAACGCGCTGCTGCTCGCCCCCCGATAACTGATTAGGGAAATGATGCGCGCGATGTTTCAAACCGACTTGCTCTAGAATATCCAAAGCTAGTGCCTTTGGGTTATCAAGCCCTGCAATTTCTGCCGGTAGCATCACGTTTTCTAAGGCTGTTAAGCTTTGAACTAACATAAAGCTTTGGAAAATGAAGCCTACTTTATTTCCTCTTAAAATAGCGCGCTCTTCTTCATTCATGCTATGAAGTGCTTCGCCATCTAAGAAAATTTCTCCTTCTGTAACTTGGTCGAGCCCTGCCAACAAACCCAATAGGGTTGACTTACCCGAGCCTGACGCACCAATAACGGCAACGGACTCACCAGACTTGACTTCAAAAGAAATAGGACGAAGGATCTGCAGTGAACCTTCACTCGTATCCACTACTTTGGTTACAGCATTAGCTTTTATCATAAGAGGTCATCAATTCGTGTTTGTTAAATTTCGTTATTTGTTCGCTTTTTTACTTATTCTTTTAATACCCTTTCAAGCGCTATCAGATCAAGCCGAGCAGAGCGACACAAGCGAAAATGCGGTTTTACTTATTTTAGGTGACAGTTTATCCGCGGCTTATGGATTACAGCAACATGAGGGTTGGGTCAGTTTGTTACAAAAGATGTGGCAAGACGACAACATTCCGATTGATATTGTAAATGCTGCGGTAAGCGGAGAGACTACTGACGGTGGTTTAGCGCGATTTCCCCGTTTATTAGAGCAGCACAACCCTACCCATGTATTAATTGAACTTGGCGGTAATGACGGCCTTCAGGGCCATAATATCGGTAAGATTAGGGATAATTTAGATTCTCTCGTCAGTGTTGCGAAGGAGAGTAATGCCGTCGTGTTTCTGCAAGAAATGCAAATTCCTTCTAATTACGGCAAACGCTACACACAGATGTTTACTCAAAACTTCAATAAAGTAGCGGAAACTCAGGACGTGCAAAAGATCCCCTTTTTCCTTGAAGAAATAGCGCTAAATAAGGACTTGATGCAAAACGATGGTATACATCCCAATGCTGAGGCACAGCCTTTGATCGCTAATTTTATGGACAGACACTTAAGAAGTTTAATTCTTAGCGCTCAATAATTGTGCTAATCTTATTGAGTGATTTTTTAAATACGAGGTTTGTTTATGGACGTTTCTTCTGTTAATTCGTCTCCTGTTTCCACTGTCATAGAATCGCCTCAGCGACCTACTCAACAGGTTGAGCCGCGTAATGTGCAAGAAAGTCGCGAGTCTCAGCCCCAGAGCACACAAAAGACCTCAAGCGCTAGCGATGGGCGTGTGGGTTCTAGGGTTGACGTGTTTGTATAATTTGCCCTTTGAATTAAATTGTTAGGGACAGACACTCGTTAGTATTTTTGCTTAGTTCTCTAGCTAGTAGAGGCGTTTTTGCAATAAGGAAATTAGAAAGGACAGACACCCGGTGAATAAGGGTGTCTGTCCTTTTTCTTTTGGGTCAAATTGACCTAACGATTGACGTCTATCCGTTATGAAATTCGAGTGTCTGTCCACGATTGCCAGTTCTGAGATTTGATTGAAAGAGCACTCATGAGAAATAACCGTCCCTAAAACTGTCCCAAAGACCACTTAAAATTGACGCGGTAAATCTCATAATGCTAATAAATAACTATGGGATACGGATATGCCTTTACCTCGTTACAAACAGATAAACACCGATGTTACGCCTTATTACCACTGTATTTCTCGCTGCGTGAGGCAATCTTACCTTTGTGGTCGCGATGCTCGCACTGGCATTAACTACGAGCATAGAAGGAAGTGGATTCAAGACAGGCTCCATAAGCTCTCGCAGGCTTTTGCCATCGACTTGTGCGCATACTCTGTTATGCACAATCACATTCATGTGGTATTGCATATAGCAAAAGGCAGAGCTGAAGGCTGGACGATGGATGAGGTCTTGCTTCGGTGGAGGATGTTTTATAAATGCCCGCCCGTAGTGCAGCGATATTTAGAAAACTTTGATTCTGTAACGTCAGAAGAACTTGCTGAATTGAAATCATTATCTGTTTTATATCGAGAGCGACTTCAAAGCATCAGCTGGTTTATGCGTATGCTCAATGAATATATTGCTCGAAGAGCTAACAAAGAAGATGAATGTAAGGGCTATTTCTGGGAAAGAAGGTTTAGGTCACAAGCTATACTCGATGAGAAAGCACTGGCCAGTGTAATGGCTTACGTCGATTTAAATCCCATTCGAGCAAAAATAGCGACGACGCTAAGCAACTCTCACCATACTAGTATCCAATATCGGTTGAATGCCAAACGCTCGAATAAAACGCCTAAGTTTTTGATGCCCTTTAGCGATAGTCACCACAAGAACACAGTGCCGTTGCCCTTCGCATTTACCGATTATTTGCAGCTTATCACTGATACGATGAATGCGGAGATTAATAACGATACCTGCAAAGTCCCAAAGCTTCCTAACAGCTTGCTAAGTAAGCTTGGAATGACAAAAGAGAACTGGCAGCTAGTAACCAGTAATTTTGAAACACTATTTACGGGGCCAGTCGGTTGCCCAGAAATGATGGAGAATTTCGCCAGATGTTGCCAAAGAACATGTCGTCCGAACGTTGCAAATGCCCAAAGGTATTTGTCTTGAACCTCAAGCGACATTGCAAAGATGCTTGGTCAAATATTGGCTTGGCGCGCAAGCACATCAACAATGTCCTGAGATTTTGTAAGGCGCCTTATGTCGTTGAATAGAACTTCAGCTTCAGCGTATTGTCTTTTCAGATAGCCGCACCATTGCTTAATTCGATTGGGGTAATATTTGCCCTTGTCACCAAAAATTTCGTAGCCAGAGTACTGTATCAGCAATGCAGCCAGTTCAGACCATTGCATAGGTGCTACGCCCTCTTTAATACTCAGCGCCAGATTAGGCATTGCTAATGCACCTCGTCCTATCATTAAGTTAGTACACTCAGATTGGCTTTGACAGCGCTTAGCGTCTTCAGCGTTCCAAATTTCACCATTTGCAACGAGTGGAATATCGGTGTGTTGCTTTATCTTCGCTATCCAGTCCCAATAAGCCGGCGGCTTATAACCTTCTGTTTTGGTTCGTGCATGAACAACGAGTTCAGAGGCGCCTGCTTCCGTAATTGCAATTGCATTGTCGATAGCTAAAGACTTGTCTTCAAAACCTAGTCTGATTTTGGCTGAAACTGGAATTTCTGCTGGAACAGCGTCCCTTACAGCTTTCACAATGTCGTAAAGGGTTTGGGTCTCTTTCAACAACACCGCCCCGCCCTTACTCTTATTAACTGTTTTAGCAGGGCAACCAAAATTTAGGTCAACACCAGGAGAGCCCAGCTCTATCGCTGTTTGTGCATTCTCTGCAAGCCACTGTGGATGTTGCCCTAATAATTGGACTCGGACAGGCACTCCTGACGGAGTTTTGCCGCCATTGTGAAGCTCAGGGCAAAGTCTATAAAACGTTTTCTTTGGTAACTTTTGATCGACCACTCTTACAAATTCAGTAACGCACTGATCGAAACCACCCACGCGAGTGAGCATATCTCTCATTAAGTGGTCGACAACGCCCTCCATAGGGGCAAGCATTACTTTCATTGCAAACGTCTCAGATTAATTGAACATAAAATTGGCGCGGGAGTTTAGCAAAAAGCACTTATATCAGCCAGGATTTGATGCTTAGTTTTTCAACTTCTGTGGCTGTCTATTTAAGGTGTATTTGAGGTTATTTTAGGTTGCAGCTGTTTAAATTTAGTAAGTGTCTGTCCGCTGAACACTTTAATTCATGTGGGAATGATGCTGGCTTCTAATTTTGTACGAATGGAGAAAGCTTGTGTGTCTGTCCGTTTATAGAGAAATTTTGATAGAAATCCGCATTCAGCCTATTTACGAAGCTGTGACTGGCTAGCGGCTTCCTTTTCTAAATTTTCAAGGCGAATCAATACTGCCTTTTTTTGATTATCTGTGTATGTCCGCCAATTTATAATTTCTTCAATCGTACGTTTACACCCAATGCAAATGTCTTCTTCGGTCAATTTGCACGTGGCAACACATGGAGATATTAAGTTCATAAAGCTTTTGTTTTATCCAAACCGCTTTTCTTTACTTTGTTCTTGCGAAGCCGAGATAGCCGACATTGTAGCTTCAGATAGCTCTTTGTTAGACCACAAACAAACGTGACAACCAAAGCGCGCTTCAAGATATGAGGAAAACTCAGTGTCTGTCCCACAGTCATATCTCACTAAATTTTGCTTTTTACCGTCGTAAATAACCGCAGAATAAGTAAACACAAAGAGCCTCCTAAAAAAGAGGCTTAAATATACATCTAGACGTCTAAACGTTCAAGCGTCTATTTGAAATAATCGAGTGCAGCGCAAATTGCGGCCACCTGAGCATCGTTACAGTTTTCGGGTGTCGCGTTATTACTATCAGGATAGACTTCTGTAGTTGTGACATACTTAGCATCTGTCATACCTCCACAAAGATACAACGCCTTCTTGTCGTAGCAAATTACACCTTCACTCACCACATCTGCACCGATAATCTTTCCGTTTTCATCGGCAGGCGCGATATGCGTTACTTTTTTCACGGCATCAATAACTGCTTTTTGAAACTCTATTTGTGGGCTTGGAGTATTAGCAACCGTATAGAAACCATCTGGAATGTTCCAGTTATCATGGGTCACCCCATCCCGCGCAGCCAGTGCTGGTCTAAACTCACTATTGTCGGTATCTGTCGTTTCATGCAAATCAATATGAAGCGTAAAAGGTAACGCTAAATCAGATACTAATTGCATAAGCTGAGCAGACTCTGGTGCAGGAGAATCACTGTAAAATGAGCGATTTGGATCTAACGCCAGCGGATTCCATCGATTTATGGTTTCGTAGCCCCAGGGACTTACACATGGCACAACGACAATATTTACGTGGTCAGCATATTCCGACAGCTTTGTTTCAATAAATTGTAGCGCACCTTGCACACCACTGGTTTCGTAGCCGTGAACACCGCCTGTAACGAGTGCAGACGGCTTTTCAGCGTCAAAACTCTTGGGAATGACAACATATAGTGGGTAACGCGCTGTATCGTAAGGAAGTGCGCCATACTGCTTTAACTCAAAGCCTTCAGGGATGATGTTGAAGAGTTTATTAAGTACTTCTTCCTGATAACTTCTTTTCACAGTCTGCTGTGCTTTCCATTGGGCTTTTTCTTCTTCGCCCCACGGCTCACCAGGAGTTCCAATTGGATAATTCTGCATATAACACCTCTTTTGTATTTTTTAGATCATAACAGTTCAACAAGCTCACGTATCTATCACACAAAAGTTTCTTAAAGGGTTGTGACATGAGTTCTTTACGCATTGAACCTCTGAAAAGTACTTGCGCGAAGGCGTTGACGCCTCTTTGGTAAGAATTGCAAATTCCGATGAAAATGATCGGTGTATGTCTAGGTAGGTGGTTTAAAGAGGGAAAGAAGAGTGTCTGTCCACTGAAGCTTTCTTAAGATGGCTTTGCATCTATTTGCTTACAGATTTAATTGTAGTGTCTGTCCACAAAGTTTTAAGCCAGAAACAAAAAAACCAGCCGGATGGCTGGTTTTTTCGATATGGCGTCCCCTAGGGGATTCGAACCCCTGTTACCGCCGTGAAAGGGCGGTGTCCTAGGCCTCTAGACGAAGGGGACTGAAAATCTTATAGTGAAGATGTACTTCACTAAATTTCTGTGAGCATAAGACAGCGTTACCGAGCTTATCCCTACCGAAATTTTCAGTCAGAAGTTGAGTAATCAACTCCAGCCTATTTCACAGTTTTAATCGACTGTGACGCGATAAAATGGCGTCCCCTAGGGGATTCGAACCCCTGTTACCGCCGTGAAAGGGCGGTGTCCTAGGCCTCTAGACGAAGGGGACTGAAAATCTTTTAGTGAAGATGTACTTCACCAAATTTCTGTAAGTATAAGACAGCGTTAACCGAGCTTATCCTTACCGAAACTTTCAGTCAGAAGTTGAATAATCAACTCCAGCCTATTTCACAGTTTTAATCGACTATGACGCGATAAAATGGCGTCCCCTAGGGGATTCGAACCCCTGTTACCGCCGTGAAAGGGCGGTGTCCTAGGCCTCTAGACGAAGGGGACTGAAAATCTTTTAGTGAAGATGTACTTCACCAAATTTCTGTGAGTATAAGACAGCGTTAACCGAGCTTATGCCTACCGAAACTTCCAGTCAGAAGTTGAGTAATCAACTCCAGCCTATTTCACAGTTTTAATCGACTGTGACGCGACAAAATGGCGTCCCCTAGGGGATTCGAACCCCTGTTACCGCCGTGAAAGGGCGGTGTCCTAGGCCTCTAGACGAAGGGGACTGAATTCTTTCTTCGAAACTAAACTTTCGAATTTTCAGTCCGAAGCTGCGTTAACAACTTCAGCCTATATCAAACCACATCTCAATGTGACTTGGTGGAGCCAGGCGGGATCGAACCGCCGACCTCCTGCATGCCATGCAGGCGCTCTCCCAGCTGAGCTATGGCCCCATCATGGTACCAGTCGTTTTGTGTGACTGTTCCGTGACAGCGGGGCGCATTCTAGGCATCCCCCCCTGTCATGTCAACGCTTTTTTTATGAATTTTCTCTGTTTGCTATAAAAGTAAGCGCTTTGTCGATTCTCTCGCCAATTTTCTCTTTTGAGATAAGATTCAACGTGATATCTAACGACGGTGAATTACCACCACCTGTTACAGCTACACGCAGCGGCATACCTACTTTACCCATGCCCACTTCCAATTCTTCGGCTGTACTATTTATAGCAGCCTGAATATTTTCTGGGTTCCACTCTTCAATTGCCATTAATTTATCTTTAGCAAGCTCTAATGGGCCGCGAGCGACTGGGCGAAGGTGTTTTTTTGCTGCGTTGGCATCAAAATCTTCATAGTCTTGATAAAAGTACGTAGAAATCTCAGCTAATTCTTTAAGCGTTTTTACTCTATCGGCCTGAATAGCAATTATAGATTCAAGCGCTGGGCCTGTCGTTAAATCAACATTCAACTCTTCAAAGTGCCATTTAGCGTGTGACGCAACTTCACTTGCCGGTAATGTCTTAATGTAGTGTTGATTCAACCAGATTAGCTTTTCTGTGTTAAATGCCGATGCAGATTGCCCAATGGCATCTAAGCTGAATTTCTCAATCATTTCATCAACTGAGAAAATTTCTTGGTCGCCGTGAGACCACCCCAACCTAACAAGGTAATTAAGCACAGCTTGCGGTAGGAAACCATCATCGCGATATTGCATCACGCTTACAGCGCCATGACGCTTAGATAACTTCTTGCCGTCATCACCCAAAATCATAGAAACGTGAGCATATTCTGGAACAGGTGCACCAAGCGCTTCAAGAATATTGATTTGACGTGGCGTGTTATTAATATGGTCTTCACCACGAACTACGTGAGTAATACCCATATCCCAATCATCAACAACTACACAGAAGTTATATGTAGGGGTACCGTCAGAGCGCTGAATAATAAGATCGTCTAGCTCAGTATTGCTAATCTCGATTTTTCCGCGAACGTGATCATTAATTACCACTTTGCCTTCTAGAGGGTTTTTGAAGCGGATAACAAAAGGCTGACCTTCTGGGTGATCCGTTCGGTCTCTCCACGTACCTGGGTAACGAGGCTTCTCACCACGTTCTTTTTGCGCTTCACGAATTGCATCTAACTCTTCAGAGCTCATAAAGCATTTATACGCTTTACCTTCATCCAAAAGCTGCTGAATGAGTTCTTTATATCTATGGAAACGCTCAGTCTGATAAATTGGACCCGTATCCCAAGTTAAACCTAACCATTGCATTCCGTCTAGAATGGCCTGCTTAGCTTCTTCAGTTGAACGCTCGATATCTGTATCTTCAATGCGAAGAACAAACTCGCCGCCTTTGCTTTTAGCAAGAAGCCAAGAATAAAGCGCAGTTCGTGCGCCACCAACGTGAAGATAGCCTGTTGGGCTGGGTGCAAATCGTGTAACAACCGACATGGTCACTCTCTAATGTTAATGTATTTCTAAAGATGGGCGCATTCTACCAGTGTCCGCGCGACTTCAAAAGTAAGATGAGAATAGAAGGGAAAAGAAAGTGAAAGAAAGTGGACAGACACTTTTTGTTGAAACTCACTTTTTAGATTTTTTTGCTTAAGTGGACACACACTCAGGGGTATTTCATAACAGTCCCACGTTCAAAGATTGCCGGAACGAGTAATTGCTTGAAAAGTAAGTGGGTGTCCAAAAAGAGCAGGTGGTTTGAATAAGAAAGATTCTTCACGAACGCTATCGGGCTAACATGAGCGCTGGTCCCTTCTTCTTTTTCCTCCTTTGTTTTTTCATTGTGTTTTTATAAGTAACAACCCACTTGGTAATACAAGCATAAATATAAGAGCCGCTTTTATTTGTTTAGCTTTACTAGCGCTCAACTGGAAAAACTGAGTGGGTGTCCACTTTGCGCTTCCACCTAGCTTGCCACTTCTTCTTTAAAATGAATGAGTGTGTGTCCACTACGCTTTCCTTTCTTCGATAAGTAAGTGGGTGTCCACATTTTCATTATTACGACTTAGTGTGTGTCCATTATGAGTTTGTATTAAGACCTAGCACTTCCGCGTTCACTTATTTTGGTCGAGCTAAATAAGTGTCTGTCCAATTCCAATCCCCCAATTCAATTCCCATCCACTTATTTTGGTCGAGCTAAATAAGTGTCTGTCCAATTCCAATCCAATTCCAACCGATGCAAAAAACCCACGCTGTAGTTTTTGGATATAGAAGAATTCAAAACGACATTAAAAAAACGCTGTTCTTTTCATCAATTTAGTTAAGTTGCAGGCAGAGTGTCTAAAATTCGGGCATACAGTCATTTTTCTTTAATTTTATTGTTGACACTAACGGAACCGACTCTATAATACCGCCCCACTTGCTTAGGCAAGCTTTAAAGAAATATGGACGCTTAGCTCAGTTGGGAGAGCATCGCCCTTACAAGGCGAGGGTCACTGGTTCAAGCCCAGTAGCGTCCACCACTTCTTCGCCGTGGTTAAACAGTGAAATCTAAAATATGGACGCTTAGCTCAGTTGGGAGAGCATCGCCCTTACAAGGCGAGGGTCACTGGTTCAAGCCCAGTAGCGTCCACCACTTCCTCACCGTGGTTAAACAGTGAAATCAAAATATGGACGCTTAGCTCAGTTGGGAGAGCATCGCCCTTACAAGGCGAGGGTCACTGGTTCAAGCCCAGTAGCGTCCACCACTTCCTCACCGTGGTTAAACAGTGAAATCCAAAATACGGACGCTTAGCTCAGTTGGGAGAGCATCGCCCTTACAAGGCGAGGGTCACTGGTTCAAGCCCAGTAGCGTCCACCACTCCTCTCAATGTATCAATCTTTAGAAACACAGCAGTGTAACTCTGTCTTAGTCGTTGTCACGTTAAAGCATTTTGGCTACTCCTACACCAAATTCAGCAATCATTATTATTAAACAGTACTGAAATTCAGCTACGAGCAGCTTCCATTATGCGGTAGTCTTCATAAAGAACTATACTTAAGGTGTACTTACCATGATATGGTAAGAGAAGTGAGGGTTCTCATGTTTCAGAGGCTACTAATTGATGAAACTACACTTAGCTAGAAATACTAAGTTGTTAATTGCTGAAGATCAGGTGCTGGCAAAAAGCCATATGCACTACGCCCTCGAGCAGTTAGGTTTCAAGAATATGGACTATGTCGATAGACCCTCTCATGCCCTTTCAGCTCTGCAAGAACACAATTATGATGCCGTTATTTGCTCTTATAATTTACGCTCTGAGCAAGGTGGTTATTTTTTACTTGAGCAGTTAAACGATTCTTACTTATTGCCTCTCACCAGTGCATTTATCTTTACCAGTGCAGATACATCAGCAGATGTCGTCCATGCCATTATCGAATTACAGCCCGACGAATTTATTGCCAAGCCCTTTTCGGTGAACGAGCTAGACCGTCGACTTTCCAGAGTTTTAGCCAGAAAGAAAGCGCTTAAGAATATTTACGCGTTCATGGATAAAAAAGACTACGAAAAAGCCTTGGCCGAAATTGAGTTTTTTTTATTACAGCCTGAACACGCTGAGCACTTTCCTCTTGCGATGAAGATTAAAGGCGACTTACTTATTTTCACCGAAAGGTATCAAGAGGCAGTAGCCTTCTTTGAGTCGATAATTAACGTTCAAGATTTTAGCTGGGCAAAAATGGGGATAGCAAAATGCCTGCTTGCACTCAATGAACTAGACGACGCCGAGAGAGAAGTTATCCAACTGGCTTTGCGCCCTGACTCTGCATTAGAAGCTTACGACTTACTCGCCAAATTACAGATCAAGCGATCAGCGTTTGAAGACGCGCTAGAATGCACGTCACTAGCATGCAATATTTCTCCTCAGAACATCCCTAGGCACCAGATCGCAATAAACCTTGCGCGTATCACTCACGATTACGAGAGTCAGTTTAACAGTGCTAAAAAAGTTGTGCGCTACGCAAAAAACTCAATTCACGATAAACCAGATATTTATCTAACTGCAGCGAGAGCAGGCGTTGATTTTGCCATGACATCTGAGCCCGAGCACGTAAATAGCATAGTCAAACAAACCAGTGAATTCTTGCGGCAGTTGAAAAGGGCTCATCCAAAAGCGCTATTGAACGATGAACTAACGGTCATCGACGCACGTCTCCACTATTTGAAAGACGATACAGTCAAGGCACAGATGCTCTTGTCAGACTTTCATACCGATCATGCCCAACACCACTCTACCGAAGCGCTGCTTGATAGAGCAAAAGCCCTTCACGAAGTGGGGATGAAAAAAGAGTCTATTGCAATTTTGGACGCCATTTCATCAAGGCACAATGAGACGAATGACGAACTCAATCTCGTGGCGACCTATTTAAAACAAGAGAAAAAAGAAAAAGAAACAATTTCGCTCAGCCCTAAAGTGCTCAATAACACCGCCGTTGCACAGTATAAACGAGGAAATTTAGAGCAATCTTACACAACTTTCGCTCAAGCATTTCAAGTTATGCCAAAAAACCCTTCTATCGCGCTTAATTACCTCCAAGCAATAGTAAGGGCCAGAAAAGCGAACGCTCCTATGCTTCCTAGTACCCTTTTGGCCATCAAAAAATGCAGAGAAACACTCGAGTCGGCAGCGTTGTCTGAAGATCAATATTCTCGCTACGAGAATGTAAAAAGCATTCTAAAAAGCGAATGATAACGTCAGTCATTCCCCTCTTTTACCTTCTGACTCAATTAGAATAGACGACCACTGTCTCGTGATAGAGTTTGTCTTTATACTCAAGCTCGTGACTAAACGTCATTCCCAGCTTTTTCATTATATTAATAGACGCACTATTTTGCGGATTCGCAATGGCAGAAAACTTGTCAACACCAATATCGTACAAAGCTTCTTTCACGGCTTGTGCGGCTTCTGTTGCATAGCCTTGGCCCCACGTATGGCGCTTAAAACGCCACCCTAGTTCCATATTGTCACTTTCGGGGTGTTGAGTAAAAAAACCAAAGGGACGAACTAAAATCCAACCAATGCTTTCTTTTTCAGCTAACGTTTCTACGCGCCAGAGCCCCCACCCTAGAGCTGGGTTAGAGTAGGCTTGGAAACGAGGAACAAAGATTTCCCGAATATCTTCTTTTGAGGATTTCTTGCCACCGTTAATAAACTTCATAACAAGCTCGTCTTGGTCGAGCTCCCACAAAAAGTCGGCGTCTCGTTCGGTGATATAGTGGTAGGAAAGACGCGCACTGTCCTTGATATGCATATACTTCCTTTATCGTTATTATTTTTAATATACTTACACCGCTGAATATAGCTCATTTTTACAACAAACCAAACTTATTCGATGTATTTATTTTGCCCTACATTTTCCTTAAACGTAGAGCCAATTAACTAGCCTCCCAGCATGGCAAGGTGCTTGGTTGCCCCTGTTTTACCTTCATGCAAATAGTGTGTTTCGTGTTTTTGACCGAGCACATCTTGTAAAAAAGCGACCACTTCATCTACATTTCCAGTAGCAAGAAGATGTCTCATGTCTATCCCATTTTCGCTAAACAAGCATAGGTGTAGCTTTCCTGGGGCAGAAACACGTAGTCGATTACAGGTTTTACAAAAATCTTTGCTGTAAGGCATGATTAAGCCAATTTTACCGGCATAGTCGGGGTGGTAAAACTCTTGCGCTGGCCCCGCATCTTTTCTACGCAACAAAGGCTGCCAGCCCATTTCTAACAACGTACTTTTTAGCGGCGTACCACTTTGATGTTGCTTATTGAAAAACTGGTTTAAGTCGCCTGTTTCCATTAATTCTATAAAACGGAGCGTTACTGGCATATCTTTTAGCCAAGCAAGAAACCTATGAAGACGGCTATCTGAAAAATCGTTGAGTAAGACAGAGTTCACTTTCACGTCTAAGCCGGCATCAATCGCTGCGTCTAACCCTCGAAGTACAGCTTTAAGCTTGTCTTGTCCTGTTATAGCGGCAAACTGACGGGGATCTAAACTGTCAATACTTACATTTACTTGGTCTAACCCTGCTTCTTTCCACTGATGCGCAAACTTTTCCATTCGCGCTCCGTGTGTTGTCATCGCTACACGTTCGATACCAGGCGTAATACTTGTTAGTTGTAAAATATCAAGAAAGTCTCTTCGCAGCGTTGGTTCGCCGCCAGTTAGGCGCACTTTCGACGTACCTAGCTTAGCGAACGCTTTGAGCAAGGTATCAATTTCGTTTAGCGTCATAAACTGATCGCTCGTCGGGCCTTCATATCCGTCTGGCAAACAGTACTGACAACGAAAGTTGCACGCTTCGGTCACTGACAAACGTAAATAATGAAACTGTCTACCGAAACTATCTTCTAACAAACTAACTCCTTAATTCTGTGCTGCTTAGTCATTCAATGCGCGGCTTTCTCAATCTAACAAAAGCCAGTCAAACATTAAGTAAATAACAAGGTAACTAAATTAAACTACCTCTAGTGTACGCGCGGTGAAACCAAAATTAAACACATTCATCGCTATAAATAAGACCATTTTAATCTCTAGCCTATTTCAAAACGTATCTTAAAAGGCGAAAATAATCACCAATGGGCAAGCTTACTCAATTCCGATTACGAGGTTTCCATCAAACTACTTTCCGAACCTTCGCGCTCTTAATACAGTAAAACAAACAACAAAGCACACTATAAAATGAGAAAAAACCGTTTTCCTACCAATGTCGACGAACCTGTTAAATGGCACGTCCTCTCGCAGCTTTGGCCTTATCTCCTAGAGTTCAAGCACCGTGTATTTCTTGCTCTACTGTGCCTAGTAGCAGCAAAACTTGCCAGTATCGGCCTACCCTATGTATTGAAATACACTGTCGATAGCTTAAATGGCGACCTAACCACGCTTGCATTAGCGGTACCTATCAGCCTTATCGTTGCCTACGGAACACTGCGTTTACTGAATGTTTTGCTCGGCGAAGTACGCGATACGCTATTTGGGCGGGTTACAGAGCGTGCCATGCGCCGCCTTGGACTAAAAGTCTTTAAACATTTGCACAACTTAGACTTGGGCTTTCATTTAAATCGACGCACAGGCGGATTGTCACGAGATATAGAGCGCGGTACCAACGGCGTTAGTTTCCTCATGCGTTTTATGGTGTTTAATATTGTTCCTACCCTATTAGAGATCACTCTTGTTGTAGGCTTACTCTTGTTTCAGTTTGGCGTATCTTTCGCGTTAATTATTGTAGTTAGCGTGGTGGCTTACATTGGCTTTTCGATGAAAGCGACGGATTGGCGCACTCGCTTTGTTACTCAGATGAATGAAGCTGACTCGACCACCAATTCCCGGGCGGTAGACAGCCTGCTAAATTTTGAAACCGTTAAATACTTTAACAACGAATCCTTTGAAGCCAATCGCTACGACACGGATTTAGCTGCATGGGAAAAGGCACGAAGAAAAAACCGCTTGTCGCTATTTGCATTGAATGGCGGCCAAGCTGCCATTATCGCTATCGCCATGACATCTATGATGGCAAACGCCGCCTTTGGCGTCATGAATGGCGAGATGACCATAGGTGACTTTGTTTTGATAAACGCGTTCACCATGCAAATTTTTATGCCCTTAAATTTCTTGGGGTTTGTGTACCGTGAAATTCGAGGGAGCCTCGCGAATATCGATAAGCTGTTTGACCTTCTCGCCCAAACTCCGGCCATAAAAGATGCCCACGACGCTACAGAATTAACCTGTGCGAACCCCGCACTGCAATTTAACAATGTTCATTTTGCATACACTGAAAATCGGCAAATACTTAACGGCTTAAGCTTTGATGTACCGCCAGGCTCAAAAGTAGCGGTGGTAGGTGAAAGCGGCGCAGGAAAATCAACGCTGATGAAACTACTCTTTCGGTTTTATGAGCCTCAACAGGGCGACATCACGATAAATGGAAAAGACATCGCATCGGTTACGCAACAAAGTCTGCGTTCACATATCGGCATTGTCCCTCAGGATACGGTGCTGTTTAACACTACCTTGCTGGAGAACATTCGCTACGGTAACCCTGATGCCAGCGATGAAGACATTAAACAAGTTATCAAACTCGCGCATCTTGAAGCATTTGTAGAAAGCTTGCCTGAAAAGCTAGACACAACGGTAGGTGAGCGAGGCCTGAAACTTTCTGGTGGCGAAAAGCAGCGCGTATCTATCGCAAGGGCCTTACTTAAAGGCGCGCCAATCATGATTTTTGATGAAGCCACTAGCTCGTTAGACAGCACGTCAGAACGTGCGATATTAGCGGCCCTTCGCGACGCTGCCAAAGGACACACCAGTTTAGTCATCGCCCATAGACTGTCCACAATTGTTGATGCCGACAAGATCCTTGTACTTAAAAACGGTACTATTGTAGAGGAAGGGACACACACTCACTTGCTTGAGCAAGGTGGTGAATACGCAGCACTATGGCAAGCACAACAGCGTGAAAATGAAGACCTCAACGAAAATTCCAAAGCAAAAGGTAGTCAGTAAATGGACCCAACGCTTATCAAAGCCGCTATTAACCAAGTGATGCCCTTTGGCAAATACGCTGGAAGACGCTTATTCCATTTACCTGAGCCCTATTTGGTTTGGTTTCACAAGCAAGGCTTTCCAGAAAACAAGCTTGGTGAACAGCTCGCTTTAATGTATGAAATTAAGCTAAACGGCTTAGAGTCTGTTGTAGAACCGCTATTAAATGACGACTAGCAATCACACGGGGACTCAGCGTCCCCTAATGGCAAAATGAGTAAACTCTAACCACACGATGATTTATGTTAGCAAGACCCAGAAAGCAACGTCGAAGTGACGTAAACGAACGTATCAAAAAAATACATAATGCCATTGCCGACAAACTGATGTTGCAACCAGAACTATTCGAAGAAGTCGAAAAAACATTAGAAACCCGTTATCACAACAAAATGATGCGCTATGGAAGCTACCTCCTTTGGAAAGGAATAATTGAGGCTCGCCATCAACCAGACGTATTTAAGGCGCTTCTTTTGGCTGACGACGAGCGCACAGCCAACTTAAGAAGAGAAACCATCTTCGTCGGTATTTTAAGTGAAGATGAACGAGCCGCTATTTTTGCAGGTTAACCAATTGCTAGCTTAGCTTCTGGGTATTTAATGCGGCTTATTCGAGGGCTGGCAATAAAATAAGCCAATGTTAAAGGCCCTAATCTACCCGCGTACATCAGTAAGATAATGATCCACTCACCACTGTTTGACAGCTCGCCAGTTAACCCTCTGGAAAGACCCACGGTCCCAAGAGCAGAAACCGCTTCGAAAACGATATCCAAAAAGTCAGCTTTTTCTGACATTAATAAAAGAAAAATAGCTATCCACGTAATACCTATGGAAATCATCGTAAGCGCTAGCGCTTTGCTGATAGTGTCGTTTGAAATTGTTCTGCCAAAGAGTCGTGGCGCAGCTCCCCGCTGAATATAGTTGTATGCGGCAATGATCAAAACGATGAAAGTCATCAGTTTTATACCGCTTGCGGTACTCATTGAGCCCCCGCCGATAAACATTAGCAACAACATTAGTGCTGTTGTTGGATCTTCTAACGACGCTATATCCAGCGTATTAAAGCCGGCTGTTCTTGGAGTAACGGCTTGAAACCATGATGCCCATAATGCGCTTTGAGTATCGAGGTTCGCCAAGGTTGCAGGATTATCACTTTCAATAACAAAGATAAGCAAAAAGGCGGTTACATTGACAATTAGCGTACCCAATATCATTGTCTTGGCATACACAGAGATGCGTTGCCATCTGCGCTTTTTATGAAGCTCTATCCAAACGGAAAACCCGAGACCACCAATAATAAATAATGCAGAAATAGTGATGTTGATAACCGGGTCTCCCACATAGGCGGAAAGACTATCCCCACTTAGTGCAAACCCTGCGTTGTTGAACGCAGAGACGGTGTAAAAAAACGCGTGAAATAACGCTTCACTTACTCCTTTTTCCTGCATCCAGTAGGCCGACAGAATACAAAAACCCACAAACTCAACGAAGAAGGCAAAAATCAGTACCGACTTTGCTGTAGATACAAGCGTTGATAAATCTGTTTGATTAAACGCCTCCTTCACTGCCGATTGCTGCAAGAAACTTATTTTACTTCCTAAGGCAATGAGCGTGACGATGGCAAACGTCATCAACCCTAAGCCCCCCAGCTGAATTAAAACCGCAATCACCGCTTGTCCAGCAGTTGTAAAAACAGATCCGGTATCGACTACCACAAGACCCGTTACTGTCACCGCCGATGTGGAAGTAAATAGGCTTTGGAGCCAACAGATAGGCTCATGAGTCATCATTGGTAATTTTAGGATAACGGTGCCTAAGAAAATCACCGCCACAAAGCTTAGAGAGAGAATAAGGGGCGGCCCTACCTGAATTTTGTTGATACCTTTAGGCGAGCGCTCTATCGGTCTGTAGCCAGGATCCCATCTGTTCATTGTGCTAGCCTAGGCGCTATTTTAACAAGGTTCTCTCTATGGCCGCAGAGAATAACGGTATCTTTCGAAGTAACTTCAAAGTCTAACGATGGATTATGATGTAGCTGGTGACCTCGCTTAACTAACAAACAAGAGACTTGCCCCTTACCGACGGACAGCACGTCTTTTAAGCGCTGTGAAGAAAAGTGATCAGACAAAATGACATCAACGATATAAACGCCGTGCCCTATACCCAAGTAGTCATTCACCATTGGGTAGTTAAGCGCTTGCGCCACCCTTGCTCCCATCTCTTCTTCAGGATGAATAATTTTCGACACACCCAGCTTGGATAAAATAGCGTGGTGAGCAGAGCTATTAGCTTTCACCCAAATATTGGCTACGCCCAAGTTTTTTAGTGCTAACGTACACAGTAAGCTAGCTTGCATATCCTCGCCAATAGCGACAAGCACGGATTCGCTCTGACACAAGTTTAATTCCTTGAGCGCACGCTCATCACTGGCATCACACACAACGCACTGTGTAAACTCACCTGCATACTGTTCAACCAGCTTTTCACTTTGGTCAATTCCTGTAACCGTGTGTCCCATATGAATTAACTCTAAACTGGCCGTTAAGCCAAACTTGCCAAGCCCAATTACACTAAAGTGCGACATTAATTAGCCTCCGGTTTATCAACCGCTATTCGGTAGCCTTGTTTAGGCATTGTCTCTATTAAATCTTTCTCGAACGGATCTATCTTCTTTCTTAGCTGTCTTACAAGAACGCGGATGTAGTGGGTGTCTTCACTGTGATGTAGACCCCATATTCTTCTCAACAATTCCTGCTGACTAATAAACGCCCCAGGCTGTTTTGTAAGCTCGTCAAGAAGCTGTACTTCTTTTGGGGCGAGCGCGATAGCTTCGCCTTCAACGAGCAGCCGTCGCTCGGTAATATCCAATGCTATCTTGCCAATCTGTCGTGTGGGCGTTGTGGGCTCAACCACAGGATTGAAGTCTCTAAGCAGTACTTTCACCCGGGTGACAAGCTCTCTGATCCCAAAAGGCTTGCTAACATAGTCATTGGCCCCCCGGGACAACAGGTCGACTTTGTCTAACTCCTGATCTCTTGCAGACAACACGAGCACTGGCAGGCGACTGGATTCTCTAATGCGTTTAAGTACTTCACTCCCCTCACCATCAGGTAACCCTAAATCGAGTATGACGAGGTCAGGACGATGCTGATTAAACAATGACAAGGCTTCTCGAACCGAAGCAGCTTCAACACAAAGGTAGCCTTCTGCACCTAGCGCAATGCTCAGCATCTGACGAATATTCGCATCATCTTCAACAAGTAGAATGGTGTGGCTCATTGCGCTAATCCCTTTTTGGAATTGTAATACTGACGAGAAGGCCTGGTGTGGTATTCGACAGCTTGATAGCACCGCCATGGGCGTGAACTATGCCTGCTGCTACGCTTAGCCCTAAGCCAATGCCGCCTTTTCCACTATCGCTGCGACGACTGGTTTGAAAAAGCTGTATTGGTGCTTGTAGCTGTTCATCACTGATCCCTTCGCCTTTATCAGCTATCTCAAACTCAAACTCTCCATCAGAGTGGCTAACCATCAGCAATACACTGTCATCGCTGAATTTAAGGGCATTATCAATTACGTTAAATAAAGCTTGTTCAAAGAGTGATTCAGACACAGTTATACCGTGACTGTTACTGTTGTTGATCACTTTTAGTCGACCACTGTTAATACGACTTTCAAGGTTAGCTAAAAAGGCAGTCAGGTTTACATGGGTTAAATTTAGCGCTAACGCGTTATGCTCAATTCGTGTGGCTTGAAGCAGGTTCTCAACGTAAACATAAAGGCGTTTACCTTCATCGTGAACCCCTTTTAACAGTGCCTGTCTCTCAATGTCATCAAGCTTGTCTTGATATGTCATATAGGTTTCAACAGAACCGATAATGGTAGAGAGCGGCGTACGCAAATCGTGTGACACAGATCGCAAGACATTAGATTGTGTTTTAACAACCTGTAGTGCATGTTGTTGAGAATTGACGTAGACAGCAAGCTCGCTAATGAGGATGGCTACAATGATGAAAACGACAAAATTTATGCTGTCTTCAACTTTTGCAATTTGAAATGAGTGCAAAGGCTCGGTGAAAAAATAATTAAAGCTCAGTGCTCCGGCTACCCCTGCAAGCAAGCCGTAAAACCTTGAGGTCGTTAACGCCACAATGGCACACGCAAGCTGTAGAATGAGCAGAATACCGCCAAGCGGCAGTAACCAGTTACTAAGTGCTAAACACCCTAAAATAGCCACAGCCATAATAAAAAGCGTATAGAAACCGTGTTTAAATTGAGTCATAGGTCAATCGTGTTTACTTCAACACAATGAGCATATCAACCTAACCTCAAATATACGCGTAAAATTTAGGTAAAAAAAAAAACGGCATCTCAATGATGCCGTTTCTTCAACTTGCCAATGCGATGTTGGTCACTTTAAGCATTACACATTACGCATTACGCATTACGCATTACGCATTACGCATTACGCAAATGATCAGCCACCAAGAATGCCATTTCAAGCACTTGGTCTGCATTTAAGCGCGGATCGCATTGTGTTTTGTACGCCTGAGCTAAATCTTCGTCGCTAATCTTATAAGCACCACCCGTACATTCAGTTACGTGCTGACCTGTCATTTCAAGGTGAATACCACCAGCATGAGTACCTTCTGCTTCGTGAGCTTGGAAGAACTGCTTAATTTCTTTCAAAATTGCATCGAAATTACGGGTTTTATAACCGCTAGATGCCGAGAACGTGTTGCCATGCATCGGGTCAGAGCTCCACACTACATGTCTGCCTTCAGCTTTAACTTTACGCAATAAGCGTGGCAAGTTATCTGCCAGGTTATCGGCGCCCATACGCGTAATAAGCGTTAAACGACCCGGATCGTTTAGCGGGTTGAGCGCATCAATTAAACGAATAAGCTCGTCTTCCTGCATACTTGGCCCTACTTTCACACCAATTGGGTTGTGAATGCCACGGAAAAACTCAACGTGCGCATGGTCAAGTTGACGGGTACGCTCGCCAATCCATACCATGTGAGCCGAACAATCGTAAGGCTTACCGGTAAGGGTATCGATACGTGTTAGCGCCTGCTCATAGTTCAACAGCAATGCTTCGTGCGACGTAAATAACGAGGTTTCATGCAGGGTAGAGCTGGTTTGCGCGTTAATGCCAATAACATCCATAAACTCAAGGGTGTCTTGAATACGGTTGGCCATGTCAGAATAACGCTCTTTAAGCGGATTGTTTTCAACGAACGCCATGTTCCAGCGATTAACCTCGTGAAGGTCGGCCAACCCACCTTGTGCGAACGCGCGAAGTAAATTCAGTGTTGACGCACTGCGATGGTAGGCTTCCAACAAACGGTCAGGATCTGGTCGACGGGCCGCTTCGGTAAATTCGAAGTTGTTGATGATATCACCACGATAGCTTGGCAAGGTCACGCCATCGCGGGTTTCGAAATCTGATGAACGCGGCTTAGCGTACTGGCCTGCCATACGGGCAACCTTGGTTACCGGGCAACGACCAGCAAAGGTAAGCACAATGGCCATTTGAAGAATAACTTTAAAGGTATCGCGAATTTTAGGTGCATTAAATTCGTCAAACGACTCCGCGCAGTCACCGCCTTGTAATAGAAAGCCTTTACCCAAGCTGACTTCACCTAGCTGGCGTCTAAGCTCACGGGCTTCAGCAGCAAATACAAGCGGTGGATAAGAACTCAGTGTTTGCTCTACTTCTTTTAAACGTACTTTGTCGTCGTACTCTGGTTGCTGAAGAATAGGTTTATTTCTCCAACTGTCTACTTGCCAATTACTCAACGGTGTTCTCCTGAATAAAAAAACGTAGGGCAAACGTTTTACTGAAAATATTTATTGAAGCTAGACACTTCGAATAAAAAGACTGTAACGCGCTTAACAGTGCTTCTGTAGCGCTTTTTTCTAATCAGTCTAATGTGAAAATGTGAATCTAAAAAAATGCTGAAAGCACTTTACCACATTTATTCTAGGGAAATAGGTGCGCAAACTTGAATTTCTAGAAAGTTATCGTGCTTGCTTATAGCAAAATGGCATTCAAACACACTTTCTAAGTTTGTTTGCGTGGCCACCTCTTGTGGCTTGCCGTACGCCACCATGCGACCTTTTTGCATAAGCCATAAACTATCGCAATAGTTGGCACTAAGCGCGATATCGTGAGACGTCATAAGTATGGTATTCCTTTGATCGCAAAGGAATTTTACCAAACTAGCCAGTGCATATTGATGCCTTATATCAAGTCCTTGTAGAGGCTCGTCTAAAAGCGCTATGCCCTCTCCTCGCTCTAGCTGCGGCCAAATTTGCAAAAGCGAACGACAAATTTCAACTCGCTGACGCTCGCCGCCAGAAAGCTGAGTAACAATTTTGTCTAAGAACCCCGACACTTCAAGGGCTTTTTCTAAAACCGGAGGAATTAGTTCATCTTGCTGTGCTGTTGCATAAAAGCTTAGGTACTCTTTTACCGACAAGTGAAAACCACTTTCGCTTTGTTGCGCTAACAAGGTACGCACACTCGCAAGGGTTGCCAGCGACCAATCGTTCATTGGTTTGCCTAGCAGCATGACGGCGCCTTCATCAGCTTCAACAAGGCCCGCAAGGGTAAGCAACAGCGTTGATTTCCCTGCCCCATTTGGCCCTATAATGTGAACGCACTCACCTTTATTTGCACGTAAACTTTCCACCGAAAGTCGCGATGACACTTTTACATTCTGTAAGCTTAAAACGGTACGACTATCTGCTAGGTTATGGCTATTCGCTGGGCTATTGCTATCCGCTTCGCTTGGGCTATCAGCTGCGCTCAGGCTTTCTGCTACACCATTTTTGCTGCTGGTGTTTTGCTTTGGGTTAACACCAATTGCGGCATGGTCACTTGCATTAATTTTTACATCGCTAGTCGAAACCGGGCGTTGGTGGGTAGTACTATTGTTTGTCGTCATTTCATTTCCCCTCCACTACCCTTTTATTTGACCTTTAGCTAATGCCCAAATTAATAATGGACCGCCTAACGTAGCCGTTACCATAGACACCGGAAGCGTAATAGCACGGGTCATTTCTGAGCTTAACGCAACCAGCATCAACAGACTTGCACCACTTAACGCACTTAACGGCAACAAATAGCGATTATTATGCCCAATGATCAAACGTAAGATATGCGGTACTAATAAGCCCACGAAAGCGATAGAGCCCGCCATAGACACCGCAGTACCTACAGCAATAGCGCAGACGATGAGTGCGCGTTCAGTGAGTTTTTCCACATCCACACCACTACTTTTTGCAGCGAGTTCACCAGCGTAGAGCTTGTTTAAATCGCCAGCAAAATAAAGCTGTAATGCGACAGCAACAGCGATTAATGGGCCGCCCACCGACAAAATTAACCAGTTAGTTTGGTACAAATTACCCATTAACCAGAAAGTAAGATTGCGCAGGGCATTAGCGTCGCTGAACATGTAAAGCCACGCTATAACAGCGCCGCTAAGAGTAGATATGGCAATGCCTGCAAGAATAACAGCTGTAGAGGAGCCCAGCAGTTTCCTTGCTAAGCGGTAGATGATAAATGTAGATAACAAGGCACCGATAAAACAACCCAAAGGCAACAAATAGTGTAGATATGCTGTAGCCCATTGTGGGGTTAGCAGTAGCAAAAGCGCAGCAACCAAGCTTGCGCCACTCGTAATGCCAATAATTCCCGGGTCTGCCAAGGGATTTCGCAGCACTACTTGCAAGGTAGCGCCACTTGTAGACAGTGCCGCCCCTACTAAACACGCAGTAAGAATAAGCGGAATTTGAAGCTGAACAATAATATGCTGTTTTAGTTCAGCAGCCGTATCGGAAAGCCCTGTCACGCCAACAATACCTACCACACCTATGACGAGTGACAAAAGTACTGTTGTTACAACCAAAGTGACGGCGGTGCGTTTAGTTCCTGTCATTGTCAATATGGGTTCTCAACGTGGGCTCTCGAGATGGTTTGTGAATATGACGTGCGTTTATTGTTGTTGGGTTTGCTTAATGTGCGCAATCAAACCGTCCGACGCTTCTTCGATAAGATCTAACACCAGCTCAAAGCCGCGCTTGCCGCCATAGTATGGGTCAGGTACTTCCTTATCTTCTGCGTTTGCAAAATCAAGAAACAGCTTAATTTTATCGTGGTACTGGCTTGGCGACATACCGTGCAAATTAGCAAGGTTACTGTTATCCATGGCAAGAATGAAATCAAATCGTTCAAAGTCGCTTTCATCCACACGTCGGCATTTTAGTCCTTTGAAACTGTAGCCTCGTTCTACGCCCGCGGCTTGCGAACGCTTATCGGGCGGGTTACCAATGTGATAGCCGTGGGTTCCCGCTGAGTCAATTTCAATATTTAATCCGGCTTGTGCAGCCTTGTGTTTAAACACGGCTTCTGCGGTTGGAGAACGACAAATATTACCCAAACACACGAACAACACCGATGTAGATTGTTTCATTCAAAATCCTATTTCAACGCAGTGACGGAGCGCGACTAAACTTTATGCCTAGTTTCACGTATGATACGCCGTCAGAAAAATTGTGGAGTTAGTATGACCGCACATGTACTTATGCTAAGTAGCTCACGCCAAGGCGACGAGGCTTACTTAGAGCACGCTAGAGCGCTTATTTTTGCACACTTAGGCGAAATTCGCGACCTTCTATTTGTTCCTTATGCCGCCGTCACTCAAACGTACGATAGCTATGTAGACGCCGTTGCTACCGCCCTGCCAGAGTGCAAGGTTACTGGGCTACATTCCGTTGAAGATCCGGTTGCCGCTGTAAATAACGCAAAGAAAAACGGCCAAGCTATTGTTGTAGGCGGTGGAAACACCTTTCACCTGCTTTCTACCCTTTATGCAAACGCGCTTATTGTGCCAATAAAGCACGCCATCGCCGATTGCACTCCTTACATTGGCTGGAGTGCAGGTTCGAATATTTGTGGTCAATCAATTAGAACCACTAACGACATGCCCATTATCGAGCCGCCGAGTTTTGATGCACTAGATATCGTGCCGTTTCAGTTAAACCCGCATTACACCGATTATCAGCCGCCGGGCCACAATGGCGAAACCCGCGACCAACGTTTGGCAGAGTTCACCACGCTTAATCCAACCACGCCAGTCGTTGCTATTCGCGAAGGCACAGCGCTGCGCCTTACTAATAATCAACTTACCCTAGTGGGTGAAAAAGACGGCTTTATCTTTCTAGGTGAAGAAAAAACGCCAATTCATTCAGGTGATGATTTAACTTATTTGCTTGATAGCGGCGAATAGCGCCTCATCGTTAGGCGCTACCTGGTAGGGAATTTCTGCCAGTAGCGGCTCGGGTAACATGGCTTTAAGAGAGTGCAGATTTTCTTGGTATCGCGTCATGTTACCTGTGATGTCGTTCGCAACCCATCCTTTAATAGTAAGTCCATCGGCACGAATTGCTTCTGCGGTTAATAACGCATGATTTAAGCAACCCAAACGCATGCCTACAACTAAAATCACGTCCATTTTGAGTGTTTTCACGACATCTGAAAGATAGTAAGTGGGCGTATACTCATCACCTACCGTTAGCGGTAAACGCCACCCACCTGCACCTTCCATTAACAGAAGATCTGGTTGATAGGCGTTCAGTTCATCAAGCCCTTTTGCAATTTCGTCAAACGTTAACGCCACGCCTTCTTCGAGGGCAGCAATATGTGGCGCTATAGCCGCTCTTAGTGCAATTGGGTTTATTTGATGTAAAGGAAGTGTCTGTCCACTTTCTTCTATTTGATGTAAAGGAAGTGTCTGTCCACTTTCTTCGCTTGTTTCATTTGCGCTTTTTTGCTGGTTATTATCTGTAATTTTAATGGCTTTATCTGCGCGTATTTTGGAGCACGCTTTCTGAATATTTAGCGCATCTTCGTTAACCCACTCGCCGTTTATCTGTTCGCATCCGGCTGCGATAGGCTTGTAGCCGATGGCGCTTAACGAGGCTTTTTGCGCGGCTTTTAGCAATTGGCAGGTAACATAGGTTTTACCTACTTCGGTGTCGGTACCGGTAATGAAATACTGCTTCATCGTTTTTCCAATCTAAAATGACTCACGCGGTAGGTAAGCGGTAACTTACTTTCTACACCGCTCATAATTCTGTAAGCCATGGCTAATTTTTTAATATCTCGACGGGTGAGCGGCGGTTGTTTTCGGCCGGTCTCACCTGCCCCCACCCCTTTCACAGAGCGCAATAGCGACATAATATCGCAGTGAGTATCGACATAATCTTTAGTAATCACCCGCTGCAAAGAAAGGCCCGACTGCTTAAAGCCATTTACCCATTGTGCGGTTGTTGGCATATAGGTTTCAGCCTGTGGAAGCTGCGCTACTTTGCGCGCCGTTTTAAGTTCATTAAATGAACCCGCCACCATAATCGCCAGCTCGGCAATACCACTCTTTTCAAGCACTCGCGCTATCTCATTAGCAACAAGCCCAGTATCGCTAACCCACTGAAGCGCCATAGATGAAAATACGGTTGAAAATTGGCTATCAGAGAAAGGCAAATCAACAGCACTACCTTCTACGAAAATGGGGTCAGAGTACATTTTGCTGGCCTGAGCCAACATGCCCTCGGCAATGTCTACGCCAGTTGCAGCTGCACCTTTATTTGCAAGGGTTTGGGTATGAATGCCAGTACCACTACCGATATCAAGAGCCGTACCCTGTAGGTCTATCGGTAAGTTCGCTAATGCCTGCTTGGCAATAATGCGCTGAACACCCGCAATACTGTTGTACTGCACAGCCGCTTTTGAAAAGCGATGTGCCACGTCCTGCTCATTAATTGTTGAAGCAGTACCATTACGCTCAGCTTTTGCAGCGCCTTTAGTTGTTATAGAGCCTTCAGCTGTAATATAGCCCTCAGTTTTTGCCTTCTCCTCGGCATGCATATTGGCCGAAGCTTTGGAGGAGCAATCAGAAGGGTAAGCACTTTTAACTGTGAGAGCCCCTTCAGCGTTGGTCGCACTTTTAAAATCGAGAGGTGCCTCGGACGAAAAAGCCCCGTTTGCCTTAAAAGCCGCCTGCGCCGCGTCACGCGACAGCTTACCGTCGAAGAGACTTCTCGATTCTGCCGACATAGCAGCTTTTATAGCGGGACTTAGTGACATCGTTACATCTCTTTTTTACTTACAGAGTCAGGAGTATTCACAGCGCTGTCTGATTCTTTTTCTACTGAAGTCTCACTTAACAGAAAGTTATTAAGTGAAAGCTCTAGGGCATCAAGCAATACGTCAATATCCTGTGATGAATGATTTGACGTAAGCGTAATACGCAGCCTGTCTTGGTTTTTCGGTACAGTAGGCTGCCTGATAGCCGTTGCCCAAATGCCGCGCTGTTTTAGCCCCTCACTTATTGCAACTGCACGTTCTGGGCTACCAACGATAATAGGCTGAATCGCGCTTTGTGATTGCCCCAATGTAATTTCAATTGGTGCGTCGCCTTTCTCCCTTGTATTGAGTGTCTGTCCAAAGCGTTTTTGAAACGACTCTCTGAAATAGGTGATATTGGTTTGTAGCGTTTCGCGGCGGTCAGTATCACTGGCGATATGTGTAAGAGAGTACAAGGTCGCGACCGCTTGTGCTGGCGGCATGGCAGTGGAATACACGTAGTGTTTAGAAAAATTCACCAGATAATCAATTAGGGGTTGGCTTCCCGCAATAAAGGCGCCGGCCGTGCCCACTGCTTTGCCAAATGTTCCCATGACAATAGGCGCTTGTTTTTGGCTTAAGTTTACCGCTTCTGCTGTGCCAAAGCCGTTTTCACCCAAAACACCCATTCCGTGTGCATCGTCTAACATGAACCAAGCATTATATTTAGCGGCCAGATCAGCGATACCTACGCAAGGCGCTACGTCTCCGTCCATACTAAACACACCTTCACTGGCAATCAGAATGTCTTGCTGGTTTATATCAGAATTACCAACCGCATCGGGCACCTGGCTTTGACAAATGCTCGACAGCATGCTCTCTAAATGACTTAGATCGTTATGTTTGAAACGGCGAAGCTTGGCGGTATCAGATACGCATTGCGCTCCCTCTAAAAACGAAGCGTGCATGAGCTTATCAGCAATGATTTGCCCTGAACTCGCGCCTTTATTGGGATGAGAAATGTGAGGAAAAAGTGCCATGCACAATGCCTGATTGGCCGCAAAGCCAGAGTTAAACAACAGCGCAGCTTCTCGGTTTAAACCGTCGGCAATGTAGGCTTCTAGTGCCAAATGAGCCTGCGTGTGCCCAGTTACCAAAGGCGATGCACCACTGCCACCACCAAATTGCGCTAGCCCCTCAACCCAACTTTGCAATACACCCTCATGCTGGCGCATGCCTAAGTAGTCATTGCTTGAAAAATTAAGGTAGTGCTCACCGTTAATACAAATAATGTTGTCTTTTTCGTATTGTTGGCAGTGGCGCTGGCGCAGCAAGCCTTGCTCGGCACGCGCGCTCAGCGAATCTTCTAACCAGTGAAAGGCCATTACGCCTCCGTTAAATGCTGTTTCTTTGGCGCTACCTTAGGCTTGGTTGCATCAATAAACAAGTCGTTACTGTCGTCGGCTTGTTCTTGTTGCTGGGCAATTTCTTCTTCTAACACTTGTTGATGTGCTTCGTCTGAGTAATCCCTTGTACGCTCAGTATTAATACCAAGCTTTTTGAACAGCATTACATCTTCATGGGTATCTGGATTTGACGTGGTTAACAGCTTGCAGCCATAGAAAATGGAATTCGCACCTGCCATAAAGCAAAGCGCCTGCATTTGTTCGTTCATTGCTTCGCGGCCTGCCGACAAGCGCACATGTGACTTAGGCATCATAATACGGGCAACGGCAATAGTGCGAATAAACTCAAAATAGTCCAGGTCTTCTACACTATCGAGTGGCGTACCTTTTACTTTAACCAACATGTTAATAGGTACACTTTGAGGCTGCTCAGGAAGATTTGCTAATTGCACTAACATACTGGCGCGATCGCTCACCGTTTCTCCCATGCCCACAATTCCCCCAGAGCAAACGTTCATGCCTGCAGCACGCACGTTCTCTAACGTATTCAATCGGTCTTGGTAAGTACGGGTCGTGATAATATCGCCGTAGTATTCCGGAGAGGTATCAAGGTTGTGATTATAATAATCAAGGCCCGCTTGCTTTAAGGCCACAGCTTGATCGCGGGTTAACATCCCCAGCGTCATGCAGGTTTCTAACCCTAAGCTTTTCACCTCTTCAACCATTTTTAAAATGTAAGGCATGTCTCTGTCGCGTGGATTTCGCCAAGCAGCCCCCATACAAAAACGGGTTGAGCCCACTTGCTTTGCTTCTTTCGCACGCTGGATGACTTTTTCAATTTCCAGTAATCGTTCTTTTTCAAGGCCCGTATCATACCGAGCACTTTGCGGGCAGTACTTACAGTCTTCAGGGCAAGCACCGGTTTTAATCGACAAAAGCGTGCTAACCTGCACTTCATTCGGATTAAAATGCTGTCTATGCACTACTTGGGCATTAAACAGTAAATCGTTAAATGGCATCGCAAACAAAGCCTCAACTTCGGCTTTGGTCCAATCGTTTCGAATAGTTGTCGTTTGCGCAGAAGGCGCACTAGCCAGCGTCATTGACTGTCCTTTACTAATTATTATTGCTGGCTTAGTCTATGCCCCAATATCGAGTTGTCAACTCTGACCATTTTAAAATCTTTACTAACGGTTAATTTGTGAACAATATAGAATTTGATAAACAACACATTTGGCACCCCTATACCTCGGCGGTTAATCCCCTTCCCTGCTATGAAGTAGTTGGTGCAAAAGGCGCTGAGCTTACCTTGGCCACCGGTGAAGTATTAGTGGACGGCATGTCTAGCTGGTGGGCTGCTATTCACGGCTACAACCATCCTGTACTCAACGATGCTGCGCACAAGCAAATTGACGCATTTTCTCACGTTATGTTTGGCGGTATTACCCACCAGCCGGCGGTAGATTTGTGTAAATCGTTACTTAACATGGTGCCGGCAGGTTTAGAGCGTCTATTTCTGGCAGACTCTGGCTCAGTGTCTGTTGAAGTTGCGATAAAGATGGCGATTCAGTATTGGGCGTGTCAAGGGCGCTCAGAGAAGTCGCGCATTGTCGCGCCGCGCAATGGCTACCATGGCGACACCTTTGCCGCAATGAGCGTGTGCGATCCCGTTAACGGCATGCATAGTTTATTTGAGGGTGTACTAAGCAAGCAGATTTTTGCGCCCGCCCCTCAAACTCGCTTTGGGCAAACGTTTAGCGAAGATGACATTCTTCCGCTTGAAGAGATTTTTGAAAAGTATCACCACACCATGGCTGCCCTTATCCTAGAACCTGTTGTTCAAGGCGCAGGCGGCATGCGTATTTATCACCCCGAATACCTAAAGCGCTGCCGACAACTTTGCGATACCTACGACGTACTTTTAATTTGCGATGAAATTGCTACTGGCTTCGGCCGCACAGGTAAGCTCTTCGCTTGCGAGCATGCAGGTATTTCGCCTGACATCATGTGTTTGGGTAAAGCGATTACGGGGGGTTATATGACACTGGCCGCGACCTTGTGTACCGAAGATGTGGCTTTAGGGGTTTGCCAAGGGGAGCCTGGCGTATTTATGCACGGCCCCACATACATGGGAAACCCGTTAGCCTGCGCGGTGGCCAATGCCAGTCTGTCGCTAATTAGCGAAAGTCATTGGCAGCAGCAAGTTCCTGCCATTGAGAAACAATTACAAACCGAATTGGCAAAATGTGCAGACTTGCCGCGAGTCGCTGACGTAAGGGTGTTAGGTGCGATAGGTGTGGTTGAAACGGTAAATCCCGTCAATGTAGCCGAAATTCAGCGCCATTTTGTAGAACAAGGCGTGTGGATACGGCCATTTGGGAAACTGGTATACATTATGCCTCCGTACATTATATCTTCCGAACAGTTAAGTAAGCTAACCCACGCGATTTACACAGCCTTGAAATAGTGCGAGAGGCTGTTACGCTTAGCACTTGCTTTTCGGGGGAGCGGTGACTTTTTGAAAAAATGTCCGTTTAAAAAACGGCCAGCAGGTTGAAGCAAGTTTTCCCAAAAGTGAATATTCAAGCGGATCACCAATCGGATTATTAGTACAGAGTGTTTATAGCGAGATTTGAATGATAGTACGTGTTTTAGATAAAGTTGTGTTTGCAGTTTTGTTTATCATTACACTACAAGTCCCCATCTTGGCGGATCATTATCGTCAATACCTCAATGGCTATTATGACGCACTGAGAGATGAAGTTTCTAGTTCGTCGGCGCTCGCCAAACAGCATGGTTTTTCTTCGGTAGAAGCCATGCTTGAAAGCTTACAGAAAAACAGTGAGCCAGTTGTGCGAGAGAATGCCTCGATGAAAGCGACACGTTTCGCACAAATCACCACTTTAGAGCAAGGCATAAGGAAGCTAGAGCACGGTCATTACTTCGAAAAGCTTGTGTTTATGGCCTCGCCTTCCCAATATGGTACGCTGAAGCGCGTGTTAGATAATTTCAGCCCCTCTGTACCACTAACGCCCTCGTCGATTGTGTTTAGCCTTGTTTCCGCTATCTTACTTAACCTGTTAATTTGGACGCCACACTTCTGCTACTGTCAGGTAAGGAATTTCAAACATAAACCCAATCGCTACGCTTATAAGTAGCGTGGTGTATACATAGAGTTTCAAACTGTAGAGACTAAAGTTTAATAGTGGCAAAAGAAAACTCGTTATAGCGTTATAGAGCTGTTGCAAATTTTGTTTTTAAACGCGAATACAAAATTGCAGGTGTAAAATACGGAGCATTATGATGAAGCGCTTTTGGGGTTTATTAGCCTACTGCGGAGCAATTGCAGTGAGTTATGCTGAGCAGCTTAATGTAGGCGTATCCGTATCAACAAGCGCACAGCGAGAAGCCTTCTATTCCTTGGCGCACGATTTTGAGTTGCGTTACCCAACTGCCGAAGTGAAATTTACTGCGTTAAGCAGCGAAGAGTATAAGCGTGCTTTTCCTAATATGCTGTTAGATGAGAAGCGCTTTGATGTTTTATACTGGCATGCTGGTCAACGCTTGTTTAATTTCATCGAAGACGGCTTAGTATTACCCATCGATGATTTATGGTTAGAAAGCAATTTAGACGGCGCGTTTGACAAAAACACAGTGCAGAACCTCAGTTATAATGGTCGCTACTTTGCAGTGCCCATTTCCTATTATCAAATCGGGTTTTATTATTCAAAAGACGTGTTCGAGCGCTTATCACTACCCGAGCCCACAACGTGGCAGGAATTTATAAACGCTTGTGAAATCATAAAAGCAGATGGTCTACCTCCCATTTTCATTGGAACTAAAAGTAATTGGCCCGCCACAGCGTGGTTTGACTATTTAAATCTGCGATTGCACGGTCTTGATTTTCAACAGAAGCTAACAAATGGAGAGATAGCATTTAGTGATGAACGTGTTAGAACCACGCTGAGTTTCTTAAATGATTTAAGAAAAAATGGATACTTCATTGAAAACCACGATGCTCTGGAGTGGAGAGTAAGCTTACCTCTGTTGTCAAGAGGCTTAGTGGGTATGTCGCTTATTGGAAATTATGTCGTTCAAGAAATAAGGCCTGATATGCTCTCGCGCATCGGCTTTTTTCCTTTCCCTGAAATAAGCCAAACTATCGCCAAATATGAAGAAGCCCCAACTGATGTGCTAATTATTCCTAAGCGCGCGAAGAACATTTCATTAGCCAGAAAGTTTTTAGCTTTTGCGGCAAGCCACGCAGTTCAAACCAAATTAAATAAAAAACTGGGTGTTATATCTCCAAATAAATTAGCGCAGAAGCAAACCTCTCCACTTACTCAAGAGGCCTATATAGCGCTTTCTTCTGCCGATGGCTTTTCACAATTTTTCGATCGTGACGCTGACGAAGCGTTTGCCACCGCCGTAATGCCTATTCTTGATGAATTTATGGTTAATGGCGATATGCACAACACCATTACAGCGTTAGAGCAGGCTCGCAAAGAGACTTCATTATCTCCCTAGTAAAATACACGAACCTCGTGTTCGCTCTACTTAATCTCATGTAGTTAAGTGAAAACGTACCTTCATCGCCTTTTCAGTTAAGTCTTGATGACTACTGCAATTCACCTACCTAACAATTTTTACTTCCCCGCTTTTGGTAATAAATCTTCCAATACTAGCCCTCAACTTTTTATTGAACGTGGCATCAATAATGCAATATCTATAGTGAAGTTAAGTGAGAAAGATTCGTTTATTGTATTTCTTAAAACAAGGGAAACCAATAAACCGCAATTTATCAGATACTTAAGAGAGAATTATTGAACGGAGATATGACAATGCCAACAGATGCACAATTATTAATCGGGAAAGTGTTGCAAATAAAAGACAAAATTATTGCAAAACGCCATTGTATTCCAAGCGACTTAGAAGCGGAATGGAACACACTAAACAAGCAAACTGCATGTTTTGAAAGTGAAGCGCTCTATAAGAGTGCAGTGAAAGGTCAAGAAATGAATAAGCATATTGATTATTCAGGTTCGGTGAAAGAGCTGTCTCAATTAGTAAAGCAGCTTAAAACATTAAATAAAAAGGTTAACGTTGTACAAGTGCACCATTAAGGCCCTAGGCATTGATTTATGCCCTAGGCCCTAGCTTGAAACTTTTATTACTTTTTCATTTTAAGGAGTACCAATGTTCTTACTTTACGTGTGCCATAACTCGCAAGCCTTAGAAAATCTTCGCGGGCGACCGGAATGTGTTGATACTCAACAGGCTGTCCCTCACTCGCGTCAGGATCGTGCAGATAGTAGCAGTGAGGATCGCAGCTAGTCACCGCTACCCAATGGGGTACTTTTTTCTTATCGAACGCGTATGTGCTGATTAAGCATAATACTGCCCCACCAGCTTTAAGTGTTTGATCAATAACATCAATCCGCCAGTCAGAGATTTCAACAGAAATCCCTTTTCTACGTGCCTCTTCAATAAACTGTGATTCAACATTTTCGACTATGGCTTTCTTGTTAGTATCTCTAACACCATCAACGAAAAGCGGGACATCCTGATTGATGACCACTTTTGCTACATAGCCTTCATTTACCGCTGCGAGTGCTAAGCCCACAGGGTGACAACCACCATGGCCCGACATCATAAATATCGTGGTAGCGATACGCCACAACGATAACTCTTTTTCCTGTGTCATTTCATAGCGATTGTTCAATGCACACATTGCCATCATTAATGCCGACGGGCCGCAGGTAAAATCAGTCGTTTGCTGGTACCACGGATAAACTTCTGGCTTAACCGACTTACTCGGCACCAACACTTTTTGCATACGCAATGCGTCGGTGTGATCGTCGTAGTAATCGGTATACATACCGAATTGACTAAATCCTAACTTTTTATATAAAGCAATGGCGCCAGCATTACCTACTGCTACTTCCAGGCGCATAAATCGCTTTCCCCGCAAGAGCGCCCGCTCCCCCAAGCTATTTATGAGCTTTTCAGCAACGCCAAGCCCTCTCGCTTCAGGCAGAACCGCAATAGAATATAGTCTAGTAAGCTGCGTACCGCGACGCAGCAGCAACAGTCCATAGCCTACAATGCTATTTAAACCTTGTTTATTCTTATCAAGGTTTGAGCCTGAACCCGACGGTGTACGCTCGGCCACAATAAGCTCTGCGTGCTGGGCATCAATGTAAAATTTGAAGCGGCTTTTACTTAGCCTATCAGTGGTAAAGCAGGTTTGCTCAATGTGCTGAAGCGAAGCAAGATCGTGTAATGTCGCAACACGCAGCATTACATTCGACTGCGTTGAAGGCGCTCGGGCACTTTTTGTCGATATAGTATTCGACGCACCTTCAGCCAGGCCATATGCACTATTTTCGCTTTCCTGTGGACTTGCATTATTCACTTCAATTACCCGCTCAGCCGATGTGTTCATCGCCCTCTTTGCTCCAACCTGTCAGCAAATTCCTGCATAATAAGTTCATACAGTTCCTTGCCTAAATACTTATCTTCCACACCCGAATCGATACTTGGGTTGTCGTTCACTTCAATAACATAAACCGCGTTGCCGGTTTGCTTGATATCTACACCGTATAAGCCATCACCCACCGCTTTAGCGGCTTTGATAGCGGCTTGTAGTACCGGCTTAGGTACTTCAAACGTTGGCATTGTGGCAAATCCACCCGAAGAGAATCGATCGCCCTGGTGGTTGTAAATCTGCCAATGGTTACGCACCATAAAGTACTGACAAGCGTAAATAGGTTTGCCACCTAGCACACCAATTCGCCAGTCGAATTCAGTGAATATATATTCCTGAACCAAAACAAGCGCCGATTCAGTCAGCATTTGTTCTAAGCGCGTTTTTAACGCCTCTTTATTTTCAGCTTTGTGCACACCGCGAGAAAACGAACTTTCTGGCAGTTTTAATACTAGTGGCAGACCAAAATCGGCAATGAGTTTTTCGCATACTTCATCGGTAGCGCTCGATACAAAGGTCGCTTTTGGCGCTGGCACTTTCTGATAAGCAAACGCGTCCTGCAGGTAAACCTTGTTACAACAGCGCAGAATTGACTGTGTGTCGTCCATCACCACAATCCCCTCTCGCTCGGCGGCACGGGCTAAGCGATAAGTATGGTGGTCAATCGCTGTCGTTTCACGAATGAATAATGCATCATAGTGCCCTAATTCTTCTTGCGACAGGCGGCTCACCACATCTGCGCGAAACCCCACTTTTTCAGCTGCTTTAACAAAGTTCTTAATGGCGCGTTCATCACTAGGCGGCGTGCTTTCTTCAGGGTTAACCAGAATAGCCATGTCCCAGCGCGTGCGCTTGCTTGCTTTACCGGCTTTCCACTGTATCTTTGTGTGCGCTTCTAATTGCTCAATGAAACGCGCTTGTTGCTTGACGTTTAAGTCTTTAAACGCTTTTGCCTGTACGCTTGCAAAGCCTTCAATTTGTACTTTACCCGTGGCTTTAGGCGACACTTTTGTGTCGGTAACCGTTGGGCTTAACACCAGAACAGGGTAAGGGTATTTTTCAAACGCTTGGCGGGCCAAGCGCTTAAAGCGCTGATCTTTCACCTCGCCGAAAAGTACTAATAAAGGTTCATCAGTAATTTCCGTATTGTCTTGGGATACCGACAAAGAGAATACGATGCGATCGATACTTTTCTCTTCAGCCATACGCAAATCGTTGATGGTGTTTACCGACGGCAATACAGAGTGATTACGTGCCTGAGCCAAAAGTGAACAATAGTAGCCTTCACTTAAATAACGCGTGGTATCGCAAATATTGATAACGCGTGTTTTGGGCTCGTTCAACTTTGGGAACTCAGCAAGGTAATCTTGAAAAGTCAGCACGGTTAAAGCTGTGTTACAAAAAGGAGTAACATCATCAGTAACGATCAGTGTATTGTGCATGTAATTCGCTTCTAAATAGTGTGTTGTCAGGTACAATTAAGGGCGTGTTTGTTCAATTTATAAACACGATTTAAGTAGCGCTGAGTTTACGCTTTACTCACCATTTGCATAGCATTATCAGCACGGCTTTTTTTCATCGTTAAGACAACAAAAACTTATGTGCATTTGAATAGTTTGAAGCTACTTTTATTTATAAGGTTTGCCTACACATAGAGGTAACCACGCAAGACATGAAGGGTTTAAGGAGTACGTATGCTATTGGCCAGCTTGGCTATTTTAATTGGGTTGCCGGTTCTACTATGGAGCGCAGGGAAATTTGTTGGCGGAGCAGCATCGGTAGCTAATCATTTTGGTGTATCCCCACTGCTTATCGGTATGCTCATTATTGGGTTTGGTACCTCGGCTCCCGAAATTATTGTGTCTATATTTGCTGCAATCCAAGGCAACTCTGGCATTGCGCTGGGAAATGCCTATGGCTCTAACATTGCCAATATC
Organism: Alteromonas sp. 5NW40-0090; assembly: GCF_057552975.1. Taxonomy (NCBI): domain Bacteria; kingdom Pseudomonadati; phylum Pseudomonadota; class Gammaproteobacteria; order Alteromonadales; family Alteromonadaceae; genus Alteromonas; species Alteromonas sp. 5NW40-0090. The sequence goes on from NZ_BAAJLT010000001.1 coordinate 78,110, forward strand.
CTATTAATTCTTGGTCTTACCGCAATAATTAGCCCTATTGCAGTTAAATCAGAAATTATCAAAAAAGAACTGCCTGTTCTGCTTGGTATTACCTTCTTTGCTGCATGGCAGGTATGGGACTTAAGCGTTTCTAAAGATGACGCATTTTCTTTACTAGGGCTTTTTGTACTCCTGCTTTCCTGGAGCATTTATCATGGCATGAAGGGCGACAAAGACGCCCTCGCCGACGAATACGATGAAGAAATTAATAGCAATGAAGGCACAGTGAAAACCCACGTAATGTGGTTGATAGCGGGGCTTTTATTGCTAGTTGCAAGCTCGCGTATGCTGGTATGGGGCGCGGTAGAAGTCGCCACCTTCTTTGGTGTTAGCGATACGATTATTGGGTTGACGGTTATCGCAATTGGTACATCGTTACCAGAACTTGCATCATCGCTAATGGCGGTGAAGAAAGGCGAACACGATTTAGCTATCGGTAATGTAATAGGATCTAACATGTTCAACACCTTGGCGGTAGTGGGCATTGCAGGTACCATTCAGCCAATGACTGTGGGTTCGGAGTTCTTATACCGTGACGTTATGGTGATGTTCGCATCAACCATTGCGCTGTTCATTTTCTGTATTGGCATTAAGCGCCAGGGTCGCTTAAACCGCTTGGAAGGTGGTGCATTCGTGCTTGCATATGCAGCCTATACTTACTGGCTTATCCAAGCGGCTTTCATTTGAATTGATAAATAACCTAAACTCGTACGGCTAACTGGTAACCTCTCACTTGATAATACACCTTCAGCGGAATTATCGAGTGAGGCTTGGTTATTTCCCCGTCTATAGCCCCAGTGTTGTGGCTAATGTAACCAAGCTAATAACCGCGATGGCGAACAGAATAATCAGATTAACTCCAAAACTATCAGACCGGCGTCGATTTCTCCTTGCCCGCATAATAATGCTTACCAAGGTTACAACTAGACATATCTGTAGCATTATGGTCATGGCTGATAGGTGACTTTCAGACCAACTGGTATCTCCTTTTATTCCCCAATACTGCTGCACGCCGCTGATAAAATCTGGGCGCGCATAGTGAAACAGTATGAGTACAACAACCATGCCTAGCCAGCCAACAATGTTTAGTGCCAGCATGACCTTATAGAAGGGCGTTTGAGAACGAGGCGTTGAACGTCGCTCGGCAAGTTCTTCATATGTCATAATACGCCTCTTATTTTCTGCTTCGCTAGACTGATCAGCATTGCTTTGCGTAGCGTGTGGTTCTTGTGCTTGCTGGGGCACTGATGTGCTTGAATCATTTTTATTTCCCATTTGTCACTCTGTTCTCTGGCATCCCGCTTTATGTTGGGTATACTAGCGTGCTATTGGATTGTATTTCATTGGTTATTTTTACAACACCAAGCCATGTTTCGATCTGTATTTTGCTTATATTTGGCGTCAAGCGAATTGCGAAAAGCCTTTTGAAAAGCGAAAAGCTATTACAGATGCTAGTTAGTTATCGGCATGACAATCCAAAAACATTGACCATAAAGCAAATTTTAGTGCATTTTTTCATTCACAGTTTAATGCACTGTGTTGTTGAAAATGACTTAATAGTAAGCAACAACATAAAATTAGTAAGACGGAGAAATTAACATGACGCATGCGCCCGTAGTTGACGTACTTAAAGGTAAGTACGCCGTTGGCGAATCGGTAACCGTAAAGGGTTGGGTAAGAACACGCCGCGACTCTAAAGCGGGGTTATCATTTATTGCACTACACGACGGTAGTTGCTTCGATCCTGTACAAGTTATTGCGCTAAATTCTCTGTCAAATTATGCCGATATCCAGCGCTTAACAGCAGGCTGCTCATTATCGGTTACCGGTACAGTGAAAGAGTCGCAAGGTCAGGGGCAAGCGTTAGAAATTGATGCTACCGAGGTAGAAATTGTCGGTTTGGTTGAAAACCCTGATACTTACCCGATGGCCGCTAAACGCCACAGCATTGAATACCTGCGTGAATACGCGCACTTGCGCCCGCGTACCAATGTGATTGGTGCGGTTACTCGTGTACGTAACTGTCTGTCTCAAGCTATTCACCGCTTCTTCCACGAAAAAGGATACTTCTGGATCTCTACGCCAATTCTAACGGCTAGCGATACAGAAGGTGCTGGTGAAATGTTCCGCGTATCAACACTTGATATGATGAACCTTCCGCTAGACGACAAAGGTAATGTTGACTACTCAGAAGATTTCTTCGGTAAAGAAACCTACTTAACGGTATCTGGCCAGCTTAACGTTGAAACCTACTGTACTGCGATGTCTAAGGTGTACACCTTCGGTCCTACATTCCGTGCAGAGAATTCAAACACGTCTCGCCACCTTGCCGAGTTTTGGATGATTGAGCCGGAAGTGGCGTTTGCTGAACTTAAAGACGTAGCGCAGCTTGCTGAAGACATGCTGAAATATGTGTGTAAGGCCGTGCTTGAAGAACTGCCTGACGACATGGCGTTCTTTGCTCAGCGCATTAAGAAAGACGCCATTGAGCGTTTAGAGAAGTTAGTAAGCTCTGACTTTGTTCGCATGGACTACACAGACGCTATCGAAATTCTGCAAAACTGCGGCAAAGAATTCGAATTTCCTGTTGAATGGGGTATCGATTTATCTTCTGAGCATGAGCGCTATCTTGCAGAAGAGCACGTTGGTGCGCCAATTATCATGCAGAACTATCCGAAAGATATTAAAGCGTTCTACATGCGCATTAACGATGACGGTAAGACTGTTGCAGCAATGGATGTACTTGCGCCAGGCATCGGTGAAATCATCGGTGGTTCACAGCGTGAAGAACGCCTAGACGTTTTCGATGCACGCCTTGACGAAATGGGCCTATCGAAAGAAGACTACGCGTGGTACCGCGACCTTCGCCGCTACGGCACCGTACCTCACTCAGGTTTCGGTCTTGGGTTCGAGCGTCTCGTAGCATACGTAACCGGCATGCAAAACGTACGTGACGTGATCCCATTCCCTCGTACACCGGGTAACGCTAGCTTCTAAGCGGTTACTGTATCAATAAATAAAAAGCTCGCTACAGTTTGCTGTCGCGAGCTTTTTTAATATATCTATCGCTAATATTTTTTAAGTCATAGCCTCATGTTGACCAAACTATTGCAGCATGGTCGCGGCTTTTGCTTTATTTTCTTTTTCCCACTGCTTCGGCGATAAGCCATACATTCGCTTAAAATCTCGGCTAAATTGCGACGAACTTATATAGCCAACATCCAATGCTGCAACACTTACGTTTGTGCCTTCAGATATTCGTTTGGCTGCGTTATTCAACCGCATCGATTTGACAAACTGAATAGGCGACATAGTAGTGGCTTGTTTGAATTTACGATGAAATACGGCCTTACTCATACCTATCTTACTGGCCATATCGTCAATAGTGACGTTTTCATTTACATGTGAGGCCAGGTATTCAATAGCACGCCCTATAGCATTGCCTACGCCAAAACTACCTCTTACTGTGCTACCCGCTTCCCCTTTTAATACCGAGTAATACAGCTCGCGCAAACGCGTACTGGCTAATATATGAATGTCGGTAGCATTATCAGTGAGAAGAAGTAAGCGATATAGGGCATCGGTAAAATCAGCATCCCAGCGGGCTGAAGCAATGCCCGAGGGTGCAGACGAAGCTGACGATTGACTGAAATTACCGCCTACACTTTCAAACTCAATAGCTAAATCGGTCATCAATCTGCTATTTAAAGAAATATAAACCCCCAGAAGTGGGCTTTCCTCAGAAGCATCGGGAATGCCCGCCTCTACAGGCATAGACATGGTGCAGCAAGTATATTTGCTGGTGTTAAAGGTATACTTATCCCCATTCAAAATGGCTTCTTTACCGCCGTGAACAATGGCAGTTAGTGACGGTTCGTATACTACAGGAGCACATTCGATGGGCTGTGTTATTTTAAAAAGTTGAACACCATCGATCCCGGTATCGTATAAGCCGCTGTTTTCCACTTTCTCTTCAATTAACTGCTTTATTAGTGCTTTGCTCATAGCGTTTTACACCACTACCCCATCTTTTGTTTACGTCGTGTTTTTTGATTTTTTGCGTTTTGCAATCTAGCAGCAAACTTCACCCTTAACAACAAGGTGATACGATTAGGCAAGTTTTCAAGAGTTTTTCGCCTACTTTACCCAATCGTTAGTCATTATATTACAAGTATACAAAATTTAGTGGCAAAAGGTGTGAAGCAGATGACAAAGAGTAATCTATTTGGAAAAGGCGGTTGGACGCCATCTCGTATTGAAAACGCAAACGGTAAGACGTTTTTAATAACAGGCGCAAATACGGGCGCTGGGTTTGAGGCTACACGTATTCTACTGTCCAAAGGTGCGAAAGTCGTTATGTTGAACCGAAGCCCGAGCAAATCCCATGACGCTATCGCTACGTTAAAGCAAGAGTTTGGTAACGATGCCAATGTCAGCTATATACGCCTTGACCTAAGCAGCCTTAATGCTGTGAGACAGTCAGCAAAAGAAATCTTAGCTCAAGTTCCTACTATCGACGCGCTAATTTGTAATGCTGCTATTGCACAAATATCAACGCAAGAATTAACCGAGGATGGTTTTGAAAGCCAATTAGGCGTTAACCATTACGGTCACTTTTTACTGTGTGGTTTGTTATTCGATCGTATCAATGAGTCGAAAGGACGCATTGTAGTCGTTGCTAGTGAAGGGCACAAAATGGGCCTAAGAACCATGCAGTTTAATGACATGAACTGGGACAAAAATTACAACCCCAACAAGGTATACAGCCAAAGTAAACTGGCGCAAATGATGTTTGCTTACGAATTACAAGACAAAGTAAAAGCACATAATAAACACGTGAAGGTGTTTGTGTGTCACCCCGGAGCGTCGAACACCACCCTTATACGAGAAAGTGCTAACTGGGTAACCCGTATTTCTTGGTCCTTTATGGTGAAAATAGGGCTGGCGCAGTCTGCCGAGAAAGGCGCCTACCCTGAAGTGATGTGTGCCACCGAAGATAACCTTAAACAGCGTGCCTATTATGGACCAACAGGGTTAATGAATTTTGGCGGCCCTGTTGGAGAGGGTAAATTGGAGGAGTTTGCTGTAGACAAAAAAGTGCTAACAAAACTTTGGGCCGTATCAGAAGAAGCGACCGACTTTACCTGGTCGTTTTAATTACTAAATTGAATGTTGATGAAATGAGAAAAGCTGTTTTTATTTCGGGCTATTGAGTCAACTTGGAGGTGCTATTTTAGGATAGTGGCTCTTTATTATTTTATACACTTGAAAAGTAACGAATAAATCTTTATTGCAAGCTTAATTCCAAAGTTAAAATAACTGAAATAATGTACGATTAGTCAGTTTTTTCAATGAGTTATTTAAAACTTGTCAAAACCTCCTATAATATTGGCTATAGGAGTGGTAATTATGACGAAATATGTCTTCTTATATACGGAAACTACAGGTTTAGATCCCCATAAAGGTAACCATCGGATCATCGACCTAGCTTGCATAGAATATGAAGATGCTGCTCCAACAGGACATGTATTCAATCTCAAAATTAACCCTGAGGGCAAAAAGTCCGTTAAGAGCGCTTTTCGAGTTCATGAAATCCTAGATGAAGAATTAGAAGGCCAACCCACCTTTAGTGATATCCATCAGCAATTCATTGAATTTATCAGGGACAGTCACCTCGTTATCTTCAATGCAGCTTTTGATTTACGGTTTTTAAATGCAGAGTTAAACCGAGTTAATTACCCTTCAACGGTGTCTGATATTTGTGCTGAAGTCACTTGTGCAATGGAGCTTGCTAAGAGCAAATTTGGTGCTAGGAAAATCAGCCAAGATGCGGCTTGCTTACGATACGGCATTGATATTTCAAGGCGAACTAAACACAGTGCGCTACTTGATGCTTCTTTAATGTGCAGAGCTGTTTTTCAAATTACTTGATGATACGGTTGAGCCGCTAAAATCAACACCACAGCAGAATAAGCATACGCCAACCAAAGCCATATCCATTCCAAGAGCTTATAAAAACAAGGAAACTGGCATATATACCCAGCTTAACTTTTGTAAAAATCCAGAATGTAAGAATTTTGGTGTCGTAGCTAAAAACCCCACTTACAAAGAAAATGGTGAGCTTAAACGGGGCTTAGGTAACGAATACAAGCTTACATGGAGTGACGATAAATCTGAGCATCTGCTCACTTGCAAATTATGTGGTCACAGTACCACCATGCTACACAATCGTTGTTTTGAATTAGAAGTAAAACGTCTTTCAACCATATACGAGCCAGTCGAGCCAACGTGTCAGAATAAAGCTATCCCCGGACAACCTAAGACGTTTCGGCACTACTATATCCCACTATCTCCTAATAATAGGCGTGGCATTAAAAAGCAAAAGCCTCGGTGTAAAAACAGAGACAAGGGAATTTATACTCACCCCGAACTCTACAAATTAGATGGGAAAGCCCAGCCTGGCCGCATTGTCGAGCGCATTGTCAAAAAGCCACTCAAAAAAGGTCGTAAGCCCGTCACTCAAATAATCAAGGAAGAAAAGCTTGGCTCACAATTTCTTACCTGTCATGCATGTGATAGTAAGATAACTGTTAAGTTAAACCCAGCAAACCGTCATTATCGAGATTCAGATAACGTTAAAATCTTCAAAGATTTAATGAATAAAGACATCTTTAATCGCATGGTGGACAAGCATGAACTGGGGGCTAAGGTTATCTACGACAAAATCAACTTTTTCTACGAGCAAGCCTTAGCCTTTGACCATTATCACTCACAGATGATTGACCATGCGGTAGCAACCAGAACACTGAATCTTAGTTCTGATAGACAGTTCTATTTAAGTAACTGGGGCGACCATAACATGCCAAAACCTACGCCCATCGTGAATACATCAACGGTCGATAATCAATCAGGCTTTGTATTCGTTTCCAATGTGAATTTTGATTTCACCAGTGATTATCTAGAGATAAACAAAGAGCATCGAGAAAAGAAAGAGCAGGAAAAATTTCCGTATTACAGACGTTACGCGCAATACGTATTAAGCAATGATGATGTTAATGTTCAGGCACCTGAGCATGAACGCACTGTTGACCTCCAGCTACCACCCAAAGGATTACTGGTACAGCAAGCGTATAGCGTATTGGCTCACTGTGCTTTACTTAAACAAAAGCTCAAATATGCTAACCAAATTAACTTATACGCTGATAATGATTCGGGTATCAAATTAGCCCTAGGAGCCGTTTTTCACGATTGGATAGCACACAATAAGCTTTATGCCTTTCAAATCTCATCAGAGAAAACAGGCAGCGTTCAGTATCTAGATGAAGACGCATCAAAACGATTTAGAGAAGTTCGAGCGAATGCGAAAAAAGAAAACCCAGACATCACCAACGAAGGCATCAAAAAAGCCCTTTGGGAAGCGCAATTATCAAACCGAGTTCGTGTCGGTAATGCGAAGTCAGAATGGATAATCAACCCTAATAGTAAATCGCGTTTAGCAATGATGCTGACACTAGGCGATGTGAAGAGCATGAATCCAAAACTGGTGGCAAGTTTATTGGATAATGCCCCGCTTCATGGTGTTGATAATCGGTTTCAAATTCTACGCAGACACATTAACCTTTTAGAGCGCCCCGTTACCAGTGCCACCAACGCAAAACGCTGGAATGCCTATGCTGGCTATAACCCTGAATGGATGGTAAAGCTCATTAAAATCAAACGCGTGTATTTCAATTATTGCATGACCAATGAGCGCACCATTAACCGAAACTATAAAGGTAATAACAAACCTAAACCTTCTACACCAGCAATGCGACTAGGATTAACCAGAAAGCTTTTCACGGCAGAGGATTTATTGTCATTTAGTCTCGATAAAGTTCGCATTGACGAAGTGTACCGTAATAAAACAGAGCACCTACCTAGCTTCGTGAGTAACCGATTTTAGTGTCAGGTTATTTTACAAAGGTACAAGCTTTAAATCATACAAATTCGCTAACCTACTGTTTTTTTTGCAAGTAACCTAACTGGAATAGTTCCTGCGAAGCACTCTTAAAGTATTTATTTTTAGCTTTATTAAATACCTTCCAACCTCGATGGAAAGGGATTAAAAGGATAACTCAAATGAAAAACAAATTTTTAAAGGGCTTAGCGGCAAGCTTTGCTTTGGCTGTTAGTGGTTTTGCTAATGCAGGTATAATTCAGGTAGGGGTAATAGGTGGGGGAAGCTCCTCAGGCAGTGATGTTGTAAACCAACTTAATGATGATACGTTTTTTGATTTTAATGCTTCACTACTGACCTCAAGTGATGCTGACTCGTTAATTGAGCTGACAACTTTTGATGTATTGGTTCTTGGTGAAAGTGGCTCTAGAGATACGGGATATACTTCTGCCATGTATTCCGCAATTAGAGGTTTTTTAGAAAATGGTGGTGGGGTTGTTACCACTGGCTGGTTTAATTATCTTACCGACCCACTTTCAGGACAGGCAGCACTGGATGCTGATTTTATTTCTCCATTTTTAGATAGTAGGTATCAATTTGCTCGTAATGGCGCAACAGTAAGTATAAATAATGGCTCACATGATATAACTGCTGGTATATCTGACTTCCAATTTAGTGCTAATCATCACGAGCTAGCGAGTGGGGTAGATATCGATGCATACTCTTTAGCGACAGTTGACGGACTAACGGCAATTGCAGCTCAAGAGTTGGTGGGCCGTTCGGTTTATCTAGGTGGGCTATATATGGCTTCCAGCAACTACAATACAACGGGGTTACGTTCAGGAATAGAAGACCAATTATTGGAACAGGCTGTTTATTGGGCTTCTAGTAATACACAGGGAAACGTCCAAACTGTACCAGAACCATCCACACTAGCTGTTTTTACTCTAGGGTTATTGGGTTTAGCTTCTCGTAAATTTAAGAAATAAGCTTAATCTCTAGATAGTAAATCATGAAAAACACTGATCCTTACGGTCAGTGTTTTTTCGTTTTTAGATATATAAAAACAAGAAAATAATAGTTTAACTTACCTTTTAACCTTCACAAACTCAGTAACTCACTAAAAAATTTGACTAATCGTACATTTTTAATGTTATTCGAATACTTTCTTGAGACTCAATCGTCATTGAAAAATAAAGAAATAATTTTCTAAAAGCAAAAAGCCGCTTCGTTATTTCAACAAAACGGCTCCAAGTTGACTCAATAGCCCGCTTTTATTTTAGGATTTTTCATGATGACCTCTTCGCCCTCAGTTCCAGCTTCTATGAACACTTCAAATCTAGCGTTTGATGGCAGCCAGAATACTTTTCAAGACGTGGAAGGTAATCGCTATAAAACCGTAAAAATAGGGAAACTTGAGTGGTTTGCAGAAAACCTACGCGCTACTCAGTTTCAAGATGGAAGCCCTGTTGGTTCTGGGTTTATTCCAAAAGACGACGAGAAGAACCTACTTAAATATGGACGGCTTTATCACTGGCAAGACGTAAACGACGAGCGAAAGCTGTGTCCTGCTGGATGGCGCATAGCGACCGACGCTGATTGGCAGGAAATGGAACGCGCTATTGGTGTAGCACAAAGCGAGCTGGCGCTAGAAGGCTGGCGCGGAAGCAACGACATTGCTATTTCGCTAAAAGCGGAGCAGCCTAATACCCTGTTTAAAAAATTCGATCAGGCTAAAGTTAACCAATTTCAATTTGGCGCAACGGCAGCGGGCTTAAAGATAGGCCACTGGTACATAACGCAGGGAATGTACACTGAGTTTTGGACAAGTACGAGCGCCACCGACAAAGAGGCTTACGCTCGTACCCTAGCCTATTCGTGGTGGAACTCACATAAAGGCGAAATTAGAAGGGCTAAGCTAAACAGAGACTATATGTTTAGCGTTAGATGTGTGCGAGATGCCAATTAGCCACCTAAGCATGGCTGATACTCTAATAACGCTCTCAACGTGTGGCCATGAGTACATTTAATTTGAAACTGTAATGGCCTTACTATCTAAGAACAGAAGAAGCGGAGCGCTTTAATCAAATTCACTTTAATCGAGCCCAATGGCAGCTGAGCGACAGGGTACTACAGAGTATGCATAGCCAATTTCATTTTCTGATGACTTAACTATTTGTAAAATCTCGTAATCGTTAAGCTCTATAACGCGGGTTCCTTCAGGGTGAGCACAGCGAGAGCGAGAGTCTGCTTCAAACTCATAAATAAAACTAGCTAGTGCCTGGCGCTGTGATTTTTTATAATGAATACTTTTTTGTTTTGCATCGGTTAAAAGCGCGGTTAAATCTGCTTCTAACTCTGAAACCTCTTCTGTTTGTCCCTCGATGGGTTTCTCTTCATTATCTTCAGGCTGGGCTTCAATCTCATTTTCTATTGTTATTAGCGCATTGGCGCTTTCATTACTGAATTCAGAAAGTAGCCCCACCTGTCCTGCCAAAACCCCCAGCTGCAGGGCCACACCAAGGGTCCACACAAACCTTGCAACAGCGGTGGATAACACATAACGATAGCCGGGCTGATGCCATAGCCTTTGTACACCAAAGGGCTTTAATAATAATAGGAAAAATACATAGACAAAGATAACTAGCATTCCGCCAACAAGTGCCATTAACGTGGTAACAAAGAACCAGCTTGGCACCATAAGTATGAGCGCGAAATTGTGACTGTAGGGTAGCGCGCCAGCAGATACGCCGGTTATGCTATTCACTAGCCCACTAGCCGACGCTAATGCGAAATTCGCGATAATTGCGTATACAAATAAAATTATCGCTTTCCCTGGTAAGCTGTTCCACAGCGCCATGAACCTAGGCCATGTCTCGCTGACAATACCAGCAAGTGCTAGACCAAACATGATTGCTTCAAACAAGCCACTTTCGATATCGAAAAATAGTTGCAACAAGAGCATACTCGTTGCCAAGAAATAACAACGCTGAGCGAAGGTAATACTTACCCAAAAACGTAAAAAGCTAATACGCCTTTTCAGAAATAGACGATTCGCCTGCTGCTTTGCTTTTCCATATACACTGCGAATTTCGTTTGCTTTTTCCATCATTCTATCGTCAATTATTGTTGTTATACGCTTAAATAAGACCGGCTATGCTTCCCGACATGCTCGCAATAAGCTATGCTGTAGATACCGAAAATCAACGGGTTATATCTCTAGGCTACTCCCTATCTTACAACGAGCATACAAAAAGTGGCGTGCAAAAGCATATGGCTGAATCAAATACGTTATCTATAGTTTGTGAGCAATGCCATACTCAGGTAAACATCCCCGTTCTGGCACACAGGCAACGGGCCGTATGCCCAGTATGCAACCACACGCTTATATCTCATCGCAATGGGGCAAGCGAAAAGTTACTCGCTTATGCTTTCAGTGCTTTGATCTTTTTATTGCTCTCACTACCGTTTAATTTCCTGACATTCAAAGCGAGCGGGCAAAAGCACAGTATCGACCTGCCCACTGGAATAACCGTACTGATCGAACACGACTACTTATCGTTGGCGATAATAACCAGTTTAGCCACACTATTGCTACCCGGTATGGTGTTAGCAGGCCTGTTGCTTTTATCTTTAGCCCAATTACAAAACCGTCGCCCTTTTTATTTGCCTCGGCTCTACAAACTTGTAAAAGCGCTTTTGCCCTGGAGCATGGCTGAAATTTTTCTTGTGGGTACCTTGGTCAGTCTTATTAAAATTACCGAGCTGGCCGATGTTTCTATCGGCCTGTCTTTCTACGCCTTTGTTGGCTTCTCGGCATTTACTGCACTTTGTATATCACAATTCGATACCACACGTTACGCTATGTGGATGTCACAAGGGCAGCCCCCTCAGCCTAAGCCACTCTGTGAAAAACAAGCAAAAGCAAGTATTCAGCGAACCTGGGCACTGTTATTAACTGCTTGTATTTTATATATTCCTGCTAATGTATTGCCAATTATGTATACTGAATTTTTTGGCCAAGAAACACCAAATACCATTATTGGGGGGGTGATTTCTCTGTGGGAATCGGGGTCGTATCCTGTCGCATTGATTATTTTAGCTGCCAGTGTGGTAGTACCTGTGGCGAAAATAATTATTCTTGCTTGGCTTAATTTTTCTGTACAACGTGAGAAAACCACTTCAAAACAATTACGTATACGTTATTACCGCATCACCGAAGCGATTGGCCGCTGGTCGATGATAGACGTTTTTGTTGTGGCAGTACTGGTGTCTCTTATTCAAATGGGCAACACCATGTCTATTTATCCGGGCCAAGCGGCACTTGCCTTTTGTGCCGTAGTATTTGTAACAATGATAGCCGCGATGACGTTTGATTCGAGGCTTATTTGGCAGCAGTGGAAGCAATTACCATGACCACAAACGATCCAAACATTAACGAGGCAAAGGTAAAGCCAACTTCATCCATATCTCGCATTTGGATTATTCCAATCCTCGTAATCGTTATTGGCGGATGGATGGTCTATTACCAATGGAAAAACCAAGGCCCGCTTATCACTATAGAGCTTCAGTCAGCAACAGGTATTGAAATCAATAAGACTCCTATCAAGGTGCGCGACTTAGATATTGGCCAGGTGAAAAAAATAACGTTAAAGCCTGATCTCAACGGAGTACTTGTTACGGCAAGAATCGATGCTAGCGCTTCTCATCTGCTTAATGAAAATGCGAAGTTTTGGGTTGTCGCTCCCCGTATAAGCTTTTCAGAGGTATCTGGACTCAACACGCTTTTATCTGGCAGCTATATTGCGATGTCTGCTCATGATAAAGGTGAAGAGCGCTTGCATTTTACCGCGCTTGAGCGGCCACCTGTTACGCCTCCTGGCACGCCTGGGCTACATGTTATGCTAAAAAGTGACGACGAATTTGCATACAAGCCTGGCGACCCTATTATCTATAAAGGGTTTAAAGTTGGCGAGTTTGAAGATGCCACCTTTAATATTGAAGAGCGTGTTGTGTATTACGATGCTTTTATAGAAGCGCCCTACCACAAGCTCATTACTAACACGACGCGCTTTTGGGATGTTAGTGGTGTTAAATTATTATTGGAATCGAACGGTGTTAGCGTTGAAACAGGCAGTTTAGAAACCCTTTTGGCCAACGGCATCACCTTTGGCATTCCCGAAGGTGTTCCAAAGGGTGAACAAGTCCTCGACAATGCCTTCTTTACTATTTATGGCGACAGCACTGCTGCCTCCGACGCACGCTACAAAGTAGCAGCAGAGTACTTATTGCTTATCGAGGAAAGTGTACGGGGGCTCACCGTTGGCGCCCCCGTAGAATACCGTGGCATTGAAATTGGTAACGTCACTGCAATCAACTCCTTCCCTGCCGTTGAAGGCAATATTTTGGAGCGGGATTACCCGATTCCGGTACTTATTAATATATACCCCGGCAAGGCTAGACAACCAGACACGAAAGAAGGTTTAAGTGCCATAAAGCAAACGATAAGAAACTGGCTAGAGAGAGACCTTCGTGCATCGCTTCGCATGGGGAATGTGTTAACGGGTGGTCTGTATGTAGACTTACAGCATGTGCCAGATGCCGACAGTAACAGTGAAATAGCAGTAATAAACGGCTATGAAGTGATCCCCACTGTTAGTAACGAATTCACGCAGTTAACTCAAAAAGCCGACGCTATCTTGGATAAGATAAATCAGCTTCCGCTTAAGGAAATGGTAGAAAATGTTCAACTTGCCGTTGAGGATATGCGTTTAGCAGCAGAGTCGGTTGAAACCGCAAGCAGTGACTTTGACCTTCTGATTGCAGATATTGATGCCAAAGCGCTCAACAGCAATCTAAATCAAGTGCTTGTGAGTCTTGATGGCTTGCTCAAAAACTACAGCGAAGGTGGATTTAATCAATCGGAGATAAAAGAAACCGTTGATGCCCTTCAAGAAACCATGCGAAATATACAACCGTTACTATTGAAACTGAATCAATCACCTAATAGCTTAATTTTTTCACAAGATAGCGAAGCAGATGTTCAACCTAAAGCTAGAAATTAGAGATATGCGTTTTTTCAAGTTTGAAAGCTGGTACAGCTTATTTGGCATAAAAAATGCTCAAAAGTAATACGTGACTGCTAATTTTCACGATATACCAATGCTTGATAGCGCTATGGTCTAATGTGAAAGATTGTGAAAACAGTATAAATTATTACCAGTACATCCGCCGTTCAAGGATGAAGGACTCAAATCGAATGATAATGCAGTTTATATCGGGCTTGGCTTTTCTAAGAAAACAAGCGTTACAAGTTAGTGTATTAGTACTTACATTTCTGTTGATACAGGGGTGTACCTCGGCACCTACCTCACTTAATTACTATTTGCTTCACTCAACCGATAGCATGCCCTTGATGCATAGCACTGCCAAAAAAGTCATTATTTTAGATAAAATCACCCTGCCGGAGTATTTGAAGCACAGGGGGTTAGTATACCAAACGAGTGACACCAATTTGCACATTTCAACGCGTCATTTGTGGGCCGAGCCAGTGGAAGAAGGCGTAACGAAAGTGCTTACAAGCGCATTGGCCGATAAAAAAATATCACTTAATCGCGGGGACCAATACCTTAACGAAGAGTCAACCCACTTAGCTTTACACATTGAGGATTTTATTAGTACCTATGAGGGCGACGTCGTATTCTCTGGTCAGTATATAATCAGCAGCACAGCGAACGGTACTTCTATTCATCCCTTTAAATTCAACGCAACGATAGAAAATGACGGGTTTTCATCAAGTGTTAAAGCCATGAGAAACGCGATTACTCAATTAGCTCAACGCGTTGACCAGAGCCTTTAGCACTTTACAGTTATGCTTGGTATTTTAAAGCAATATGTATTTAGCGGTGTAAGCCGCCACTACAAAGACGAAACCAACAGACGCATCATGGTTGTCAACTTGTTCGCTGCTGTGGGTATGTCTATTACGTTTATATTGGGTTGTAGAGCGTTTTTCGCAGCGGAATATTCTCTTTCAACAACCCTTTTCACCGCCAGTGTCGTTTTCGCCATATCTCAGCGATTACAGGTACGTGTTGCAACACCACGCGCGCGCACTGCCTCCATAAGTTTATTAATCCTCTGCCTAATGGTGCTCACTTTATTGCTACTCATAACGGGCGGAAAAGATAATACAGGGCCTTTATGGATATACTTGGTACCACCTGTCACCATGTTTTTTGCCGGGTTTATTCGTGGATTATTTTCACTTATTGCATTCACTATGGTGAGCGCTGTCGTCATGTTCGGGTTCGATGAAGCTATACTAGTCGCCCAATATACTTATGCCTTTAAAACAAGGCTGCTCTATTCATTTATGACAGTCTCCTTTCTATCTGCTTTTTACGAGTATAGCCGCCAAAAAAGCTACGATACTGCCCTTTATTTAAGCGAACAGTTTGAGCGTCAGGCAAAACATGACCACCTTACTCAATTATTGAACAGACGCGGTGCACAGCAATCCCTGGAGCGAGAATACGCAAGAATTGTGCGCAACAAGAGCAAGTTTTCAATCGCTATTGCCGATATTGACCGTTTTAAAAGCATTAACGACACCTTAGGTCACGAACAAGGTGACGAAGTGCTGGTACAGATATCTAAAGTGTTTACCTCCCGTCTTCGCAAGCAGGACATAATCGCGCGGTGGGGCGGTGAAGAGTTTATGTTTATCTTTAATGACACTGATGAAGCAGGTGCAGTGCAGGCACTAGAGCAAATAAGAAAAACACTAAATCAAGCCCCCCTTAATATTAACGGCCGTGAATTTCACGTAACAAGCAGCTTTGGCGTAAGTGAGGTGACACCGGGTATTGATATCTCCTACGCTATACGGTGTGCTGACAAAGCGCTGTACTACGCCAAGGATAATGGCAGGGACCAAGTTTGTAGTATCTCGAGCATCACCCCTTCTCCTCTTTCCGAACAACGAACTTCGTTTTAACGATCTACTTGCCTTTACACAAAATTGACTCACGTTTAGTTACATTTGCGCTGTATTACTGAAACACTTTAGCGCTACACTATGGTTAGTATTCGTTATAAAAGTAGATCTAGCCATGAAATGGATGAAAGTTGCATTACCTATTGGTGTCTTACTGGTAGGTTATTTAGGAATGAAAGGAATCGAAGCGTCTGCTTCTGACAGCGCTATAACAGAGGAAGTTGATACTCGCCCAACCGTCACTATTGAAGCGTTATCGCCAGAAGACGTGCGCGTACAACTCACTTCCTATGGCGAAATCATGCCTCTTGAAACCACAAATCTTGCTGCGCAAGTATCGGGTGAAGTTGAGAGATGGAACCCTAAATTTGTAAGCGGTGGTCTAATAAGACGTGGTGAAGTCCTTTTTGAAATAGAAGCCGATGCGTATGAGGCAGCGCTTCTATTGGCAGAAGCAAATTTAGCGAGTGCACAAGCTCAGTTGATTCAAGAACAAGCGCAAGCAGATGTGGCAGCAAAGGAAGCCAAAACAATGCCTAATGCGCGGGTTACCGATTTGTACCTTCGCAAACCACAAGTAATGAGCGCAAAGGCAGCGCTTAAATCTGCAGAAGCCCAACTAAAAATAGCAAAGCGTGATTTAGATAACTGTAAAGTGAAAGCACCATACGATGCTCTGATCGTATCAAGAGACATTAGCACAGGTGACTATGTTACTCAGGGTTCACCAGTCGCTGTCCTTAACAACATAGAGTATGCCGAAGTTACTTTCCCTATTGCCGGATTCGACCGCGTTTTCCTTTCAGATAGCACAATAGGAAGCGAGATTGCCATTGAAGTCGATGACATTCAGGGCGCTACGGTAAAAGGCACCATCCACAGAGATACTGGTGTTGTAGACAACACCACGCGCATGAGTTATTTCGTTGCACGCATTGAAGACCCCTATGCAATCAACTCATCAAAACCTATCGTTAAATTTGGCTCTTACAGCACGATATCATTTGAAGGTAAAACGTTAAGTGACGTGTATCGCGTACCACAAGAGTTGGTAACCAACCGCTTGCTGTGGACCCTTGACGATGAAGACAGATTGAAATCTCAGAAAGTGAAAGTGGTGCGTGAGGAAAATGGCGACTTCCTCATTCAGGGCGACTTCAATGCGAATAAAGTAGTAATGAGTCTACCTGAATACCCACAGAACGGCATGCCTGTAAAGGTTATTGAGACCACAGCTGAAATCGTGACAGCACAAGCTAACTAAGGAGCTGTCATGGAAAATCATAACGATACGCAAAGCGGCATTATTTCTTGGTTTGCAAGAAATTCTGTAGCGGCCAACCTTTTGATGTTTTTCATCATTGTCATGGGTATTGCCAGCTACTTTACTATTCAGCGGCAGATGTTTCCTAACATCGAAATTAACTACATTACTATTGAAGCAAACTACCCTGGCGCGTCTCCTCAAGAAATAGAAGAAAGTATCTTCATAAAAGTAGAAGAAGCGGTAAAAGACATTACAGAAATTAAACGTACCGTGTCCCGTGCGTTTAGAGGTGGCGGTGCCGTCACTTTAGAGATCGACACAAAAGCTGAGCTTACTGACGTGTTAGATAAGGTCAAACTTCGCGTAGACAGTATTGCCACCTTCCCTGCCGGAATGGAACCAGTAAATGTGTCGCAAGTAGAGTTTCAGCAACAAGTTATAGAAATGCCGATTGTTGGCGACTTGCCGCTGTCCGAACTTAAAGTGTTGGCAAAAGAAGTCGAAGACGAATTGCTTCAACTTGGTTCTATTTCTTTGGTGGAAGCCAACACGCCCGATGATGAAATTGCCATCGAGATCAAGCCCGATACGCTCAGAAAGTATGGTTTAACCATTGCCGATGTGACGCAGGCTATTAATAGTTATTCAGCGAATATCTCTGCAGGCCAGCTAAGAACTAATGCCGGTATCGTGTCGGTGCGGGTTGAAAACCAATACTACAGCGGTGACGAATTCAAACAAATCCCAATTAAAATTGGTGCAGGTGGCGCGAAAGTTACCCTAGGTGATGTTGCTTACATTAATGACGGGTTTGTTGAAGGTGAACGTTACTTTAAGTACAACGGCATGAACGCCATTTACATTGCCGTTAAAGCCACGAAAACCCAAAACACTATTCCTGTGGCTGAGACCGTAAAAGCCTATATAGAGCAGAAAAACGAAAACCTTCCTCAAGGCGTTAGTTTAGAAGTTTTGGTGGATATGACCTACTACCTTAACGCACGTTTAGACATGATGCTGTCAAACCTAGTACAGGGCTCAGTGCTTGTAGCGTTTATGCTAACTCTCTTCTTGCGCTTTCGATTAGCGCTATGGGTTATGGTCGGCCTACCGGTATGTTTCTTAGGCGCCATGATGTTAATGCCTGTATTTGGGGTGAGCATTAATATTCTTTCGCTCTTCGCGTTCATCATGGTACTGGGCATTGTAGTTGACGACGCCATTGTTATTGGGGAAAGTGCTTATACCGAAATTGAGAGTAAGGGCGGCGGCGTTGATAATGTGGTTCGTGGTGCTAAGCGCGTAGCAACACCCGCAACTTTTGGCGTACTCACTACCATAGCTGTGTTTGCTCCCTTTACACTGAGTAGCGGTCCTGAAGGTGCATTTTTCTATAACATCGCTGTTGTGGTTATTTTGTGTTTGGCGTTTAGCTTAATAGAGTCAAAACTCATCTTGCCTGCGCATTTAGCTCATACGAAATTCTCACCTGTACGACAAGATAGCTGGCGTGCCCGCTTCAATCGAGGCTTCTTTGCGTTTGTAAATGGCCCATATAAGCGTACCGTGACTAAAGCCATTGAGTGGCGCTGGGCAGTACTCATGATGTTCGTAGCCATGCTAATGCTTAGCATGGGGCTAATTGGGGCAAACTACGTGCGCATGGTGCCAAATCCTAAGGTACCTCATGACTTTCCAAGCGTGAGAATAGAGATGAATGAAAATGTTTCAGATCTTGCAACCATCAATGCACTCAAAATTGTTGAACAAACTATTTTAGATGTGGAAGAGCAAATCATTGATGAGTTTGGTCAAGGCATGATTCGTGATCGTCTCGCCTTCAACGAAGACAGTAATGAAGGGCGCATACTCACACCGCTGGTTAATGAGGAAGACCGCCCTATTGACACATTCGAGCTTGCACGTCGCTGGCGAGAGGCAATTCCTGAAATTAGCGGCATGAAGTCGTTTACCGTTATTGACGATGTAAACGGTGACGGTGACGATGGAGAGTTTGGCTACTTACTATTCGGGCCAGACATTAACACACTAAACGCTGCCGGCCTTAAATTCATTGAGATGCTGCAGCAGCAAGAAGGCTTGTTTGACGTTAGTTCAACCATCGACCCACCAAGTAAAGAAGTGCAAATGACGTTGCTTCCGGTTGCTTACGACTTGGGCCTGACTCTCTCTAACGTTGCCTCTCAAGTTGGCTCAGGTTTCTACGGTGGCGAAGCGCAGCGTGTCATTCGCAACGGCGAAGAAGTTAAAGTAATGGTTCGCTACCCTGAACTTACGCGGGAACGTTTTGCTGACTTGAAGTACTCTCTGATCACCACCCCTAATGGCCAAGAAGTCATGCTAGGTGACGTGGTGGCATTAGAAGAAAAGCCAGGGATTAGCTATATTCGCCGCGAGGGCGGTTACCGCAGTGTTTATATCTGGGGCAACATTGATGAAGAAAAAGTTGAACCTAATGAGGTCGTTACTGAAATACAAGACAAGCTACTGCCTCAACTCAAAGAGTCATTCCCATCGGTTATGACAGAGCTTGGCGGTGATATTGAAGAGCAGCAAGCGCAACAAAACGAGCAAATACTCTTCTTCCTTGCGGCTATGATCATGGTGTATATCCTTTTAGCTGTTCCGCTAAAAAGCTATGGGCAACCCCTTATCATTATGTCGGTTATTCCATTTAGCTTTACTGGTGCAGTGTTCGGTCACTTTGTACTAGGCTTAGACCTATCTATGATGTCTAACTTTGGCCTTATTGCAGCAGCCGGGGTTGTTATCAACGACTCGCTGGTTATGACCGATTTTGTGAATCAGCGCCGTGCCCAAGGTTACAGCATTATAGAAGCCGTCACTGAGGCCGGTACTGCGCGCTTTAGAGCGATTACGCTAACCTCAATTACTACATTTGTGGGTGTATTGCCCATTATGTTTGAGACTAGCTTGCAAGCAGCATTTGTAGTTCCCATGGCGGCCGCGCTTGGCTTTGCTGTACTCTACGCTACGCTTGTAACGCTCATATTGGTGCCATGCTTGTACCTAATACTGCTTGATTTACGCGGCCCGTTCACGTTTATCAAGCACAAGATAGTGCGTAAAAAGCCTACCAAAGGTGACGATGGCAATAATGGTTCTCATACACATCTACCTCAGCCAAGTGCATCGATGGACTAGCTTTTATCGCTAAGAAAAGCTACAAACACGTTATTGTTTTAAATGAGCCTTTGTTGGCTCATTTTTTTTAAGATTTTTGACGGGAGTCACCATGAGCAACAGCATTTCAATTAGACCTGCAACGCCCGACGATATTTCACAAATTCGCCAATTCATTCTAGAACTCGCTATTTACGAAAAAGCAGAGCACGAAGTAGAAGCTTCTGAAGATGCGCTTCTTAAGACATTATTCGACGAGGGTGCCACAGCGCACTGTGTTATTTGCGAGAATAATAACGCCCCTATTGGCTTTGCCGTTTACTTCTTTAACTATTCCACGTGGCAGGGTCGCAACGGACTTTATCTTGAAGATCTTTATGTATCGCCGAAATCTCGAGGCCTAGGAGCGGGTAAAGCACTGCTGCAACATTTAGCAAAAACAGCGGTAGAAAACGACTGCGGCCGTTTTGAGTGGAGTGTTTTAGATTGGAATAAGCCTGCTATCGATTTCTATGAATCCTTAGGCGCTAAACCAAAGAGTGAATGGCTAGGCTATCGCATGGATGGACAGACACTTATCAACTTCGCAAAGCAGAGTTAGCGCTGATTTGCTGACTTGGTGACTTAGTGACTTAGTTCAGCTTTTCTACAAAATAAAAAAGCCATTCGCTTTCACGAATGGCTTTCAAATTCTCTAAATGATCTTTCAGTTTTACTTAGAAAGAACCTATCAGTGATAAGCGTGCGTTGATTGGTGCGCCAACTGTAACCTGATGCGTAGAGTGTGCATTAGGGAAGTAAAGCGTATCAGTTAAGTTTTCTACGTTTAGCTGAAGACGTGTCTTGTCGCTAAGTGTGTAATACGCTGACGCATCAACACGGGTATAGCTAGGTAGTACAGGCGATGTAGCACTTGTCGATACTTTACTTTCGTCTTGGTATGTTGCGCCAATGCCGAAGCCAAATACTTCATTCACTTCATACGTTGTCCATACCGACATGGTATTTTCAGGTAGCTCACGAAGCTCCACACCACTTGCATTTTCGCCGTCTAGGTTACTGTAGTTTGCTGTAACGTACCACTTATCAGTGATATAACCTTGAAGCTGAAGCTCAAAACCTGATACATCTGAGTCGACTTCTACGAAGCTTTCTGCATCGTTAGGGTCGTTATCAAGTGACGTTTGCTCATTTTCAAAGATAGCAGCCGTAAAGCTCATGCTTTCACTGAAGTCCCACTTAATACCAATTTCTTGGTTAGTGAAGGTATCTGGGTCAAGCGCGTCTGCATCACCGTTGATATTCGCATACTGCTCGCCACTGCGTGGTAGGAATGACTCACTGTAGCTCGCATAAATTGAGATATTCTCTTGTGGCTTGTAAACAAGGCCCGCACGCGGCGATACTTCTTCGTCTTTTCTGCTGCGCGTTTCTGCCGCAACAACGTTAAATACTTCAATATCAAAGCTATCAAAGCGTGCACCTAGCACTAGGTCGAAGTTTTCTGATAGTGCAATTTCGTCTTGCACGTAGAACGAGTAAACATCAAGGTCTACGTGTGTATCGTCGTTTACATCACTAAAAGTCGCAGTAACTGTTTCGCCAACTGAGTTAGTACCAGTTAGCCCTCTGAAACTAAGTGGGCGAGTTACATTAAACATCTCCTGATCGTCTCGCAGCGTATCGTCAGGGTCATTAGCACCTATACGAGAATCGAATTCTGGGTTATAGCGGTCTTGATTCGACTTAGTATTAATAACCTCACCACCGAAGATAACCGTATGCTCAATGTTGCCCGTTGCGAACTCGCCTACTAAGTTTGACGACAAGATAAGGTTTTCACGCTGAGTAGTATCTACATAACCGTCAAGGGTAACTACTTCAGTGTCGGCGTCGTAAGCTGCAGCATAAAAGTTTGAGTAAACTTTATCGTAGTCACCGTAAAAGGCGTTGAAGTTACCTTTTAGATTGTCTGAAAAAGTGTGTTCTACGTTTGCACGGAAAACATCAGCGCCCAGTGTTTGATAGTTGTTATCTGGGTCACCAAACACGATTTCTTCAAACGCTTCTACTGGTTCGCCGCTTGCTGTTGGTACACCACGGTCAATGAAACGCTCATGGTCGATATATTCGTATGACACATCAACAATGGTGTCGTCGCTCACTTCAAAACGTGCAGTTGGGTTAAAGCCATAGCGATCGCCATAATAGAAGTCACGGTGGTTATCCAAGCTTTCGTACATAGCATTAATGCGGAGCGCAGATTTGTCGCCTGTATCAACGTTTGTATCTAGTTGAAGGTTGTAAGCACCAAAGGTGTTAGCAGAAACGTTATAGTTTACGAATTTGTCGCCCGTTTTCGCCTTTTTAGATACACGGTTTAAAATACCGCCGGTTCCGCCTCGGCCGAATAGCAGCGCGTTCGGGCCACGAAGAATCTCTACCTGCTCAACATTGTAAAGTGCACGGTAGTATTGAACGTCGTCACGGTTGCCGTCTATGTAAAAATCTGCAGTAGAGCGCACACCACGGAAGACTACAGAATCTCGGTGACCTTCACCTTGAGAAGTATTAACACCTGGGGTGTAGTCAATAATTTGACCAACGCTAGTAATACCGCGAGCCGTAATTTCCTCAGCGGTAATGATCGACAAGCTTTGTGGAACATCAATGATAGGTGTAGGGCTTTTAATAGAGTTCGACTGATTAACAGAAAGGTACTTACCTTCCACTGTTAGCCTCTCAATATCTTCCATATCGGCAGCAAATACAGCAGGGCTTAACATGATCGCAGTAGCAATGCTCGTAAGTTTGAATTTCAAAATTGCTCTCCAAGTGTTCTTCAAAGTGTTGTGTGTATATTTGCAACCTTGGTTCTTATTATTTGGCAATGCTTTTTTGGTCGCTAGCTTTGCCAAGCCCCTTAACTTCCCTTTCGCTTTGCAATTGCAAATAATAATAGTTGCTATTTGTGGTCAGAATAATATAGAAAAAATCACAAGATGACGAGAGCAAACCTGCAAAAATTTAAATCTCTTTATAACTTTTCTTAATTAACGACTAAAATATCGCCATTCCACACAAGAAAAGAGCAATAAACATTCAAAACCGTCGATTTTGCTAGAGAAGTTTAAAAAAGATTAATTGAAGGGAGCGTTCTGAATTTGCATTGTACTTTCAATATTTCAGCGTTACCTCCTACAAATTACTCCTCACTGGTCCCGACAACTGAACCTGATAGCAGCAAGTATTTTGTAAAAAATTTATCTTTAAGACACTTTTAAGAAGCCGCTTAACTTGCCAAGCAGATGGAACACTTCAAATATATAGACCCTGCTGAACTTATGGCGCCATGAAAGGAAGGTAACGATGAGATGGCACCTTTTAGCCTGTTGCTGCCATCAAGGTACTTGCTATAACGTTGTGAGATAGAAGCTGTTAGGCCTTTCGGAAGTAAGATAGTGAGATATGTAGGTAACACCTCAATCGCATGTTCAGAACGTGTACTGACTTAAAGGTATTTTTGATAAATACTAACAGTTCGCAGTAGCATAACGCCCCAGAATTAGCGCAACTGTATTTTGCGCTACACCTTTTTTGTCATCATCGCTCAGCGTATCTTCAATTTTAAAAAGCTGAGGCCAAAAGCACTGCCCTTTTACTAGGCTATCAATTTCATCAACAACTCGATCTAAGTCGTCAAAGGCAAGCTTCTTATCTGCTTTCGCATCTTTAAGGAAGCGATGCATTGCCGTTTCTTGAGCTTTCAACTGTGCAACTTCATCTTTGAGCTTTTCCGGCTCGTAAAAGAAATGGCCAATAGCTACCCGCGCTAGGTCTAAGTGAGATTCGCTTACCATAAACTCAATGTCCTGTAAGATAAGGTCTTCTAGTTGCTCACCTAACGGAAGCGCGCTGTTGTATGTTTTGTTTATATTAAGAATTGCGGTTTGCCACTGCTGCGTAACTAAGTGCATCACCAACTCTTCCTTGGTAGAAAAGTGGTTATACACTGTGCGTTTCGACACATTCGCCAGTTCGGCCAGCTTATCCATACTGGTACCGTTAACGCCAAACTCTTGGAACGCTTGCGTTGCCGCCTGAATAATGGCTTCGCGCTTAATGTCACTGCGCGTTCGTGTGCTGCCTACCATATCGAAGTTCTCAACATTACTTAATCCTTATCATACTTCAGCCATTTTACACCGAACAGTTTACTTTTCAATGCAACCAAATTAAAATGCACTAACCAGTTTACTTTAGATAGCAACCGCGTCTTTACATTAAACCAACCTGTTACCTAATGTTCACACTTTCATACTTCATTTACCCTGACAATGGATTACACACACCTATGTCCGTGATGCGATTTTCTCATATTCTATTTCTAAGCGTTTTATTAGCCACAACTTTAAGTGCTTGCTCTTCAGAAGAGCCTGTTGAGCAGCAATCAAATGCAACTCCTCGCTTCGTAAAGCTTGCTACAGTAAGCAATATACCTAATTTCGACGAATTCACTTTTCCCGCCGTTGTTTCTGCGGTTAAGACGGTAGATTTAAGCTTTGAAGTTTCAGGTCGCCTTATTCAAACCGACTTAGTAACAGGTAGCGATATTAAGAAAGGAAAGTTGCTGGCGACTATCGACCGTCAACCGTTTGAGCGTCGTGTTGAAGAATCGAAGACACGGCTAGACCAGGCAAAACGCGAATTAGATAGAATTGAGAAGATGTTCGCCCAAAAGTTAGTCGCACAAAGCTCGCTTGATAGTGCAAAAACATCTTACGAACTAGCGGTTATCGACTTAAAAAATGCCCAGCAGGATTTAAGCTACACACAACTTTATGCCCCTTTCAACGCAAAAGTGTCTCAACGCCTAGTTGAAAACAACAGCTTTGTTGCTGCGGGTACCCCCATTGCTCGTTTGCAAGATGTATCTAAAATTTACTTCAACATTAACGTACCCGAGCGTTTGCTCACGGCCAATATTGGCCGTGGTATCAAACAGGCAAGCGCCACATTGGCAACTAATCGCAGCCAATGGTATCCGGTGAACTACGTAGAGCACTCTACTCAACCAGACCCTGTGTCGCAAACCTACGAAGTGGTGTTTGCCATGGAGCCCCGCGAAGAACTCCCGTTAACGCCAGGAGCACGCGCAGTGGTAAAAGTAAGCCTACAAGGTAGTCTATATCCCGAAGGTTTTGTTGTGCCTGTAAGAGCACTCGTGGGTAACGAGGATTCAGGCTTTGCCGTATGGGTATACAGTGAAGAAACGAATACAGTTACCAAGCAAGCTGTAGACGTTAAGCATATTGAAAATGAGCTAGCAATTATCGAGAGTAATAGCCAAGTTGAAATCACACTTGGTCAGCAGGTGGTTGCTGCTGGGGCAACACAAATGCGTGCAGACATGAAAGTGCTTCCCTACCAAGGAGAGAAGTAGTTTATGGATATTGCACGCTATTCAATTGATAAGCCCGTCAACATTTGGCTGATGGTGGTCATCCTGCTTCTGGGCGGCATTTTAGCTATGAGCAAGATAGGCCGCTTGGAAGACCCTGCATTTACTATTAAACAAGTAAAGGTATACACCAGCTACCCTGGAGCCAGCGCTGAAAAAGTAGAGCGTGAAGTTACCGAGCGCTTAGAAATTGCCATTCAACAAATGCCGCAGTTAAAAGAAGTGACGTCAATTTCATCGCCCGGCCTTTCAGAAATTACGGTTGAGGTTAAAAGTACTTACGGCAGTAATTTATTGCCGCAGATTTGGGATGAGCTAAGAAAGCGACTTCGCGACACTGCAAGTTCACTTCCCACCGGCGCACAAGCCCCCATTGTCTTCGATGATTTTGGTGATGTGTATGGTCTTTACTATGCCTTGAGCGCACCAGATTTTGACACTCGTGAACTTCGCGAATTTGCACGCATCATCCGACGCGACTTACTTACTACAGAAGGGGTTGCCAAAGTAAATGTAACGGGTGTTCAAAAAGAGCAGATAGTGGCGTACATCAACCCCTATCAGCTGGCAGGCTTAGGCATTTCCTTCCCTGATCTCGCTGCCCTTTTTGAAGATAACTTAAGGCCCTTTAACGGTGGCCGTATTAAAGTAGACGAAAAGAATGTACGTCTAATTGTAGAGCGTGCACCAGACAGGCTTGAAGAAATCTCTAACCTTTCTGTGGTAGTCCCGGGCACTAACCGTTCACTTAGAGTCTCCGATATTGCCACATTGAAATTAGAGCCTGCGGACATACAGCCTGTTCATGTGCGCTACAACGGCGAAGAAGCGCTTACGCTTTCTGTATCGGCCTTGACCGACGTTAACATTGTTGACGTGGGCGAACGCGTTAACGCAAAAGTGGAAAAGCTACTTCAAGAGCTTCCTGTCGGTATTACGCTAACGCCAATTTATGATCAGGCTTCGGTGGTTGACGAGTCGGTAACCGGCTTTATTAATAATCTTGTCATGTCAGTCGCCGTGGTTACTCTAACCCTGTGCTTATTCATGGGATGGCGCTCGGGTGTGGTAGTTGGCTCAGTGCTGCTTGTTACCGTGCTAGGTACTATTCTTGTTATGTGGCTGATGGATATTCAGCTTCAACGGATATCTCTTGGTGCCATGGTTATCGCCATGGGCATGCTGGTAGATAACGCTATTGTAGTTGCTGAAGGCATGATGCTTCGCATGGCCACCGGCTCCACGGCTAAAGAATCAGCCAGCTTTATTGTTAAGCGCACACAGTGGCCGCTACTTGGCGCAACCGTCATCGGTATTGCTGCGTTTTCAGGCATAGGTCTTTCAAACGATGCCACCGGCGAGTTTCTTTACTCATTATTTGCCGTAGTCTTAGTTTCCCTAATGATTAGTTGGGTATTAGCAGTAACTTTAGTGCCTGTTCTCGGCGCGTATTTTTACCGCAAAGGTATAGGTCAGACTGCAGGCAACGAACTCTCAGCATCGCAGC
Organism: Alteromonas sp. 5NW40-0090; assembly: GCF_057552975.1. Classification (NCBI taxonomy): domain Bacteria; kingdom Pseudomonadati; phylum Pseudomonadota; class Gammaproteobacteria; order Alteromonadales; family Alteromonadaceae; genus Alteromonas; species Alteromonas sp. 5NW40-0090. The sequence goes on from NZ_BAAJLT010000001.1 coordinate 105,484, forward strand.
GCTGGTTTAAAAGTGCATTACTTGGTGCACTTAGACTTCGCTGGGTAACTATTGGTGTGCTTTTTGTCATCACTATTGTGGCTTATGGAAGCTTTGGTATGGTAAAGCAAGGCTTCTTCCCACCATCAAATGCGCCGCTATTCTTTGTACATTATTGGGGACCGCAAGACAGGGACATTCGTGCCACCGAAGTGATAGCAAAAGAAGCAGAAGCGCGTATTTTAGCAATGGAAAATGTCACGGCTGTAACCTCCTTTATTGGACAGGGTGCAGATCGTTTCACCCTCACTTATGCACCTAAAAGCGCTAACGAAAACTATGCTTTTTTCATGATTCGGGCGAATGAACTGGATAACATCCCTGCTATTCAAGAGAAGCTTAGGAATAAGCTTACCGACCTAGATTTCGACGCCAACTTCTACATGGAACGAATGCAGTTTGGGCCCGGTTCTGGCGCAAAACTGGAAGCAAGGTTTTCTGGTCCAGATACTGAAAAACTTCGTGAATTAGCAGAACAAGCAAAGGCCCTGCTATTTGCTGATGGGAAAGTTAAAGATGTAAGACACAACTGGCGTGAAAAAGGCTTTGCCATCAACACGCAGTTTGATAACTACAACGCAGGTATTGCTGGCGTGTCACACAATGATTTTAGCCAAACCATACAGTATGCAAGTAGCGGGGTTCAGCTAGGTACGGTGCAAGACGGTGACTACGCTTACAATATCATCGCAAAGATGGGCAAGGCAGAGGATACCGAGCTGCAGTCAATACGCGAATCACAAGTATGGTCTACGCAGCAGCGCCAATATGTGCCTTTCACCCAAGTGTCACAAGGCTTAGAGCTAATGACCGAAGAAATGCGTATTCATCGTCGCGACCGTGTGCGCACCATTACCGTAGAAGCGGAACCAGGTGATGATGAAACTGCTGCTAAAGCCTTGGCTAGAATTCGCCCGCTTATCGAGGCCATAGAACTTCCAGCTGGATATTCATTGGAATGGGGCGGCGAATTTGAAAGCTCAACCGATGCACAAAAAGCGCTAGGTGCTGGTTTACCGGCCGGCTTTTTAGTCATGTTTATTATCTCTGTATTGCTGTTTGGTCATGCTCGCCAGCCACTGATCATTTGGCTTGTGGTACCTATGGCGGTTGTAGGTGTTGTTACAGGCCTTCTTAGTACAGATATGCCCTTTGGCTTTATGTCGCTACTCGGCTTTTTGAGCTTGTTTGGCATGCTTATAAAAAATGCAATAGTGCTTATTGAAGAAATAGACCTACAGATAGAAGAAGGACTGGCCATTCAACAAGCGATAGTCGATGCCACAATTAGCCGTGTTCGCCCGGTTTCACTGGCTGCGGTGACAACTATTTTAGGTATGGCGCCACTGCTGTTCGACGCATTCTTTGCTGACATGGCTGTGACGATTATGGGCGGATTGGCGTTCGCCACGGTACTTACGCTTATCGCTGTGCCCGTGCTTTATAGCCTTATGTTTAAAGTTAGCTACCGCAAAAGCTAAGGCTTAGAAACTAATGGTCTCTTTATCAGAATATTTATGAACGCTGGTAGAGAGGCCACGTCTTTTTAGACATATTTATACTATTAACATAAGCGTGCGGATATAAACACAAACGAGCCGATATTGATGCAAACGCGGCAAATTAGCGCTTGGCCTCTACCCTACTTTGCATAAACTTCATTACATCTCGCCACGACACCATGCCAACTGGGTGCTTATCTTTATCAATGATGGGAATGCAGGAAATTTTATGTAAATTGAACAGTTCAATGGCCGCGAATACTGAATCAGTGGGATTTAGCGTAATCACCTCGCGGGTCATTATTTGATGAGCACGTTTATCAAGCGTTGCGCGATCAAGCATTCGCTCACTTAACGTGTCGACGAAAGGACTAACTGATTTCATTAAGTCTCTATCAGATATAATGCCCTGAAGTTTATTATCGTGAACCACAACCAAATGATGAAACCCCGTTGCTGCGAATAGTTCTCTTAATGACTGCAAGCTGTCGTCCATGTGCACACTGACTACACGAGTAGACATAATATTAGCAATGCTCATCAAGTCTCCTTTTTACTTTCACTCTACTTCTTCGCATTAGCATTAGGCTCAAACGATTATAAATGGTAGCCCTAACTCAGGATATTAGCTCAGCTTTTTGACACAGTATTTTTACTCAGTATCTCAGCTCTAGGCATTAGCTTTGAAAATTATCATAGTAGTCCGACACATAACATTTTCAAATAAATACTGGCCGAGTATTGGCATCAAACATATGGGTTATCGCCCATGGCTACCGCAACGCAGAATAACCTCAAGTCTAGCTCAAGCTGATGATAATCAGGCTCCATGTAGCAACAAAGTTTATAGAAAGCTTTGTTGTGATCCTTCTCTTTAAAGTGCGCCAGCTCATGAACTACTAGTGCTTTTAACAAAGGCTCTGGTGCATAGAGCAAATCGTTGTTAATAGCTAAGTCGTGTTTGCGCGTTTTACCTTGGATACGGTAAGTATGCGTACCTAACGCATTGGTAACCATATCTCCTTGTTTCTTAAATGCTGCCCGACCAAATGGCGGCGCATTTTTTAAGTACTGCTTTTTAAAATCAGTCGCGTACTGGTAAAGCAGCTTATCTGTAGTTATATCATGGGCTTTGGGATATTTTTTCAACAAGTAACTATTTAGCCGATTGTCCGAAATTAGCTGTAGGGCTTGTTCTACAATAGTTGAAGGATAGCCATTAAAATACCGAGCATATTCGTTCACATTTATTTCTCCTTTGCAGGAAGAATTATAAAGCATTTAAACTATGTAGATAGCACTGACTTTTGTGAACCAACTCTTTTAGATAAAAGTTACAAATTAAAAAAGCCGCAGTAAAGGTTACTGCGGCGAAGGGTGTGCTAAGGGAAGCACTACGGGAAGTATGTTTACTCAAACCTCAAAGGATAAAACTAGTCTACGGTTACGACGACTTTGCCTACTGCTTTACCGCCTGCCAAACGATCGTGAGCCTGTGCGATTTGCTCAAATGTATAGTCTTCAGCATCGATAATCGGTTTAAGTGCTCCTGCATCTACAATTCTTGCCAGCTCTTTAAGAATTTCACCATGCGCTTCACGGCCCACGTTGTGGATCATAGGTAGTAACATAAACACTACATTAAGGCTTAGCCCTCTAAAGTGAACAGGCGACAAGTCGGTCTCTAACAAAGATAAAGTCGTCGAAATCTGACCATTTAATTTTGCAGCAGCGAATGAGTTTTGAAGGTTATTACCACCGACCGTATCGAAAATCACGTCAAAGCCGCTACCATCTGTGTATTTACTAACATAGTCTTCAACTGACTCACTGCGGAAATCGATGTAGGTTGCACCTAAAGATTCAATAATGTCCTTTTGCTCATCAGAGCCCCCCGTCGCAAATACGGTAGCCTTCATATGCTTGGCGAGTTGTACTGCTACATGCCCTACTCCACCTGCACCACCATGAACTAGTACTTTTTGCCCCTCACCGATAAGCGCGCGAGTTAGGCCCTCAAACGCGGTAATACCAACAAGAGGGATCGCTGCCGCTTCTTTCATAGAGAGAGACGAAGGCTTATGTGCAATAAGACGAACATCGGCCAGCATTTTCTCGGCAAGTGAACCCTGTAAATCGCCAAGACCACCGGCACAGCCGTAGACTTCATCACCTACTTTATATTCTGTTACGCCTTCACCAACAGCTTCAATAGTGCCCGCGAAGTCCATTCCCAGGACCCCATTAGGTAACTGTGGAGCAAAGGGTAAGTCAGCACCCGATTGACGAATCATCATGTCGATTGTGTTAACGCTGCTTGCTGCAATACGCACAACTACGTGACCAGCCTTTACAGAAGGCTCTGCAATATCGTTCTGTGTAAATTGTTCTGAACCGCCAAATTCGTTTATTACCATCGCTTTCATGATTAAGCTCCTTTAAAGCCTGTTGTATAGGTGCGAAATCTATAATAAACACTAGAGATGAAGATGATAATTAGGCTATAAAGGCAAACAGTTTTTAGATTTTATTGATAATCAAAATGAACATAGAACACCTTAGGCTTTTTGTGCGTATTGCGAGCACGGCCAATATTAGTTTGGCGGGGCGTGAACTCAATATTTCACCAGCTGTGGCGAGCGCGCATATTGGTAAACTGGAAGAAACGCTAGGTGTTCGGCTTATTCATCGAACCACCCGAAAAGTATCGCTTACTGATGATGGAAAGCTTTTTCTGCCCCATGCGCAAGAAGTGTTAGACAGTATTGAAACTGCACAAGCAGCCGTGGGTAGCGGCGCGTTAACGCCACAAGGTACATTACGCGTTACCGCTCCAGCGTCATTTGGTCGAATGCATTTAGTCCCTGCGATCCCTGAATTTTTAGAGCAATACCCACAGCTAAATATAGACTTTCGGTTTAGCGATAGTATTTTGGATGTGGTAGAAGGTGGCTTTGATGTTGCCATTCGCGATGCCGAATTAAAAGACAGTAATTTACACGCGAAAAAACTCGCTGATGACAAACGTATTATTGTCGCTGCCAAAAGCTATATAGATAAATACGGCGTACCTGAAACACCATCTGATTTAAAAAATCACAAAATAGTAAACCTTACCGGGCTAGAAGTGTGGGACTTTAAGGGAGCTCATGGGGTTACATCGGTAAAAACGCCTAATCACTTGCGTATGGATAATGGTGAAGCGGTACGCGATGCCTGCATTCAAGGCTGCGGTATAACCCTTACGGCTACCTGGTGCAGCTACCCTCACTTAGATAGTGGCGAATTAATTCAAATACTGAAAGATTATCCTTTAGCCACAGATTGTGCACTATGGGCGGTGTACCCTAGTAACCGTTTATTAGCGCCTAAAGTTCGCGCATTCATTGATTTCTTAGCTGAACGTTTTAGCGGCACACCTTATTGGGATGAAAAGCTAAACGGTATTGTAGTGTAAAATGGTATTAATCAAACAGGCTTCATCTTCAAGTTTATTATTTAATAAATAACGCAATTTTTCAGTTACTTCTTAGTTTCTCTACTATGCTTGTACTAAAGTAAAATTGTCATCACATCTTGTTTTAGGCAACATTGATCATAGACTTTAAATTGGGTAAAAAATGATGAAAAAGCCGTACTTGTTCTTCACGGCCATCTTCAGTTTGCTTCTGGCTAACAACACCTCAGCAGAACAAAATGAATTAGAGGTTAGCGGCTTTGGTACGCTGGCAACGGCCACCGCTGATACCAACAAGTATCAATTTCGTACCGACCGTTCACAAGCAGAATTTGCTAAAAAGGATGGCTTTGCATTTAAGCCGTTGAGTTTAATTGGAGTGCAGCTTGATTACAGTGTGACAAGCAAGCTCGACTTTGTAGGGCAATTTGTTTATCGAGAGCAGGATGAACAAAATATCGGTTCCATCACTCAAATGGCCTTTCTTCGGTACGACATCTCACCGGCGTGGCAAGTAAGAGCGGGTAGATTAGCCGCGGATATTTTCCACTTTAGTGACACTAGAGATGTTTCTATCGCTTATCCTTGGGTAAAAGTACCTACCGAAGTTTACGGTATTGTTCCAGCTCGAAGTTTCGACGGTGGCGACATAAGTTACACCACCCCCTTTAGCGACTTTAACCTGTCGATAAAAGGCTTTTGGGGTAGTGGAGAAGCCGATTTTACCAGTGGCGATTACTTCCCAATTAAATTTAACGATTTGCGCTCTATCGGCGTTGAGTTTTTAGCGTTTGATTGGAGCGTAGCCTTAAAGCACACGCAGACTGAAGCAGAGAACGACAATGCTGACTCAGCATTTGTCGCTACTTCAGTGGCACAATTACAACCTTTTTGGAGTGGTGCCAACGCATTTGCCGATTCATTAAGCTTACGAGGCGCTACCATTCAATATACGTCCGTATACTTCAATCGCTTTTTAGCCGATTGGGTACTGTCCGGAGAGCTATCTCATATAGACTCAGACTCTATCGCTCTTAGGCCCTCTTTTAACGGCTTTCTCAACGTCAGCTACCTTTATGGTGCCCACACCTTTTATGCGCTGTATTCTTTTGCAGAAACAGATCCGTACTATCTTAGTCAAGAACAGCCAGGGTTTCCAATAAACGAAAGTACCGCCGAGTTAGCTATCTTCGTAGAAGAAGTAGCAAGTACGCTTGCTCATCGCCAACAGTCACTTTCTGTAGGCTGGCGATGGGATCTGAAAGAAAATCTTGCCTTTAAAGTGCAGCTTGAGAGATCTGATATTAAAGCAAGAGGAACAGGGCTTCGCGCCAGAGATGGTCTAGTCGTTGACGATGAAGACGGGGTAGCGCATACCCTGTTCCTCGCTTTAAGCTTTAGCTTTTAAGGGGGATGAACATGAATTTGTTTAAACGCTTCCCCGTAATTATTGCCTTAGCATTTCTAACGCAAAGCTTTACATTTATGGCGCAAGCGCAAGAAAAAATTGTCGTTGTCACTAACTTTAATAACGATTTACAGGTATTGGATAAAAAAGGCTTAATCGATTTATTTATGGGTAAATACTCAGCGTTCCCAAATGGAAAAGAAGCCACGCCGATTGATATAGAACTAGATTCCGAATTGAAAAGTCAGTTTTATAAGTCTTTAGTTGGGCTTCCTCTTGCAAGGGTTAATGCCTATTGGTCGCGACTTAAATTCTCTGGCCGCGTTAAACCTCCTGCGGTGGAGCAAACCCTTGATGATATCAAGCTAAGGCTTGAAGAAGATGAATCGGCGCTAGCTTATGTATATGAGTCGACTGTGACCGACAGTATGAAGGTAGTGTATCGTTTTGATTAACATACAAGGTCTAGGGTTTCGTTTCTCGCTATTTTTAGTCGTAGCTGCAATGTTGGTAGTGCTTACTACCGCTGAATTCTTTTATCGCGTGACTTACGAAAACGAGATAAAAGAAGCTAATAGGGATATAGAAGAGCTTTATCAAACCGTAGCTGCAACCGCATCCATCGCGGCTTTTTTAGAAGATGAAGACTTAGCCAAAGAAGCCATTAATGGTTTAGTTAAAACTGACAAAATTCTAGCGGCCTCTATAAAAAGCGAGGCCCTTTACTATCAAACGAATGTGACTGAAGCTATCAATAAAAACACTGAACCCCGAGTATTTGTGGTTAGGCACCCCTTTATGCCGGAAGAGGCAGTAGCTGAAGTTAACGTTTATCCTAATTTCGAGTACATCATTAACCAAGCAGAAAAAACCAGTATCGACAACAGCTACTCACTGTACGCTGAAGCCTTGGTAGTTGGCATAGTAGCGTTGATAATCACCTACTACATTATTATTTCCCCTATGTTACGAGTAGGCCGCTCTTTACACCAAATCACGCCAGGAACATCACAGAGGATCCCAACCCCGAAATATCACTCGCGCAGTGAAATAGGTAAACTCGTTTATGACACCAACCAACTGCTAAATAAAGTTGAAGAGCAATTCACGCAGGAACGTCAGCTAAGAGAAGAAATAGAGTTTCTTGAAAAGCGATTTAGAATGCTGTTTGAGAACGCCAAAACTGCAATTGTGTTGATGGCCCAGAATGGTACTATAGCGCTACGAAACGACGCGTTTAATGATTTAGTGGAGAAGACGGAGCTTGGAATAAAGCAAGGCTATGGCGAACTGTTAGACGAACTATTCGAAACACCAGAGGCAATGAAAGCGGCACTTAAAGAAGCCTTCGCGCGGAACGAGTTTGCGACAGGAGAGTACAAGCTAAAGAGTAGTTCAAATGACAGTGCTATTTGGGTTCAACTTATTGCCAGCCCATTACTGACAGAAGAAGGTGAACGTTACTACCAGCTTACGTTAAATGATATATCGAGTCGTAGACAAGAGTTACAAAAGCTTGCCCTACAAGCAGATTTTGACGCGTTAACAGGTATCTACAATCGAAATGGCGGTGAAAAGCTCATAGCCAAACTTATGAGAAAGGAGCATCAGTTTGCGTTGGCACTGATCGACCTGAACGGATTTAAAGCGGTAAATGATATTTACGGTCACGATGCGGGTGACGAGGTTCTCATTTTTGTTGCTGAGCAATTGAAAGAAAAAATACGCAAGAACGATGTCGCTATACGTTGGGGCGGCGATGAATTTATGTTGTTACTGCAAGCTGATGATGAAGCGTCGGTTAAACGGGTTATAGAGAAAGTGAATGCTGGCGTTAAACAACCTTTTTATTTTAATAACGATAGCAAGCCGACTGTGGTTTCTATGAGCGTTGGTGTCGCCTTCTACCCTAAAACTAGTAGCAACATGCATGCATTGATAAAACTCGCTGATATTGCCATGTATAAAGCAAAACAAAATAAGATAGCCTCACCTGACGACTATCTTATCTTTGCCGACTAATTCCGGCTCGACGATGAGAATATAGAATAAAATGCTAATACTTCACTAGCATTCTACTTTCAATACTCTTACGCGTTGTAATTTTAGCGCCTTCTTCGCTCATGCCTAATGCACTGCGCGGGGGCCAACAATAAAAAAGGTAGTTTTGCGCCTTTCTAACATACAAAAGCCGAGTTATCAGATAACTCGGCTTTTTTTTCATCTTCGCGCTATTAATCGCTCAATAGTACGGCGTATCTAAGTGCGTCACACATTATTCACTAATTGTTTTACCTAACATACGTTTTAACGTACCGTCTTTATCGATAATATGGTGCTTGAGTGCGCCAGCAATGTGTAGCGATAAAGCGACAATTACGGTGTATCCTAAATAGAAGTGAATCGCTCCACCCAGCTTAGACAGCTCGTAATTGATAGGCAGCGTTTTTTCAGGGTCATCAACACTATAGTTAGGCGCAAAAACTTCTAACCCAAAAACTGATAAGCCATGCCCCCCGAGTACCGAGGCCATCAGACCTGATATAGGCATCATTAATGTTGCGATGATCAAAACCCAGTGAACGATAGATGCGAGCTTATGCTCTATCGGTTTGTAGTTAGCAGCTGCGTTCGGCCAGCCGTTCTTCATACGCCATATTATGCGGGCTAAGGCGACAAATAAGATGATAAAGCCAATGGCCTTGTGCCATGGATAAAGCGCATAAACGCCATTTTCTGACATGTAAATGCCGGTAGCGAGTAACCCGATAATGGTTAATCCCACCAGCCAGTGTAAAAATACGGTTGTCGTAGCAAATTTGTTGTGGCTATCGTACTGCATGCTTTCCTCACTTTTTTCCATGTTAAGAACTACATCATTCATCTGACGTATCTCAACATTTTATAATCCCTCACACATTGTGAGGGATTACTTACAAGTATTAAAGCAATTTGTAGGCCTACTTTTCACTAGCGAGGTGTTTCAAGTTTTTGTCTATTTAATAAAAGCATAAAATAGAGAAGCTAATTTTTCAGCGCATCAAAAGGTTAATGCGCCGCGATGATGGCGTCTAATTCGGTAATTAACATCTTAATATGAGAAGGGTCATTGGCAAACGGGTGTGGTGCTGCAAAGGTGTTGTGGTCATTATCAAAGTAATCTCCTTCTACATTGGCAAAACGTTCTGAGAAAGCGGCATCCATAAAAATTTGTGCGCCAAGCTTTAGGTCGTCCCCAGCGATACCGTAAGCACTTTTCACCATTTTGCTACCCAAAAGCGACTTCGGATTTACCGATACCATTTTAGGGCCCTTGTTTTTGTATTTACTGCCCAATTTCATGGTCCACATGGTGATCGCTAGCTTGCTTTGCGCGTTTCCTTACATCATCGAACGAAGCTAAGTCGGCTTGAATAGTATCAAACGTACTTCCTGGAAATTGAGCCTCTAGTGCACCTTTTATATTCTCAAGTTTTGCGTTGTTTCTACCGTGTAAAATTACGTTGTGCCCTTCTTTGCCCAACATCTTTACCGTCTCTAGACCAATGCCATCAGTGGCACCTGTAATCAATACTGTCTTCATTATCGCTCTCTACCCGTTAATTCTCTTAAAAAATTCTGACTCATTCTTTCTTGCAATTAATTGCCTGACATTAAGTTAGCAATAATGCCTAAACTAGATAAGCGCAGGTTTCGTTAAAGCAGCTTCAAGGTAATCTATATAATAAACAGCTTACATTTTAATCGTGTTTAAAATGCTTATATCTGCGATAGATTATTTATAAAAACCATCTAGCCAGCGGGATAAATAACACTTAGACTGCAAAGACAAAAATAAAAACGACAGGTATTGCGCCAGTGCGCTAGACACGCGGCGCTCGACATCACTTTTATGTTTTTCCAATACTCGCCAATTAATGAAAAGGTCTGGGTATTGACCAATTTTTACAAACATAAGTGATGAAGTACTTTTCATTTTAGTAACAAGGGTTCTCAATTTAATGTCACAACAAAAAGTAGGTTTAGTGGGCTGGCGCGGTATGGTTGGCTCAGTATTAATGCAGCGCATGCAAGAAGAGCAAGATTTCGCGCACATTGAGCCCACCTTTTTCACTACCTCGCAAAAAGGTAGTGCAGCACCAGATTTTGCTGGTAAAGATGCTGGTACTCTAGAAGATGCGCACGACATCGAAGCGCTATCTAAACAAGATATCATTATTACTTGCCAAGGCGGTGATTACACAAAAGCAGTTTATGATGACCTTCGTGCATCAGGCTGGAATGGCTACTGGATTGACGCAGCGTCAGCGCTTCGTATGAAAGACGATGCGGTTATTGTACTAGACCCAGTAAACCGTAAAGAAATTGACAGTGGCATTGAAGAAGGTATTCGCACATACGTTGGCGGGAACTGTACAGTATCTCTTATGCTGCTTGCGCTAGGAGGGCTATTTGAAAAAGATCTTGTTGAGTGGGCATCACCAATGACGTACCAAGCGGCTTCAGGCTCAGGCGCAAAGCATATGCGTGAACTTATTAGCCAAATGGGTGCTATTCACAGCAATGTGAAAGAGAAGGTTGAAGACCCTGCTACCGCGATTTTAGAAATTGACCAGCAAGTGTCTGAATTTATCCGAAGCGCAGATTACCCTAGTGAACAGTTTGGTGTACCGCTTGCGGGTAGCTTAATCCCTTATATCGATTCGCAACTACCTTCAGGTCAAAGCCGTGAAGAGTGGAAAGCCCAAGCCGAAGCAAACAAAATTCTAGGCATTAAAGGCGGCGAAGTACCTATCGACGGTATTTGCGTGCGCGTTGGCGCTATGCGCTGCCACAGTCAAGCGATTACACTTAAGCTTAAAAAAGACTTGCCTGTAGGCGAAATTGAAGAGATTCTTGCGGCTCACAATGAATGGGTAAAAGTTGTTCCAAACGATCGCGATGCGACCATGCAAGAGCTCACGCCAGCGAAAGTTACCGGCACGCTATCTATTCCAGTTGGCCGTATTCGCAAATTGACGATGGGCCCAGAGTATATTTCGGCATTTACTGTAGGCGATCAGCTATTGTGGGGTGCCGCAGAGCCGCTTCGCAGAATGCTACGCATTGTGCTTGAGCAAAACTAACTGTTAGCTTTTAGCTAACTAAATAGAAATTAAAACGCCTTTCTGTATTACTACCAGCAAGGCGTTTTTTATTTAAGGCACGACGGATTGCCGTGGTGTTTAGCGATGAACTATTCCAAGCATACTTTTATTTACTAAGTTGTCTCTGACCAAACAGCCAGCTCATTACCACCTGGCTCGACAAAATGAAAGCGACAGCCCCCCGGGAAGTCAAACAGCGGTTTGGTAATTACTCCACCTGCTTTTTCTACACATTCTTGCGATTCAGAAATGTTATTGGAATACAGCACCAATAAAGGCGCCCCACTTTCTGCCTTTATCACACGTTCCGCAGAAAAAATCCCTCCATCCATGCCAGCATTGCTAAACGCACTGTATTCACTGCCATAATCGGTAAAACACCAGCCAAACGCACTTTCGAAAAACGCTTTTGAGCGGCTAATATCTAGAGATGCAAATTCGACATAGTTGAGTTTGGTGCTTTCTTGCATGTCCCTCTCCTCTTTTTAAAAATGATGAGCTCATACTATCACCAACTTTAGACTTATTGATTAAATTCTAAACGCGCTTATTCGTTTAAAATTAGACAACCAGCATTTATTCAGGTCACTTAGTTTGCAGCATTTTATTAGTTTGGCTTTATTGCTTGCCCTAACTTGGTGTATGGGAACGATTAGCGCTCATGCATCTATCTTAGACAAGGTCAGCGAAATTAAAGTGGACGTTGAAACCTTAGTGCCTATGCCTATAGGAGCAGCAATAGAAAGGCTTGAAGCTTGGTTGTTATCTGACACATTAACGCAAGATGAAAAAAGAAAAGTGGGCGCGCTTTATGTCCAGTACCAACTCTCAATACATCAACGCCCTTCCGAAAAAATCTTAAATTCGCTGGTTGCGTTACAAGACAACTCGAGTGAAGGTCTTACAATAGCTACTGGCGTAGCAAGAATGTATGGTATTTCAGCAGACTACGACAAAGCCTACGAGCACTTTAATCGCGTTGTTGCAACGCCTGATATTCCACCAAGGGTAAAAGCCTACGCGCTCATTTACCAAGTATTGACCTATAGCGAAGGTCAGGTTTTCTCACCAAACGCTGAGCTTATCAACATGGTAAACGATATACTTACCGAGCATAAGCTCACTGAGCTTAGACCGTTGTACTACGCTATTGTGGCAGACTACTACCAATCAGTCAGCGCTTATACTCTTGCGCTTTCCTACTATGACAAGTCGCTTGATGGTGCCAAAGATAAAAACCAACGGATTTTGGTCAGTGACAACCTTTACGCTATTGGTATTCTGTATAGAAATCTAGGAAACTATAGCAAGGCCATCGACTATTTTGAACGTGCCATTGAATTCGATTCGCAAATTGATATCAGCTATTCTGAGTTCCTTGCCACTTACGGTATCGCCACAACTTATTACCGTTCAGGTAACCTGAGAAAGGCGCTGACGCTCTCTGATGTTGTTCTTTCGCACCCTCTCTCATCTTCTTTTTACAATAGTGAAATTTACCGTTTAAAAGCGGAAGCCCACCTTAGTTTAGGAGAACTTAATGAGGCGACAAACGCGCTTAATAAAGCACGTGAACTCTACGATGAAAACCGCGAAGCCGAGCAAACGACTTGGCGTGCTCAACTTGATAAAACAGAAGCCTACATTACCGCTGCGAAAGGTGATCACGCGCTAGCATTCAAACAATTTGAGGTTTTCCATGAAGCCTATTTGAATGCAAAGAAATATGAAGACTTAGAACTAATAAAAAGCGCCAACTTAATTGATCAGATAACTCAAGAGAAAGACAGAGCAAATCAACTTGAGAATGAGAATAAAGCATTCGAGGAAGCGCTTTTATTGAAAACAGAGGCTCAGCGCACCCAATCACTTTTTTCCACGTTGCTCGTCATACTTATCACACTCACGCTAGTAACAATTGTTATCATTCTTATTTTACTGAGTAAATCAAGACAGGCTAATGCGCTTTACTTAACGGCGAAAGAAAAAGCAGAATTGAACAATCGGTTAAAGTCTGAGTTTATTTCTAATATTAGTCACGAGATCCGCACGCCTTTAAATGCCATTATTGGTTTTGGACAAACATTATCGAACCGTGCGGTAGATATGCAAGCAAAGGATCTCACCAAGAAAATCGTCAATGCGTCTGAAATGCTGCTTCAACTTATCAACGACCTACTCGACTTTTCGAAGATTGAAGCGGGCAAGCTGACGTTGGCTATCAGGCCTCACGACATCACTGAAAGCCTGTGCACATTAGTCGACATATTTTCAGACCAAGCAGAGCGCAAGGGATTGGTGCTCCAGCTTCATATCGACAAAAACCTTAAAAATGATCTGATGTTTGATGAACTTAGATTCAAACAAATATTGGCAAACCTAATAAGTAATGCCATCAAGTTTTCTGATAAAGGGATTATAGAAATTGGATTATCCGCAGTAGAAGCCAACGAAAGTCACTGCACCCTGCACTGCTGGGTAAAAGACAACGGGATTGGTATTTCGAAAGAAAACCAAGTAAAGCTGTTTACACCTTTTACGCAAGCCGAAAGCTCCATAGCAAGAAAGTATGGCGGTACAGGTCTTGGGCTTAACATCAGTAATAATCTGCTTAAGCTAATGGGTTCTTCACTAACGCTTGAAAGCGAATTAGAGCGAGGCTCTACTTTTTCGTTTAATGTCACATTTGCTGTTGCAGCAGATATTGAGGTTCCGCTGTCTGAGACACCTCAGCAACACGTTTCGCTAGACGGCGCTCGTGTCCTCCTTGCAGAAGACAACGACATTAATGTTGAGGTAATCAAAGCGCTTCTTGAAGAATTCCGTTTAGATTTAACACATGTATCAAACGGACAAAAGGCCATTGATGCATTGAAAACGTGCACTTATGATTTGGTACTTATGGATATTCAAATGCCTGAAGTTGATGGGCTTAGTGCCACACGGCATATAAGAAATGTACTTAAGTTAAAAACCCCTATCATTGCCCTAACGGCTAACGCCATGCAGCAGGATATCGACAGCTGTCACGCGGCAGGAATGGATGCCCATGTGGGCAAGCCTTTAGACAAGGCTCGCCTTGTAAACACACTAGGTGAGTTTCTTGCTCGCCCGGCGTGAGTAGTTAAAAACTGACGTCCCACTGCAGAGAGTAGATGGTTTCGTCCCCTACTTCAGTATCGAACTGATCCAGTGATACCCTGCTTACCTCAGCGGTTAGTTTGTTTTCGTGGCCGTTAAAAAAATAGTTGAATGCTACCGTCTTTTCAAAAAAGCGATCGCCTTGTTCACTGTCTCGGGGCGAATAGGTCCCGAAGCGTGCAGCTATTTCAAGGGGCTCTGGCCACCAGCTGATTGATTCACTCAAAAAATAACCCGCCTGCACATAATAGCCGCGCAGCGTAGTTTCTCTATTGTTGTCCGCTAAATTCACAATATCTTTTTCATGATATTCCGCTTGAGCATTAAACCCTTTATAAAAATAGGCACCATCAATCACAAACTGCTGAATGTCGTACTGACCTTCGATCTCGCCCGCACTAAAGTTGGCTAAATTACCAGCGCCAGACGATGAAAAACGCGTAAACTGACTTTTGAACTTCGCCCCTGCTATTGCTAGAGCTGCTTTGGGAGTAGCTGTTCGTTTAATGTCACTGTTTTTAAACCCGACAGACTCACCTAAGAAATTCCACTGTAATCGCCCTGTATACATATTCTCGCCATCGTGATTGCTATAATCACCACGGCCCGAGCCATTGAATACTCCTACCCAGTAATTGAAATTGGCCGCGCCTGGGCCATCAAAATTACCGAACAGGGATGCCCCCATTTGCCTATCTAGCGTAAATATTCTGTTGATGATTGAACGATCCATCATTTGCTGGCCGCCACTGCTAACACTGCGCTCTCTGGAATACTCGACTTTCCACTGACCAACCTTAAACCGAAGCGCGTCATACTTTTCAAAAGATAGTGTAGCGGTCAGGGTGCGCTGATCGACAGCATCATATTCCACACCATATTTAATCCAAGGCAAACCAATGTGACCGTCTAATTTGACCCGCGCCCTGTTAACGCCAAATTGATTTCCGGCGTTATGCTCAAAGTCAGCACGCTCGGTAGGCTGGCTTATACCGGGATTAGCATAGCGAAACTGAAGTCTACCGCGCACGCGTAGTGAGAAGGTATTGTTGTCGCTTTGAAATGAAAGGCCGTTGCCATTGTATTGAGAGAACGTTGCGCTAGATTCGCGCTCGGCATCAACCTCAGACGCTACAACCGCCGTATGGAAAAGCGACGCCCATAAAGCACTCAATAAAAGACAAGAAGAAAAACGATTTTGAAAAAGCAAAGCACACTAAATATAACGGGAGTTTGCGCGCAGGATATATACTTTAGTATAAGAATCAAGTGTTCTGACATAAAAATGACACAAAACTGTAATATTTAACGTTGAAATACGCAGTTAGTTCGACCTGTCACTTTACCAGTAGAGCATTTGCCGGTAAGTGAGGACTTCCTTTTTGAGCAACTTCATGAAGTTTGATCAGGTTAACAATATGCTTATTCACTGGCGTAGCTATGTGATTTTTTTCACCTAGCCTGACTATCTCGCCGTTCAAATAATCAATCTCCGTTCGTCGCCCCAGCGCCAAATCTTCATACATTGATGAACGTGCTTCGGGGTCTATTTTAAGCGTAGAAGAAGCCACCAAATTGAATAAAAAATTAGGTAGCTTCATAATTTTTGGCATCAGTTTGGGAATGACCTTACCGGTTCTTGCTGGTGCAATTCCTTCCGCTTTTAGTACAGCTAACGCCTCTGACAACACCTTTGCCATAATTAACCTATATTGCCTATCCCCTAGCTGTGATTTTAACGGTATACCCGACAGTGCATTGACCGCGTTATTCAAGTTCATAATAAGTTTGCCATACTGTACAGCTTTCATATCGTTATAAACCGTAACGGGCAACGACGCGTTGTTAAGCGCTTTTATGATGTCACTACATTGGTTATTGGGGTCTTCAAGGGCAATATTACCTTCAGTACCACAGTGAAAATGGCCGTTACCTTTATAAAAAACATTGAAAGGCACCATACCTGCAATTACGCATTGTTTTATGTGCTGGCGAAGCAGGTGTGCATTACCCACTCCGTTTTGAAGACTGACTACGACTGCTGATTGATTTGCATGCTGATTGATTATCGCAGCAGCCTGCTCGGTATCTTGGCTTTTAACGCAAAGCAAAATGACGTCAGCATCAACTAAACTATCGTTCTCAATTGAAAAAGCTATATGCTCAGGCTTTGTTAGCTGCTCACGCCCTTGCCAATCCGTTACTTTAAGACCATTTGCAGTAATATCATCATATAAACGCTGACGGCCAATGAGCGTAAGCGCATTAGCGACGCTCAATGTGGGGTCAGAGGCTAACAGGCAGCCCGCTACATAACATCCAATACTTCCCGCACCTAACACGGCAATTTTCATTATTGACTCCCAATGAAAGTTTAGCTTTCGACACCTTGTTAGACTGCGATTAAACGATCAAAATGTAAACACAAAAATTACAATGAAATAACAAAAAGTGGTTCAGTATCAGTTATTTCCTATTAGTCCGATTTATTCTTTCAATTTTCTCCGGCGTCGTGATCTCCCTACAATTAGACCAAGTAGTCAATTTATAGTCATGGTCAAATAGAGGGTTATCATGTCGGGTCAACAATCTGCTCCTTCTCTCGCTTATTCAAAAGCACGCAATGCTGAAATGTCGAACAATGGCAAAGTTGCCTTGGTTGCGGAAGGTGGTGGGCAGCGAGGAATTTTCACGGCAGGCGTACTCGATACATGGTTAGACGCCGGACACGACCCTTTCGATATTCTTATTGGCACATCAGCAGGTTCTCAGAACTTAACGAGTTTTGTGGCGCGTCAAAAAGGCTATGCAAAGCGTCTTATTCGCGGCTTAACTCGACACAAACGCTTTTTCCAAATGGGAAGAGGTTTAATGGGCAAGCATATTGTCGATTTAGATTGGTATTTTGACAAAACACAAGAAGCGAACCGTTTGCTTGATCTTGATACTGCGAAGGCTAATGTTGCGGACAGAGAGATTTTATTTACTGCCACAAATTCCAGAGACAGACGGGCGTATTTTCTCGATCCAATGAAAAGTACTCACAACTGGGTCGATCTTATCAAGGCTTCGAGCGCCCTTCCCTTACTTTATAAACAGGGCGTACCGCTGCACATTGACGTCGAAACAAAACAGGCAGCCAATACCGATTTTTATCTAGACGGTGGTTTGGCTGCACCGTTGCCTGTTACCGAAGCGTACAAGCGCGGCGCGACGAAAATCGTAGTTATTCGCACCGTGGATAGAGGCTTTCAAGTACAGTCGCCTTGGCTACAAAAGTTAAGCGCGGTAATGTGCGCAACGGGCACGTGCCCAAAGACCATCGACTATCTGCTGCAACACGAACAAGCGTATCAAAAAGAACTGGCGTTTATCGAAAACCCGCCAGAAGGCGTAGAGGTTATTCAAATTTTTGCGTCAGATAAGCTTCAAAGTAAATTATTAGGTAGTACAGACGCACAACTTCGTCATGATTATAAGCTCGGTAAGCAAGCTGGAAGTGCCTTTTTAGAAACCGAAAACAAAGTCATTGCTTACCAGCTAGAGGTAAACAGACAGCCTGTTGCTCCGCTTTTCTATGTAACTGATACACCCAAGGGCATGCATAGTAAAGACAGCGCTAATTATAGTGTGAAATCAGAACATGCTACATTAAATGGTAAACGTCCAATTAAGTTGCCTTTCCCAGCACGTCGAACAGGCAAGATAGATAAAGTAGACAAAGAGAATAGAATCTCCGCGTAGCCCGTTTACCCATTTTATAAAAGGTGCCTGGCAACAGGTGCCTTTTCACTATTTAGCTACTCTTTCAGTAATATTTTTGTACTAATTCGGTGCAATTTCGGAGCTTGGTTCGTCATGTTTACATAATGACTTAGCAAGCTCCTCTCCCGTTCTTGCCTCTATTAGCGGCAAACGGGTTGACATTGTCTGGCAGAATATTTATAACGCGCTCACCCACATAATCATTAAATGTAACCATGTCAGAATTATCAACACCCGTAAAACAAACTGAAGCCCATAAACTTATCGACAGCCTATTGAAGTCGAACGACCCAACTGCTGATCTAGATAAGATTGCTGAAGAATTCAACATTGCGAACTGGGGACAGTCTAACGCTGTTTCTGCTGATTTATACTCAGCAGTCAGAGACTTGCTTGGCAAAGGCGTTGTGACTGGTAATGACCTAGTTTCTGGAAAAGACACCATGGACCCGATTGTACATAAAGTACAAGCGGAGACAGAAAAGCTTATTGCTAACCCAAGTGATGCAGACGCTGACCGCGTTCAAACGTTTGTACTTGGCTTCCTACGCACGTTCGTGAGCCAATTACTTCACCCAGGTACAAAGAAAGCGATTTACGCGAAAAAGCTTCCTGACCTAATCAAGCTTCACCAGCAAATTGCGAAGTAATTAGCAGCGGCGCGACATCACAGATGAAAAGCCATTAGCTTTAGCATACCAGCGTCGCAACAAACGCGTTTAAAAAGAAACCCGCTTCATAGCGGGTTTCTTTTTACGTAAGCGAAAAGTATCCGCGCATCATCCAGCGCTGATCGGTAGGCACAAAAAAACCGGCCTAAAGCCGGTTCTCAGTATTTGGCGGAGAGAGAGGGATTCGAACCCTCGATACGCTATAAACGTATACACACTTTCCAGGCGTGCGCCTTCAGCCACTCAGCCATCTCTCCAAATTTTGTATCAAGAAGATTTCAACGACGAAAACCCTTGAGCGCGCGTATAGTAGGTAAAGCCGCGCGCTTAATCAAGAACTTGCTGGAAAATATTCAGCAAGTGCTTATAAAACGTGCGCTTATAGCCCGCCTTTCGCTTTTAACTCGGCTGAGAAGTTAAGCATGCGATCAAGTGGAATAAGTGCACCTTTACGCAACTCATCATCAACAAAGATTTCATGACCATCAGTTTCGCCCGTTAAAGACGCCTTAATCGCTTCTAAGCCGTTCATTGCCATCCAAGGACAGTGAGCACAGCTTTTACACGTGGCGCCGTTACCGCCCGTTGGAGCCTCTATAAACGTCTTCTCTGGAGTAAGTTGTTGCATCTTGTAAAAGATGCCTTTATCGGTAGCAACAATAAAGGTGTCGTTATCCATGGTTTGCGAGGCTTTTATCAATTGACTGGTTGAGCCAACTGCATCTGCCATTTCTACCACGCTTGCGGGTGATTCAGGGTGAACCAGTATCGAGGCATTTGGATACAGTGCTTTCATGTCTGCTAGTTTCTGCGCAGAGAATTCGTCGTGAACGATACACTCGCCCTGCCACATTAGCATGTCGGCACCCGTTTGCTTGGCAATGTACGAGCCTAAGTGTCGGTCAGGGCCCCAAATGATTTTCTTGCCCTGGCTATCTAAGTGCTCAACGATTTCAAGCGCGATGCTTGACGTTACTACCCAGTCAGCGCGCGCTTTTACTGCCGCTGATGTATTCGCGTAAACCACTACAGTATGATCGGGGTGTTGGTCACAGAATTCGCTAAACTCTTTTACTGGACAACCAATATCAAGCGAACACGTTGCTTCAAGTGTTGGCATTAGTACGGTTTTTTCAGGGCTAAGAATTTTTGCCGTTTCACCCATGAAGCGAACGCCAGCAACAATTAAGGTTTGTTCTTGTGCATCTCTACCGAAACGCGCCATTTCCAATGAGTCTGCCACGCAGCCACCAGTCTCTTCAGCGAGTGCCTGAATTTCATGGTCGGTGTAATAGTGTGCGACAAGCACAGCGTTACGGGCCTTAAGTAAAGCTTTGATCTCAGCCTTTAACTCAGCTTTACGTGCTTCTGATAATGGCTGTGGTTTTGCTGGGAACGGGTACTCTACCTGATCCACTCGAAATGCTACTGACATTAACCTACATCTCTGTTGCGACAAGGGTGCGGATTATACCCAACTGTCATAAAAATTACACACTACCTAATCAACATAAGGGTAATTAAATAGTCGTAGTTATGCTTACCTGTTCTACTACATGGGGTTAGGTAAACCAGATCAAAGTGAAAATGAGACGAGTAGCGCTTTAAAACGCAATAAGCATTGGCGTTTTGTACTGAGGAGATTATTTAAAAAAGGAATATTTGAGTTTGAAACTTGATGGTGGGTCGTGCTGGATTCGAACCAGCGACCAATTGATTAAAAGTCAACTGCTCTACCAACTGAGCTAACGACCCATCAAGTGACACACAGATATGTTTAGCAATTCAAATGATGGTGGGTCGTGCTGGATTCGAACCAGCGACCAATTGATTAAAAGTCAACTGCTCTACCAACTGAGCTAACGACCCATCATTTGATGCTAGGAGAGAAAGTGGTGGGTCGTGCTGGATTCGAACCAGCGACCAATTGATTAAAAGTCAACTGCTCTACCAACTGAGCTAACGACCCTTTCTTTCCTGTTGTTGCCTGTGTCTTGGCAACGGCGGCATATAATACTCAGATTTTTATTCGACGCAACCCATAACGTCCTTTTATTTTCATTTTTCTGTCAAATTACGACTAAACGGTCAAAATGAAAACAAATCGCTGAGTATTTATACCAGTACTAATTGAGTTTAGTATGGTTTCTACGAAATACAGTGAAATTTGGTGCAGAAGTTTTATGCACTCTAAATGGAATTTTTTGAAAAAAACTTTTCTCTAACCCATAAAAAAGCCTCTTTAAAAGAGGCTTTGTTCATTACAAGTTATTTAACCGAGATTCAGCGAGGCGTTTTGCCGAAGAATCAGGGTAATCATTGACAACTTGTTGGAACAGCTGACGTGCCGTTGAACTGTCTCCCGTTCGCTCAGCAATGACACCTAGTTTTAATAAGGCATCAGGACGCTTGGAAGAATCGGTAAAGCGATTAGCTACAATATTGAATTGCTCACTTGCTTCGCTCCATTGCTGCTTATTAAACAACAGTTGCCCTAACCAATAGTGCGCATTTGGTGCGTAACCACTGTTAGGAAAGCGTGAAATGAACGATTGAAACGCAGGAATGGCTTTATCGTACTCACGAGACTTAAGGATCAAATTTACCGCATTTTCATAGGCTTCGTCTTCACCTGCTTGCGGTGCTTGCGTAGGCGTAGATGCTGCTGGAGAGCTTACAGAGCCCGAATCAACACCTGCACTAGGCATGGCACTACCTTGTAGCGCGCCGCTTTGCTTAAGTGCTTCTACGCGTTTATCTATTTCAAGGTAAAGCTCACGCTGACGCTCAAGTACTTTTTGAAGTTCATTGGTATTAACTTCAACCGCACCGCGCAGCTGGTCGACTTCCATTTGCATGTTATCTAACTGCGTTTGCAGCCTGTGCTGCATTTCAGTTCGACTTTTAACAATACGCTCAAGCACAACAATACGCTGTTCCAATTCACTGCCGCCATTGGCGTCTACCACGGGCGCTTGCGCAAATGCGGTAGAAACAGCAAGGGCGGCACATAAAGTGACGCCCATTTTTAATGTCTTATTCGTTAGAATAGTCATTAGCGGTAAACAACCACTCCGCGACGGTTTTGAGCAAATGCATACTCAGTAGAACCCATCACTGCTGGTTTTTCTTCGCCGTATGAAACTACTGTTACTTGGCTGCTGCTTACGCCAGCATTAAGTAGGTAAGTTTCAACAGACTGTGCACGACGTTCGCCTAGCGCGATGTTGTACTCTGGCGTACCACGGCTGTCAGTGTGACCTTCAATAGTCACTTTAGTGCTTGGGTTTTTCACCAAGAACGCCGCGTGCTTGTCTAGAATACGCTGGAACTCTGGCTTGATGCTTGAGCGGTCAAAGTCAAAGTAAACGGTTTGTTCGTTCTTCAGCGCTTCCATTTCTTGCTGAACCATTTCTTCCTGACGCTTCATACGCTGTGCAGCTTCTGCTTTAACACGCTGAGCTTCTGCTTCACGTGCTTCCGCTTCCGCAGCCGCTTGTTCTTGCGCAAGACGATTACGCTCTGCAGCCAATTCTTCTTCGCTAGGGCCTGAAGAACATGCCATCATTGTCACTACTGGCAATGCGATAATGAAGCTCTTCATCACTTTATTCATTTGCATCCTACTAATCCTTAAATTTTATTGTTTAGTCGTTAAATTGTTAGAACAAAAATGGTGACCAACTTGGCGATTTAACTTGCCCATTGGCTGCTGGTAACCTAGCTTTAAAACGCCCATCTAAAGAAACCAGTGACAACACTTGGGTCCCCTCGTGAAGGGTGCTGTATATAATCATGCTTCCGTTCGGCGCTACACTTGGTGATTCATCTAAGTACGTCCGTGTCAGTACTTGAGGTGATCCACCATCCAAAGACTGCTTCGCAATGTGATAGTTCCCATTAGTTTGGTTTACCATAATCATTTGCTTGCCGTCTGGGGAAATCGTACCGCCAAGGTTCTGTTCACCTACAAAGGTAACTCGCCTTACTTTCCCAGAATTTAAATTTACGCTATATATCTGGGGTTTACCACCCCGTTCCGAGCTAAATATTAACCCACTGCCGTCTGGTAGCCACGCGGGCTCCGTATCAATCGCTCTATTTCGTGTTACTCGGCGAAGATTTTTTGTCGCTAAGTCCATCACATAGAGTTCAGGGTTTCCATCTTTCGATAAAACCATTGCAAGTTGCTTGCCATCTGGTGAAAACACCGGGCTACTATTTATTCCAGGAAAATCAGTAATGCGCGTACGCTCGCTGGTGTAGATATTCTGAATGAATATTTGCGGTCTACGATTTTCAAAGCTTACATAGGCTAGCTTCTCGCCATCAGGCGACCACACTGGCGACATAAGTGGCTCTGGCGAAGACAGCAGGCGCGTTTCGTTCTCGCCATCGTAGTCTGCAATGACTAATTGGTACGGTTTTTCAACCGTATCGCGGTCGCGAACAATAACGTAAGCAATCTTAGTTAAGAATGCACCGCGAACGCCGGTCAATTTTTCATACACAATGTCGCTAATTCGATGCGCATACTGGCGAAAATCTCGACCGTTAATTACTGCCTGACGGGCAGCAAGTATGTGATCATTACTAGATACCAAATTGCCGTCTTTGAGTACTTTAGCCTGCCCATTGTCAACTTGCCCTTTAAGCACATCAATCAACTCGTAGGATACAAGGTAGCGTTCGCCTCCTTGTGGCTCAATACTTCCTACTAAAACCGTGTCTACACCTAAGGTTGCCCACGCAGTGAAAGACACTTGCTCCGCTGTCTCCGGGTACTGTGGCATTTTGTCGACAGATACCGGGTTGAACTTACCACTACGCATTAAGTCGGCCATTACCACTTTAGAAATATCACCAGGCATACTGCCCTGACCTTTCCATTTAAATGGCACAACCCCGATTGGACGTGCACTATCTACGCCCTCGGTTATCACAATTTCTAAGGATGCAAACACGTTGGCACTGAATGCCATCGTAATAAGCGCTATCCATAAACCTAGTTTTTTCATACCACTATAATTCCACTTTTAAAGTAATGTCTTTTAACTGCTCGTAAACGTCTGGCGCATCAGATACCGGTAACTTTTCGGCCCTGCGAACCGCGCTTTCAGCCGCTCTACACAGCGCATCATTGCCGCCGAGTACACGAATACTCGTAACAAACCCTGTCGTTGCTAACCGAATATTCAATCGACAGGTTTTACCTTGATAGCTGTCGTCTGAATACAAATTGCGCTTTATGGTTTGCTGAATAAGCGCGGTATAACGCTCTACTTCAGTAAGTACCTGTTTTCGCCTACGTTCTTGCTGAGCAGCTTGTTCTTTCGCAAGCTGCTCTTGCATGATCCTTTCCATTTCAGCGCGTTCAGCTGCTTCTTTTTTCTTTCGCTCAGCCTCAGCTTTCGCTTTTGCTTCGCGCTCCTTACGCTCTTGTTCCTTCTGCGCCGCTAGACGCTCCAAGTCTTTTTGACGTTTCGCTTCAGCCGCTTCTGCTTCACGCTTCTCTTTCGCTCGCTTGGCTGCTAGCTGCTGCTGGCGTTTTTTCTCTGCCGCGGCTTGTGCTTTTTTTTGCCTTTCTTGTTCCTCTGCCCTCGCTTGAGCTTCAGCTTGTGCCTGCTCCCTTTTTTGATCTGCTATCGCTTGTGCATCAATAAACGTCGCTTCAATTACTGGTGCATTCGACGGCAAACTCGGCAAAGGATCAGGAGAGAAACTGACGCTAATTAGCAACAGCGCAGCGATACAAAGATGCAAGCCAATAGATTTGAATAAGCCTATTTGTTCTGGGCTTAAACTACTGACCTGTTTAGTCTTCGTATCACTGTTTGCGCGTGACGTGCTTCTCGACACTTCGGGTTTCGACATATCTATATTACTCAACCGGATCCGTCATTAACCCTACCGAAGGCACACCCGCCTGTTGTAATAACACCATTAGCTGTATCACTTCGTTATACGCTACTTGTCCATCGCCTTTTACCACTACGGGTGTATTGGGCTCTTTGGTCAACTGTGCTTTTACAATAGCGCCAAGCTCTTCTTTACTAATAGGCGATTCCTGGTCTTCTCCTACGTTCAGAAAATAGCGCCCCTTAACATCTACCGATGCAATGATCGGTGGTGTATCTTCCTGCTCTATTGGGTTTGCACTTGCTTTAGGCAAATCTACCTTTACCCCTTGAGAAATAAGCGGCGCCGTTACCATAAAGATAATAAGCAACACCAACATTACATCGATGTAGGGCACTACGTTTATCTCAGATACCGGCCTGCGGCGTTTTCTTACATACATAACAAGTCCTCCGTTTTGGAATGTAAACGCTTAGGCTTGTTGTTGTGCTTGCGCAGCAACGGCTTGGCGATGAAGGATTGCAGAGAACTCTTCCATGAAGTTGCCGTAGCTATTTTCTAGCTTCTCAACCTGATGGCTGAAGCGGTTGTATGCAATTACGGCTGGGATGGCAGCAAATAGGCCGATAGCAGTTGCAATTAGTGCTTCTGCAATACCTGGCGCTACCATCGCAAGGGTGGCTTGTTGCACTTCACCTAGTGCGATGAAGGCGTTCATGATCCCCCACACAGTACCGAATAGGCCAATGTAAGGACTGATTGAGCCTGCTGTTGCTAAAAAGGGTAAACGACTTTCTAATTCTTCAACTTGACGAGACATAGAAACGCGCATAGCACGGTATGTACCGTCGACGATACCGTTGGTAGCGGTGTTAGATTTGCGCAGGCGAACAAACTCTTTAAAGCCTGAGCAAAAGATGCTGCCCATACCGGTAAGGTTTGTTCTAGCTGAAAGCTCTTGATAAAGACGGTTAAGGTCAGCGCCTGACCAGAACTTATCTTCAAACTGACGCATTTCGTTGCGTGCCGCCGACAACGCCTTGCTGCGTTGGAAAATAAATGTCCACGAGGCTATCGACACGCTTAGTAACAAAAGCATAACTAGTTGAACAATAAAACTCGCTTGTAAAAACAAGCCAATAAAAGTGAGATCAGATGACACGCGAAATTTCCCCTAACAAAGTACGTGGTAATCTTTTTGGCTTCATAACGGCCAAATCGACGCAGGCAACCTTGATATCTCCCGATACCAATGTAACGCCTTGTTCGTTTTTAATAATTTGTTGAAACGTCATACTAGCGCCTTTCAATTCTACAACGCGAGTTTCAATACTCAACAGTTGATTGAACCGTGCAGGCGCATAGTTATGCATTTCAACGTGTTTGACGACGAAAGCGATGGATTGTTCCATCAGCGTGTCTTGTTCAAAACCTAGCTCGCGAAGCCACTCAGTACGGGCTCGCTCCATAAACTTTAGGTAATTCGCATAATAGACGATACCGCCTGCGTCGGTATCTTCGTAATACACTCTTACCTGATGTAAATGCATAACTATTCCTTTACCCAAAAATTTAATAATCCAAAGCGGAGTTAAAATAACTAATTAGCACGACAAAATGCAGAACAAAAACACCCCACAAGCCCTATAAAAGCTAACATTTAATCAAAAATAAACCAATATTAAACACCCAGTTAACACATTAGTTTTTCTAATTCAAAACAACAATTTTACTCAATTGTAGTTTTTTCTGCTCTCCCTATAATGCACAGCATCAGTCGTACAGAGCGTGATGGTGCTTAGCACGGTCATGCAAGAGTTATTCTCCTGTTAGACATGAGTTCCCTGGATTTATTTCCTTCAACACTTGTTGTTTTAGCCCGCTCAATGAGCGGGCTTTTTTTTGCCTGTAATTTAGCATCTATACAAAACATAATATCTGTATAAAACACAAAATTGGCGGCTCATGCTTAACTTGCGGTATGCAATAGTTCGCCATCCAATCTCAATGCTCTGAAGTTACAGCTTGCCCCATACGAGCATTTACTTGTAGCGTTTGAAACGGTTTCTGTATTTTCGGTGTTACCAAAAAAAAGCCCAGCAATCCAGCTAGGCCTTTAAAAAGAATCTGTAGCTTCTTACAAAGGGACAGTAGATTATTCAGACGGAGCGAAGCCAAAGTGAAGATAGGCGCGCTGAGACACGATACGGCCTCGAGGCGTGCGCTGTAAAAAACCTTGTTGAATAAGAAACGGCTCAATGACATCTTCAATTGTTTCTTTCTCTTCACCAATGGCTGCCGCCAAATTGTCTAAGCCTACTGGCCCACCATCAAACTTTTCGATAATAGCAGTAAGCAATTTACGATCCATGTAATCGAAACCTTCTTTATCTACGTCCAGCATATCCAGTGCCTTCGCTGCCGTATCGGCCCCCACCGTGCCGTCTGCTTTAATTTCTGCGTAGTCTCGAACACGGCGTAACAAACGATTAGCAATACGCGGTGTGCCCCGCGAACGACGAGCCACTTCTTGCGCGCCTTCCTCGTTCATGTCTAAATTAAGGTAGCTGGCGCTTCTTGCTACAATACTAGTGAGGTCTTTTACGTTGTAAAACTCAAGGCGTTGAACAATGCCGAAACGGTCGCGTAATGGCGACGTTAATGAGCCTGCGCGCGTGGTTGCGCCCACAAGAGTAAAGGGAGGAAGGTCTAATTTAATTGAACGGGCGGCCGGCCCCTCGCCTATCATAATATCAAGCTGATAGTCTTCCATGGCAGGATAAAGAATTTCCTCTACCACTGGACTTAAGCGATGTATTTCGTCTATGAACAATACATCATTGCGTTCAAGGTTGGTAAGCAGTGCAGCCAAGTCACCAGCTTTCTCAAGCACAGGGCCTGACGTGGTTTTAATGTTCACGCCCATTTCATTTGCCACAATGTTCGCAAGCGTGGTTTTACCCAGTCCTGGCGGACCGAAAATAAGTAGATGGTCTAGCGCATCGTCGCGATTACGCGCAGCTTGAATAAAAATTTCCATTTGCTCACACACGTGAGGCTGCCCCGTATAGTCTTCCAGCATTTTAGGGCGAATGGCGCGGTCGATGACCTCGTCTTCGGTGCTGGCTTCAGGCGTAATCAGTCTGTCGGCTTCAATCATGATAGTTCTACTTTAAACGGTGACGTGAAGACAGGCAGACTAAGAACCGCTGTCTTCGTTGAGCGCCATTATATGGCCGCTTTTAATGATTCGCGAATAAGGGCTTCGCTTTCCATGCCCTCTTTATATACGCTGTCGACTAGCTTGCTCGCTTGAGCAGGTTTATAACCCAGTGCAATAAGCGCGCTTTGCGCTTCTTCCCGAGCGTCGTTTACAGCAACAATAGTGTTGGTGGATAACAAGTCGCCACTTGGGGGCGGTACAGCAATACTCTGCGTCTTGCCAAATTTTGCTAAGCGATCTTTAAGCTCTACCACTAAACGCTCTGCGGTTTTCTTACCTATACCCGGTAAGCTGACGAGCGCAGAAACGTCTTCATTTTGTACGCTTGCCAAAAACTGGCTTGCCGACATACCGGATAAAATAGCAAGGCCTAATTTCGGGCCTACACCATTGGCTTTGATCAATTCTCGGAAAAGCCCTCTTTCCATTTTATCAGCAAAACCAAACAGTAACTGGGCGTCTTCACGAACCACAAAGTGTGTGTACACCACCACTTCTTCACCCACCGCGGGAAGCTGGTAGAAACTGGTCATAGGCATGTGAATTTCGTAGCCAACACCGGCTACATCTACAAGAATTTCTGGAGGCTGTTTTTCAGCCAACGTACCGCGAATTCGTCCAATCATGAATTATCTCTGTAAAAGCGTGAGCTTCGAGCAGTATTAGCGCAAACGACCACGAACGGTTTTTCGGGCTTGCCCTGCCATGTTTATCAGGCTCTGTTCGGTGTGTGCATGACACAAGGCAACGGCTAATGCGTCGGCAGCATCGGCTTGGGGAGTGCCGCTTAAGCTAAGCAGGTGTTTTACCATGTGCTGAACTTGCGTTTTATCTGCGCCACCTTTTCCAACTACCGACTGCTTAATTTGCCTTGCGCTGTATTCAGCAACAGGAAGTTGTGCTTGGGTGGCTGCCACAATGGCGGCACCTCTGGCCTGACCAAGCTTCAACGCTGAATCAGGGTTTTTCGCCATAAATACTTGCTCAATAGCAAACTGATCGGGTTTATATTGACGAATAATATCGCCAACCCCGGTAAAAATATTAGCAAGTCGAGAAGGCAAATCTGCCGTTCCAACGCGAATGCACCCGCTTGCTACATACACCAGTTTACCTTGCTTGCGTGCAATTAAACCGTAGCCTGTGATCCGAGAACCTGGATCTATACCCAGTATAACCATTAAGGCCCACTCGGTACAAACAAAGATACCGCTTCTTTATTAGAGGGAGACCATAAACGCGCGAGTGCTTCGTCTTTCGACACCCATTCGTACTGCAAGTGCTCTGTTAAGACAATGGGTAAATCGCTGTTTATTTGAAGGGAAAATACGTGTTCTGTGTTGTGCACAGTACCAGGAGGATAACGATGTAGCCAGCGGCTACGAATTTCATATTGGTTTTGCTTATCGTGGTCGTTAACCACAAAGCCATGTGCTTTGGCATCAATGCCAATTTCTTCACACACTTCACGATATGCCGTTTCTAAAGGTAACTCCCCCTCTTCTAATGCGCCGGTTACCGACTGCCAAAAAGTGGGGTCATCTTGTCGTTGCAAAAGCAGCACTCGGTAGTGTTGGTCGTACAACACTACCAGTGCAGATTCAGGCTTCTTATACGCCATAAATTACGATTGCTTTTTCACCGTTGCAATAGCTAGCTCTTCAAGCTGCTGTGGGTTTGCAGGGCTAGGCGCCGATGTTAACGGACATGCCGCAGTGGTTGTTTTAGGGAATGCCATTACATCGCGAATAGAGGTTGCGCCCGTCATTAGCATTACCAAACGGTCTAGACCGAACGCAAGACCTGCATGCGGCGGCGCACCAAAGCGCAGCGCGTCAAGCAAGAAGCCAAACTTGTTCTTCGCTTCTTCATCGTCAATGCCAAGAATGTTGAATACCGTAGACTGCATGTCTTCATTGTGAATACGTACAGAACCACCGCCTAATTCAACACCGTTCAATACCATATCGTAAGCGTCAGATAAGGCTTCTGCTGGGTTAGCTTTAAGTTCTTCCGGTGTTAAACCACGCGGCGCGGTAAACGGGTGGTGAATAGCGTGTAGCTGACCGTCAAATTCTTCAAACATTGGGAAGTCAACAACCCAAAGTGGCTTCCACTCGCCTTCAAGAAGCTCAAAGTCTTCACCAAGCTTAAGACGAAGTGCGCCCATCGCTTCGGTAACCACAGTGTAGCTGTCTGCACCAAACAATAGAATATCGCCACTTTGCGCGCCAGTGCGCTCTAGCATGGCGTTAGTGATGTCTTCGGTTAGGAATTTAAGGATTGGCGACTGCAGACCTTCAAGACCAGCACCAGCATCGTTAACTTTAATCCAAGCTAGGCCTTTCGCGCCGTAAATACCTACAAATTTAGTGTATTCGTCTATTTGCTTGCGCGAAAGTGAAGCACCGCCCGGTACGCGAATAGCTGCTACGCGACCTTTAGGGTCGTTTGCCGGGCCGCTGAATACTTTAAAGTCAACGTTAGCAAGCAAGTCAGCAACGTCTGTTAACTCTAGCGGGTTACGTAGGTCTGGCTTGTCGCTACCAAAGCGCGTCATGGCTTCTTTATACGTCATGCGCGGGAAGTCACCAAGGTCAACGTTTAGCATTTTGTTGAATAAGTCGCGGATCATACGCTCAGTAATAGACATTACGCCATCGGCATCTAAGAACGTGGTCTCAATATCGATTTGGGTAAATTCTGGCTGACGGTCGGCACGTAAGTCTTCGTCGCGGAAGCACTTAACGATTTGATAGTAACGGTCCATGCCTGACATCATCAGAAGCTGTTTGAAAAGCTGTGGCGACTGCGGAAGTGCAAAGAACTCACCTTTGTGGGTGCGGCTTGGCACTAGGTAGTCACGTGCACCTTCTGGCGTTGCTTTAGTAAGAATAGGCGTTTCAATATCAAGGAAACCTTCTTCTTCTAGGAAACGACGTACAGCACCGGTTACTTTTGCACGGAACTGTAAACGCTGGCTCATTACAGGACGGCGAAGGTCTAGATAACGATAGCGAAGGCGCTGTTCTTCTGAGTTTTCTTGGTTCCAGTCCAGTGGAAGCACGTCAGACTTGTTGATCACTTCAAGGCCTGTACCTAGGATCTCAATCTCACCTGTGCGCATGTCTTTGTTAACTTGACCTTCAGGGCGCGCACGCACTTTACCCGTTAGCTTTACACAGAATTCGCTACGCAACGTGTTAGCTACCGATAGCACGTCTGGTAAATCTGGGTCGAACACCACTTGTACGATACCTTCGCGGTCGCGTAAGTCGATGAAAATTACACCGCCTAAATCGCGACGCTTATTAACCCACCCGCAAAGGGTAACTTCTTGTCCAATGTATGATGAATCGATATTCCCACAGTAATCTGTGCGCATGGTCCTTGACCCCTGATGTTTTTTCTTGCTTCGCATGCAGTGAATTGGCGTTCAAAACCGCTTACTTTTGGGCTTAAGACTTTGCCAAAAATCGCGTAAACTTGCTGGCCAATTAACTGGCCCGCCCACAACATGCATAATGTAATGATTTAAAGGCCGCATAGTATAAACAAATGCTTGATAAAGCCCAATGACAAATATGCACAAATCAGCCATATCACAAGGAAATCTCTATATTGGATTGCCAATGTGGCAACACAGCCATTGGCCGAGCACGTGGTTTGCTAATTATCCTAAGTCTGATAATGGATTGTCGCTGTATGCTAAGGAGTGTAATACGGTTGAAGGGAATACCACATTTTACTCTCTTCCCCATCAAGACGCTGTAGCGAGATGGTGCGATTCAGTACCCAGCCACTTCAGATTTACTTTCAAGTTTCACCAGAATATTACGCATGTACACCAATTACAGCATTGTGATGAAGAGCTTGCCCAACAGCTTGCTTTATTGAGCCTGCTTAAAGAAAAGCTAGGAGTCATGATGCTGCAACTGCCCGCTTCTTTCGGGCCAGAAAAGCTATCCATTTTGGATACCTTTTTAGCAGCGTTACCCCAAGAATTAAACGTAGCGGTTGAAGTGCGCCACCTGGCATTTTTTGCAAAGGGGGATGAAGAAAAGGCGCTTAACCAACTATTAATTCGCCACGATGCGAATAGAATCATTATGGACACCCGAGCTTTATTTAGCGGGTCTTTAGATGCAGGCGGAGCAGATAAGCGTGCTATGCTAGAAGAAGTCAGGCAAAAAAAGCCGCGAGTTCCCGTTAACGTTATCGCTACAGGCCATACTCCCATTGTGCGCTTCGTGGGTAATGATATTGATGATGACAACCAGCGCTGTTTATTGCCTTGGGTGAAAAAAGTGAAGCTTTGGCAAAGCGAAGGAAAAGATGTGTACTTTTTTTGTCACCGCCCTGACAACAAAGACGCACCTTGGTTAGCTCAGCAGTTTATCGATTTGTATAACAACGATAATCCATCACTTGTGCTAAATAACCTGTCTATTAAAAGCCAGCCTGAACAGAATGCACTGTTTTAATGACAAGCCACTGACATTGCGCCGATTAATATTTTGTTTTTAATAGATAGCGTTTTTCTAATTCAACGGTAAACTATTCCCCTTATCTATTTTGGTACTACACCATTATCAACGTGAAATAACCTCAATGAACCACGAATATGAAAAAGCGCGTATTGCTGCGCTGGAGTCGTTAGATATTTTAGATACTTCGCCAAGCGAACAACTTGACGAACTTACCAAAACCGTCCAAAAAGAGTTTAATGCTAAAACCTGCTTAGTAAGCCTTGTTGCAGAAGATCGTCAATGGTTTAAGTCTCGCCAGTGTATGGATGCTACCGAAACACCGCGTAATATCTCATTTTGCACCTACGCGATAGCCGAAGAAGAATATCTAATTGTTCCCGACGCTAAAGCCGATAAGCTATTTGCTAATAACCCGCTAGTCACTGGAAACCCTTTTATTAGAGCGTATGCAGGTGCCATTTTGCGCAATAAAGACGGTTATGAGTTGGGAACCTTATGCCTTCTGTTTGATGAGCCACGTAGCTTTACAGCACCTGAAATAGACAGTTTAAAACAACATGCTCGTAGCGCAGAGGCCATTATTTTTTCTGAGTTTTGAGCGCTTGACCCCTAGAACTTCGTTTGGCCGGTAGTACTAACTCAATAGAAGTAGGACATTCTGTGGCATTTGGTTAGCCATGGCCAAAACACTCACATTGGCTTTCTGTAAAATGGAAAAACGCGTCTCTTCAGCAGTAACACTAGCAAAATCCGACTGAGTGATTTGAGCATTGGCGCGCTGAACATTAACGCTTGTGTTCGACAAACTCTTTAATGCCGAAGAAAAACGGTTCGATGTCGCTCCCACATCTGTGCGCAAATCTCCTATAATTTCTAAGGCGTTATCGATAATACTTAGCGCGCTCTCACTTTGCTGTGCGCTCTGGGCATTATATTGCCCCACTTTGCTGTTTAAACTCGACGATATTTGTAGTTCACCTGTAGGAGTAGCCACCCGAAGTTCGGCACTTGCTTGGTTTAGAGTTACGTCGCCAGTTAGAAGATTTGCACTTGTTGCATTAAGCCCGAGTATTTCGTTCGCGGTATTACTAATAAGCGCAGCATTGACACCCTGATTTTCAATCAGTTGTACTGCCCGCTCAATAAACGTTAACCCGCTATCTGTTGAAATACTGATTCTTTTTTCTCCGGGGGAATCGTCAGCGTTAAGAATGACTTCACCAGCGCTAAATGCGCTTGCCCCAGACACGTCATCTCCACCTATGGCATTAGATTGCTGGCCTGATTGAGATACGGAAAAACCAGATAAACCTAATGCAGAAAGGCCTATTCCATCTCCTTCGAGTGATAAATCGACACGAATGCTTTGGCCACCATTAGCGCTTACCGTAAAATCGCGGACAAAACTTCCGTCAAAGAGCTTTTCTCCTGCAAAAGAAGTCGTTCCCGCAATACGCGATATTTCTTGAAGGTGACCTTGAACCTCTTGGTTAATAGATGCTAAATCGCTTTTACTGTAAATCCCGTTTTGCGAGGCTATTGATAAGGTGCGTATGCTGTTTAAATGACGGGTAACTTCACCTAGGCTTCCGTCGACAACTTGAGTAAGTGCCTGTCCACTATTGGCATTAGCCACTGCTTGATTGAGGCCAAGAGCTTGACTGCTAAGACGATTGGAAATTTGAAGCCCTGCCGCATCGTCACTCGATTTGTTGATACGAAGCCCTGAACTGAGTTGTTCAAACGACCGGCTAAGGCCTTTATTTACACCAAATAAGGTGTTTGTGGCTTCTTGTGCTGCCACATTGGTATGTAAAAACATAGTGTATCACCATATACATAACACCTTATATAACAGTAGTAGAATGTAGACGGATGACACGGCTATCGTTTAAAAAATAAACTAAAGAACAATATAGAAAAACTAACGGCGGTTTTAGCCCCCGTTAGTTCACATAATAGACAGCATTTACCTATCTAAAATCGGCTGCATCTAACTCATGCTTTTTCATAAGTTTATGCATGTCTGTACGGTTTCTTCCTGCAAGCTCTGCCGCGCGCGTTACATTACCGTCTGTCATCTTAAGCAGCTTGTGAAGGTATTGCTGCTCAAAGGCATCGCGCGCTTCTGTAAGCGTGGGCCAGCTTTGCTTGGTTGCTGAAAGAGCCTGCTCAACCAAATGAAGCGGAATAACCGGCGTTTGCGTTAGTGCTACGCACTGTTCAACCACGTTCACGAGCTGGCGTACGTTGCCAGGCCAAGACGACGTCACTAACTGCTGCATTGCGTCATCTGAGAACTGACTTACATTTACGCCATGACGCTGTGCACTTTGCTGCAGCAATGATCGCGCAAGTAAAGGAATGTCCTCGCTACGCGATTTCAGCGAAGGAAGCTTGAGATTGACTACATTTAGTCGGTAATACAAATCTTCGCGGAAGGTGCCTTCTTCCATTTCTTTGTGCAAATCTTTGTGCGTCGCAGAAATGATACGCACATCAATGTCTACGTGCTTACTGCTTCCTACAGGGCGAATTTGTCTCTCTTGTAGAGCACGCAATAGTTTAACTTGAAGCGTCATTGGCATATCGCCAATTTCATCTAGAAACAGCGTACCGCCGTCAGCTTCTCTAAATAAACCGGGGTGTGCCGCTACTGCGCCAGTGAACGCACCTTTTGCATGGCCAAATAACTCTGACTCAAGTAAGTTCTCTGGCAGCGCACCACAGTTAATTGCCACAAATGGCTTATCACTGCGGTTGCTGGCTTTATGAATTGCATTAGCGAGCAACTCTTTACCGGTTCCACTTGCGCCGCTAATAAGTACAGATACTTCTCTCTGCGCAATGCGAAACGCTTGGTCTAACACGTTTAGCATTTCCGGCGAACGGGTAATGATGTCTTTCGCCCAATCGCCCGGCTGTGCAGCCTGAGATTGACTTAACGCTTTTTGCAGGAGCGCACGTAGTTCATCGTGATCCACTGGTTTAGGCAAAAAACCAAATACGCCGCGCTGAGTGGCAGCTACCGCATCGGCAATGGTCCCGTGAGCAGTCATCAAAATAACAGGAATATCTTTTCTAATTCCCATAATTTCTTCAAATAAGCTCAATCCGTCTAAGCCGGGCATGCGAAGATCACTAAGTACAACGTCATAGTTGTCGTTCTGAAGCTTTCTTAACGCCGACTGACCGTCTTCCACTGCGGTCACGTGATATCCCTCGCCTTCCAGACGAATGGTTAGCAAACGCAATAAGCTTTTATCATCATCAACCAACAATAAGTTAGGGTTACTACTCGCCTTTTCGCTCACTGTTGTGTACTCCTGTTTTTATCCATCAATGTTGCTTCAATTTGCAACAGTTCTTCTAATTTTTTGCGCAAGTTTACTGCTTCTTTTTCAAGGGCTTTTAGTTTCTCTCCACGCAAGGTGTTTTCTTGCTCTAATACCACCATGGCAGACTCTAGCTGCATTATTTGATTGTTATGCGATGCGGCAATCACATTAATCACTTCCTGAGCAGTTGGGGTAAAAGTGCCCGCAATATCATCCAGCGCGAGCTGAGCGCGCAGCCTGTCTTGATAGGGGGTGTCAGTAGGTAGTGTTAATACATAGGCATGAAGCGTATCGAAAGCTGAGTCTGAGAGCGCTTTCAAAACTTGTTTGCGCTCTATCCAAGGTTGGTTAGCCGCTGCAATCCACGTATTGAGCCAATACGTCGTATCACAATTGTGCTCAAAGCCTTCTGGCGGTTCATCAAATAAACAAAAGCCACGTTCTATCTTTACTACAGGTGTTACCTTTTCAGGCTCTCC
Source organism: Alteromonas sp. 5NW40-0090 (assembly GCF_057552975.1). Lineage (NCBI taxonomy): Bacteria > Pseudomonadati > Pseudomonadota > Gammaproteobacteria > Alteromonadales > Alteromonadaceae > Alteromonas > Alteromonas sp. 5NW40-0090. The sequence goes on from NZ_BAAJLT010000001.1 coordinate 142,003, forward strand.
TGCGTTGTCGTTGTTTCTGGTTAAACTCTGACATCCTGTCAGTACCAGTAAGGCGACAATTAAACCACTTTTTCTCATTTTATTTTTCCTGTCGCGGAATGGTCACTCTAAAGCAAACATCGGCATAGTCTACATCTACAACTTTTACATCACCATGCATTAGTCGAGCGCAATCGGCAACAATTGATAACCCTAACCCCGTTCCAATAACGTTGTCGTTTCTTGGCTCGGTTCCTCGAATAAAAGGTTCAAATAGCGTGTGTACCGATTCTGGCGCAATACGTTTCCCACGGTTTGCTACGTCCAGTACAAGGTTATCATTTTCGTTATAAAGGCTAATATTAATTGGTCTTCCAATCGCACCGTGCGCAACGGCATTGGACACTAAATTATCGAGTATTCTTCTAAACAACTCTTCGTCTACATGCACTGTAGGTGCGGAAATATTTACATCCACCTCTCTTTCTTGAATAGCAAGGGCATAATCGTCTAAACAGGCGGTGACCAGCTTTTCTGCGTCGCTTTCAACTATTTTGGGTTGCGCCTGTTGTAAGAGCAAATTGTAGTCGAGCAGTTTTTCAACCAAAGTATTGAGGCGCTGTGTGCTGCCGGTAAGTAATGACAACACTTCTCGCTGAGCGTTGTTTAATTCACCTACCACGTTTTCCGACAACAAACTGCAGCCTTCTTTTATACTCGCTAACGGGGTTTTAAGCTCGTGAGCGGCATGCCGTAGTAAAGCAGTTCTGATGTGCTCTAGCTGTTGTAAACGATCGTAGAGCCAGTGCAAATCCTTTTCGACATCTATAAGTTCTCTGGGGGCCTGCTTAGACAATGGCGGAAGCTGACCATCGCTATGCGCCATGATCCGTATAATTTTTTTGAGGTTATTGACAGGGTTTACAATCAGTTGGCTGCCCATCAATATAAGCAGTAACGACACGCTTACCAACATTGCTGTGGACCACGCTTGCTTTGCCTGCATAGCGTTTAAGTCGTCTTGCTGAACTTTAACCCGCTCTGTTATTGCCGCTTCTACATCATCGCGTAACTGATCTACGCTATCGCCAACCGACGCTAAATATGCGTTAAGCAATAGTTGGTCTTCTATGACTCGGTATTCAGCGAGTTGGTTAAGTTGCTCGGACAGTCGAGAACATGTTGCTGGAACAGAAAGCGCCTGACATAAGTTATCAGCCGCTACGGCAAACTGGTCTATAGCATTATCAGAAAGCTGCGCTACTCGCTCATTACGCAGAACAGCAAACTGTCTAATACTGCGCTCTACATCAACCACGGCATTATCTAAACGCTGCATGTCGCTAACGACGTCCACCACAAAACGCGTTTCCAGCGTAGTCATTTGACCGACTTTAGCTAGGTCACTTTGACTTTGCCATAACAGTGCTATGAGCGGGATGAGGGCCAGTACAAAACTACCTAACGTTAACTGCCTTAGTGAACCAAGTTGTACCAAGCGTTCACCAAACGATACCTTGTTTATCAGAACCTTACCCTCATCGATGTTGATATTCTTATCTACTCACCTGCTGTGAGCTTTTCATTACCCGGTGTAAGCTTGCTCTTTGCCAATTCAGCTTCAGAAAGCTTACCGTCTTCGTTGTCGTCAATCAGACCAAAGTTACGCAGTAATCCTGTGTGTCTTACCGCTTCCTTAAGAGAAATTAAGCCGTCTTTGTCTGTATCTAACTGTTGCATAAGCGAACGCGCCGGTGTGGCATGCGCATCCGCTACCGAAATGGCTTGCACTGCCGCAACAGCACAAAGTGCTAAGAAAACTTTTTCGAGACGTTTCATCATGAATCCTCCGCTAAACGCTTGTTAAAATCCTTCTCAATTTGCCAATTTTTATCCTATGGCTTCTACCACCAATGAATAATAAAGGCATATGGATGTTACCATTAGTCTTCAATTAACCACATCATTAATGCATCTAAACTTGTTATGCGATTTTCAGACCATAATAAATATAGTCTTTAAAAACAGAAAGATAAGAAAACAATGATATTTAAATATGGGTAAACCATGGACGGGTGTTGCAATAAAGAAACACTGGTAGTGAGAGTATGTCGGCAACAATACCGACATACATATTTTGGCATCAGGTAAATTGTTCAGCTTTGTAATAGCAAGGAGAAGCAACGAGCTCGTTTATAGGCACTGGCTTGCTGAACATGAAACCTTGAACATTGTCACAACCGTGCGCTTTAAGATATTGCCACTGCTCAAGATTTTCTATTCCCTCAGCGCACACTGAAAGAGATAATCGTTTTGCCAAATCAATTATAGCACCTGTTACTAAGCGACTGCGTTCAGATGATTGAATTTCTGTCACAAACTGCCTATCGACTTTAAGCGTATCAATATTGATTTGAGTGAGATAACTCAAGGAGGAATATCCCGTGCCAAAATCGTCGAGGGCAATCGCACACCCCATATTGCCAATGCGTCTGAAAAACTTGTTGGAAAGCGCAAAGTTTTCAAGATAGGCGCTTTCAGTCACTTCAAATTCAATGTTCTCGGGGTTTACATCGTAAAGCGTAAAAGTATTGTAGATATAGTCGAACAGTTGATTACTTCTCAGGTCGTGGCCAGATAGATTAATTGACGCTCTAAAAGCGCCCACAGCCCAACGCCTGAGATCAGGCATATCTATACACACTCGACTTATTACCCATCGAGTAATCGCGGTAATCTTTCCACCTTGTTCTGCTATAGGAATAAATTCGTTTGGCATAACTAGCCCAAATTCAGGATGTTGCCAACGTATTAATGCCTCAACGCCAATAACATTTCCGTCGTTGTTGACTTTTACTTGGTAATAAACAACAAACTCATCATTTGCTATCCCTTGCTCTATGCCGTTAGCCAAATGTAGTTTGCGTTTGTGAGATTCCACCATATCTGGCGTAAATAGCGTATAACTTCCCCTTCCTCTCGCCTTCGAGCGATACATGGCCAGGTCGGCATTGCTCATGAGTTCACTTAAATCGTAACCCGCATCAGAAGCGGTAGCCACGCCTACGCTCAAGCCAACAGTTAAAGAAAGCCCTCTAAGCTCAAAGGGTTCATCAAACGCTGTAATTAATCTCATTGCGAGACGCTTGGCCTGGTCGGTCGTTGCATCTCGATCTGGAAGCACTAAGAATTCATCGCCACCTAAACGAGCAAACAAGTCACCGTCTCTGAGTAGACACTGCACTCTATCAGCTACTTCTATTAAAATTAAATCGCCTGTCTCATGCCCTAAAGAATCATTTATTCCTTTAAATCCATCGAGGTCAAAAAATAAAAGCAACAAATCTTCATCGTTTCTTTTCGCTCTTGCTAATTCCAACCTAAGGTTATCAAGAACAAATTGCCGATTGGGTAAGCCTGTTAGGCTATCAAAATTAGCCAGGCGAGACATGGTTTCTTGCTGATCAACCAATGTTTGTTTCTGTTCAAAGTTAACCAGAAGCTCAACTTCGATCGCGTCTAGTAAGCTGTTAATGTTGCTAGCTATTCTACCTATTTCATTAGATGAGTGAATTGAGCTTCTAAGCGCATAATCTTTGGTTTCAAAGACTTGCTGAGTAAATCGGCCTAATGAGGCAAGCGGTGAAATTAAGCGATATAGAATGGAAATACACACCCCGGCACACAATAACCAAAGTGCAAGCATAACGGGGGCTTGTTCCAAAATTTGTCGAGCACTATTCGCAGACTGTAACTTGTTGATGTCAATATAAATGACAATGTGACCCATAGGATAGAGGCTACTTCCCACAATTTGGTGATCAACGATAACTCCTTCGTATTGCGAGATGCCAAAAGGAACATTTTTTGGTGATGTAGGTAGGGATGCATTACTTATCTCGAGCACTCTCTCTGGCTGAACAGCCGAAATCACATTAAAATGATTATCGTAAAGGAACGCGGATAAAAGATGCTCGTGCTCTTTGATTGGCTGAAAAAGTGAAGAGAACAATGCATTGTTACCGGGGTTTCTTTCCATCATCACTGACAATTGTAGTGCTAGAGAGTTACTCAAGGCAGCGGTATTATTTTTCACGACGGTAACAACTGATTCGTGATGGTCTAGCCTATTGACCAAGGCAACTGCGATGATCAAAACAGACATGGATAAGGCAATGGCGAGCCCAATCGGAATTTTTAACGTTCTAAACACTCATGTGTCCTTGCTTTACAACTGTTCTTATAGCGGAATAGGCAAGGAATATTTATCCAAACACTACCACTTATTTATTATTCTGAGCGTAATAGTAAGTCACGTGCTTTGAAATTAACAACGTATTTTTGTTTAAGTAGGCAGCACTGTTCTGGAAGTGGATTATTTAGAACCTTCTGCAATCTCAAGCTTAGTCTTAATGAATTGGCTATGAGGCACATACAACAAGTCAGCTATTTGTCTTATGGTGCTCTCTTCTAGTGGCGCTAAGGATTCATCGGCATAGGCTATTGCCCAAAGACCTTTGATTACGCTAACTTTTTCGTCTGCAGAATAATGTTTATTGAGCACCTGAGTAAAATGCACAAGGTCAACAGCATCATCAGCCGTTTCCTGTCCTTGTTCTAATAGCAATGCTATCGCCTCATCATCAACATTAATAAGGCGCTTTAGCTGTTTTTTATATTCGTCCTTTTCAGTTTGAGTTACCTGATTGTCAGCATTGACTAACTCGCTAAGTAAGGCAGCTGTGGCAAGTTCGATCGTGTATTCAGGTTTTGCTTTGTTGTGTGATTCTTCAAATAGTTTCAAAAAAGATTTCAGCATGATGCCTCTGGTTAGTGGCTATAACAGCGCAGCTGTTCGATTAAGATAAATGAGTATTGGAATAATTATTACTAAGGAAAAGAGGATTTCGATTAGTTGTTTAAAAACGTGGATAGATTAGCTTAGGTGGCCGCTCTTTTTCCACACTAAGCTAGTTTCCTTGCTGCTGACGAGTACTAAGTAAGCAAATAACTTTACTGCCATTCTTTTCAAACCAGACTCGCTCACACAGTGTCTGAATTAAAGGAAGGCCTCGTCCAAAGCATTCATCATTAGATAAATGCGATCTCGCTAAATATGCTTTTTTTTCCCACTGGAATCCATTTCCACTATCTTCTACCGAAACGAGCACTTTTCCCCTATCGGGTAAAGATTCTACTCTAACGATGATTCGACCGCGGCTTAAAGCTTGTAGAGATGCCTCTCTATTTTCGTAATATTGGTGAAACCCCGCGCTGTCTTGTTTAAGTTTCGAGTCCAGCTTTAAAATACCGTGCTCAAGTGCATTATTAAAAAGTTCTGATAACACGGTAAACATAATTGAACGAATGCTCTGTATACCCTCGCACTGTCCAGCCAATTGAAGTACTCGTGGCAGAGCATCGGGTTGCTTTAGGTGCTCGGCATCAAGAGTGACTTCATGTACTGATGGAAAACCAAATTCGACTTGGTTGCTCAAAGGCATTTTTACTGGCCTTGAGGTAAATACTACTAACGTGACATCATCTTGAAATGTAGACGTTGCGCAGTGGGCCTTAGCGCGGCTGAATAGTGAGTTAGCATCGACAATGCCTTCTTCTATCATTTGTTCTTTTACTATTTCTGCTAACCCTTCTTCCAACAACATATCGCCATCATCATTCGCAATTTCGATAAGTCCGTCACTGCAAATGATTAACTGCTCATTGTGCCCTAAATTAACAATATCAATGTCAGTGTTAAGCTCATGTTCTTCCAAAACGCCCAAAGCCATGTGACGAGAAGATATTTTACGCAACGCTCTGTTTGACTTGGCTGGAATAATCGCCGCAGGCATCCCGCCCTGCCATAAATTTATGCGGTTTCCTGCTGCGTTAATCTCTCCAACTACAGCGGCCATAAACATATCACTAGGCAAAAACTTAGTGAGGATTTGGTTTAATTCACTAACAATTTCAGATACCGATACGCCTTGTTGACTTAGCTCTTGGAATGCACGGGTTACAGGTAGTGCGCCAATAGCCGAAGCAAGCCCGTGTCCAGTGAAGTCCCCCACAATGAAATAAATGCCCCCACTAGGGCTTGCTTCGCACAAAAATAAATCACCGTTAAAGGTTTCGGCAGGTTGAAGAAAGCAATCGAAATGCATCTGCACTTCCGGGCGATTAACTATGGCATGACTAAAGATATGCTCAACAATAGCGTGTTCCCGTGCCACTCTTTGATTAAAAAGCCGCAGGCTCTTGTTCTGAAGTTCAACGTGTTCACTTAACGCACGTATTTTTAAGTGCGCCCTAATTTTTGCAATTAAGATATGACGGTCAAAAGGTTTTGTAGCAAAGTCGTTCCCCCCTACTTCTAAACAGCGCACTAAACTGTCTTTGTCTTCTAGGGCAGTGATAAACAGAATAGGAAGATAAGGGCCTTTAGCAAGTTGACGGATCTTTGGTGCAACATCAAAACCAGACAGCCCAGGCATAACAACATCGAGCAAAACCAAATCTGGCTGCTCTTCAATAAATGTTTCAATCGCCTCTATACCATCCACTGCTTCAACGCATTCTGTATAGCCGGCGTTATAGAGCATGTTGGTCAAGAGAGTACGGTTGATAGCCTCGTCATCAACAATGAGGATTTTCAAAAGAAGAAGTCCTATTCAGGCTACTTAATTTCGAACTTTTTATCGAACCGGGATATTTTGAGAATTTTTGCCACCTGAGGTCTGGCGTTCTCGATACTGTAGGAGAGTTCTTTGCCTGCTAATGTTTTCTGCATGTTCAATAGCATGCCTAGTGCTGAGCTATCCATATACTCGGTACGAGACAAGTCAACAGCGATATGAGTTACGCCGTCATTCAGTTCGCTGTATGCGTTTCTAAAATCTTCAACTTTACTGAAATCAAATTTTGTTCCTACATCGATTACCAATTCTTTCCCTTGATTCTGGTAGCTTGACGTTATTTCCATATGCTTTCCTTAAAATGTCAGCAGAAATGCTTCAATACATGCTTTTAACTTTGCTATCCTTATCTTAGTTGAACTTTTTTACATCGCCATCGTGAAGTGCTTAAACTTTCGTATGATTAAGTTTCGACAAGCATAATAAGGATGGTTTTACGTATTTTATTGAGGTATCTATGCAAGATTGGCAAGACGCTCTTTTGGTCTACAGTACAGAGAGCGGCAAAATAAAGCCTGAGCAAAAAACAGAGCAACGTTCAGTTTCTTCAGACGGCGTAGTTCGTATTCACAGAGAAACGAAAGGTCGCAAAGGAAAAGGCGTGTCGTTGATTAAAGGACTAGATCTTCCTTCTGACGAACTAAAGAAACTTGGCTCAGAATTAAAAAAGAAATGCGGTTGCGGTGGAGCGGTTAAAGACGGCGTCATTGAAGTACAAACAGATGACAGAGAAAAACTGCGCACGCTGCTAATCGACAAAGGGTACAAAGTTAAGCTTGCGGGTGGTTAGCGATTGACGATCGCTTGTACGCTCTCACTTTTTCATAAACATATAACAAAAAGAGTCTGAAATGGAAAAGCTGTCAATTTCTGATTTACATATTATTTTGGTTGAACCATCTGACACACAACGAAAAATTATCACTACGTTGCTGTTGAAAGAAAACGTTAAGGAAATTGACCCAGTCAGTACCCTTTCCGAAGCCCGATCAGCGGTTAAAGCCCATGGCGCCGACTTAATAGTTAGTGCAATGTATTATGAGGACGGAACCGCACTAGAGCTCCTCAAATTTATAAAAGAAGACGACGCATTTAAGAGCATTCCATTTATGCTCGTCTCTAGTGAAAATCGATTAAGTAAATTGGAAGAATTCAAACAGGCGGGTGTCGCAGCCATTCTTCCAAAGCCATTTGAACCACTTCATTTATCACGTGCGCTTAATGCGAGCCTAGACCTTATCAATCACGACGAATTAGAGCTGGACTTATTTGATGTACACGACGTTCGTGTGCTGCTTGTTGATGACAGTAAACTTGCTCGGAATCATATTAGACGAGTACTTGAAGGAATGGGACTGCAGCGAATCCAAGAAGCTGAAAATGGTGCAGCTGCGCTTACTTTGATAAAAGACCAAGCTTTCGATTTAGTAGTTACTGACTACAACATGCCTGAAATGGACGGTCGAGAGCTGTCTGAATTCATTCGCTTTAATCCAGAAACCACGCATATTCCTATTATTATGGTGACATCTGAATCGGCAGACAGTGCCCATATGGCCAACATTCAGCAAACCGGTGTAAATGCCTTGTGCGACAAGCCTTTTGAGCCAAATGAAGTACGCCAGATGCTGTCAGCGCTTTTAGGTAATTAGCCTTCATAGCATGCTTGTTTTAAACGAATGCTACATATCGTGAAACTGCGCGATGTGTAGCAAACTCATTTTTAGTTCTTTTTCAAGACCCTCATATCAAAAACAACTATACATTTTGTAAAAATGGGTTGACACACATAGGGGTTCGACATACATTCAAGGTCATGAAACAGATAATAAAGCACGTAGCATTTTTCTTTTTTGCGTTTACATCCTTTTATTAGGGAGGCGCAGCTACATGCATGAAAACCTCCCACTTGGGAGGTTTTTTTTTAGCAACACTTATTTATAAGATACGCACGGGAATGATATGTCAGACAATGCATTAGATACTGTTAGAGAGCGCATTACCGCGTTAGACAGTGAATTACTTACACTACTCTCAGAACGCAGAAAGTTAACCAATGAAGTGGCTGAGACGAAAATAAAGCACCACATTCCTGTAAGAGATCAAAAGCGTGAAGAACAGCTATTAGTGAGGTTAATAAAAGAAGGCCAAAGCATTGGTTTAGATCCTCATTACGTAACACAAATTTTTCACGTTATTATTGAAGATTCAGTTTTGAACCAGCAGGCCATGCTTGCCGAGCGCGCTAACCCTGGCAGCACACTACCGTTAAACCGAGTAGCGTTCCTAGGCGACAAAGGCTCTTACTCCTACCTTGCTACACAGAAATATTTTTCACGCAGACCTGGAGAGCTGTTAGAAATTGGCTGCCAAAGCTTCGCTGAAATTATTCATAAAGTAGAGAGTACAGAAGCCGATTACGCGGTACTACCCATTGAAAACACAACCTCTGGCAGTATCAATGAAGTGTACGACCAGCTGCAACACACACAACTAAGCATTATTGGTGAGCTTACCCACCCTATCCGCCATACTTTGTTAGTGGGAACCAATACCAGCATCGATAAAATTAAAACGCTTTATGCACACCCTCAAGTGTTCACTCAATGTAGCCATTTCTTAGCCGAGCTAGGCAACGTTGAAGTAAAGACTATGGACAGCACAAGCTCTGCCATGTTGACCGTTAGTGAACTTCAGCGCGACGACGTAGCGGCTATTGGAAGTGAAGCAGGCGGCAACCTTTATGGACTGATGGCAATAAAGAGTAACTTGGCAAACCAAAAAGAAAACCATAGCCGCTTTATTGTTGTTGCTCGCAATCCTGTGGTTGTCCCTTTGCAAGTACCAGCTAAAACAACCCTCGTTATGTCTACTATTCAAAAGCCAGGTGCGCTTGTAGAGGCCTTATTAGTGCTTCGAGAGAACAGCATCAATATGACCAAGCTTGAATCCCGCCCTATTCCAGGCAACCCTTGGGAAGAAATGTTCTATATTGATGTGGAAGGCAATGTAGAAGATGGCCCTGTGCAAAACGCCCTTGATGCATTGCGTGGAATTACACGCTATATCAAGGTACTAGGATGCTATCCGAGTGAAGAAATTAGCCCGACCAAAGTGGCTGCCGCGAGTGCGCTGGCTGACTAACATAGAAGAAGCGAGCTTTTAGCTCGCTTCTTGCTCTTGACCCATCCTAATGAACACTACTTATCTCTTAAAAGCTGACCGTCATCCGCTTTTAACAACATCTGTTTGCTGTCTACTAAGCACTTCTTCGCATAGTCTCCGAACCACGCGCCGACTTTAATAAACTGTTCTACAAAACCTTTTTTATCGCCATTTTCAAGTAATGATAGTGCAATCCCGAAGCGTTCGTAAAAGCGGCGCAGAAGTGCAAAGTTATCAGGGTTATTGAAGATAATATCGGCATACAATTGAGGTGACTGAGCGAATAATCTGCCTACCATTGCCAACTCTAGACGATATATTGGAGAGCTAAACATGGTAAGAGATTCAAGATTAGGATCTTCACCTTTTAGGTGTTGTCCGTAAACAAAGGTGTTGAAGTGGCGCATAACCTGAATGTACGCCATGGCTTGGTCGTGTTCTTGCGCGCTGGAGTCGTGAATTGTGGCTCCCCAAATTCGCATTTGTTCAATAAGCCAACTGTACTTGTCGCTGTCACGACCGTCGCACACTACCACTACCTGCTTAATCATGCCTGGTGCGTCAGGACCAAACATCGGGTGTAATCCAACGACAGGGCCGCTATGTACGGCAAGCATTGCCTCAAGAGGCATAGCCTTGATACTGGTTATATCTGCAAGCACACAGTCTTTTGGCAGCATAGTTAGCTTGCTAATCACAGCTTCTGTTAGGTTAATAGGTACTGCAACAACAACCAGCGAAGCACAGCTTAGTAATGATGTTGCTCTGCCATTTTCCCAATCGTCTTTTTCAACGACCGAAACCTTGTAATTACTTCGTTCAAACAAGCTTACAAACACGCGGCCAAGCGCCCCTGCTCCACCAATAACAACAACGTTATCAATATCAGGTTTTACACAGCGATATTTGTTGTTTTGCGTGTGATAAGACTCTCGCATTACGCGGCGTAATAGGTCTTCAGTGAGATCGGGAGAAACCCCTAATACTTCGGCCTGAGCACGGCGAGAGGCGATCAGCGCTTTTTCACGCTCTGGCACATATACGGGCATGCCAGCTTCTGCCTTTATTTGACCAACTTGGGTGGTAATCTTATTGCGTTTTGCGAGTAATTCGACAAGCTGGGTATCCAGCTCGTCGATACCTTCACGCAGCGTATCTAACTGTTTCAAGTGCTGCGATAAATCGGCCATTCTGTCTTATCCTTGAATCAAATGGCACGGGGGCTTGTGGCCAACATTACTTGGCCACTTTTTGGCGTTACTTGGATTTACGCCACCGTGCGCTTATTTTGGCGTAAGGGTAACACAGTTATTAACTTATCTCTGGTTTGAGATATTAAGTTCTCTGTTGTTTCCCAATCGATACATCCGTCCGTAATTGAAACGCCGTACTCAAGTTCTTCAGGTTTCTTGCCTTCTGCTTTTTGATTACCAGGTTTCAAATGACTTTCCAGCATAACGCCGATGATAGATTGATTGCCCTCTAGAATTTGATTGACCACGTTCTGAGCAACCAACGGCTGGCGGCGATAATCTTTCGAGGAGTTTGCATGGCTGCAATCCACTACTAAGCCTGCTGTCAAACCCGCATCCTGCAGCTCAATTTCACATTCTGACACGCATACCGAGTCGTAGTTTGGCTGCTTTCCACCACGAAGAATAATGTGGCCATCTGGGTTACCGCTGGTGCCGATAATGCTTACCTGACCTTGCTTGTTAATACCCATAAAACGGTGGCCTGAAGCCGCTGACTTAAGCGCATTAATGGCAATATCCAAGCTGCCATCTGTGCCATTTTTAAAACCTACAGGCATAGATAGACCGCTGGCCATTTCACGGTGGGTTTGCGATTCAGAGGTACGCGCACCGATAGCTGCCCAGCTAAACAGCTCTGCAAGATATTGTGGGCTAATTGGATCTAGTGCCTCTGTTGCAACAGGTAGCTCTAATTCAGCAAGCCAAATTAACAGTTCTCTTGCTTTACGAAGACCCGTTTCGATGTCAAATGTACCGTCGATATGCGGGTCGTTAATTAAACCTTTCCAACCTGTTGTAGTACGTGGCTTTTCAAAGTACACACGCATGACGATGAATAGCGTATCTTTGCACGACTCATGAAGCTCTTTAAGCTTAAGCGCGTATTCTTTCGCTGCATCAACATCGTGTATAGAACAGGGTCCACACACAACAAGTAATCTATGGTCGCGGCGGTGAATGATATCAGAAACAATCTTTCTAGACTCAGAAATAGCCGCTAACGCTTTGTCTGATACAGGCAATTCAGCACTCAGCGCTTCTGGGGTAATAAGTACATCTTCAGTACTTACGTGAACATTATTTACGGTGTCCTTGATCATGGGAGCTCTCTTACTCTCTTAACTACAAATAAAAAAAGGAAAACTAAACGCCAAAAGAGTGTGCAATCTGCATGTAAACTTTATTGTACAACCAGCTTTTTCTATATTTCTTTAACGTCATTGACTTTTTAACAACTAAAGCGTAATAGCGCAAGTAATAACGAATAATACTTTAATCTAGGATAGATTCGTAGCGAATGAGCATGACTGAATGGCAATAGCGCGCACCACCAGCCCATTTTTTAACCAGCAGTGAGGTTTATTTCACATAGCCTGTCTAGTTAAGCACCTAGTATCTGCAATATTTGTATAAACGTTCAATACCCGGCAAATTTAATGAGATAATTTACCAACATAAATAAGCTAAATTTCTCATCTATCGACAGATTTCGGTATCATAGCGCGATCAGAATAAAAACGAGAAAACGATGCAAAATTTAGCCCTCACGTACACTGGTAATGTCGCTATTCTAACCATGAAAAATGGTGAAAACCGTCACAACCCTCTCTTTGCAAAGGAGATGCTTTCAGCGTTAGATACCATCGAGCAAAATGAGAGCTGTAAAGCGCTAGTGCTCACGTCAAACGATGAGAAATGCTTTAGTCTAGGTATAGACACAGACTGGCTTATGCCGGCAATGAAAACGGGACGCACTGAAGAAATAAAGCAATTCATGCATGATATGGACGAGGTATTTAAAACTCTTCTTCTTTATCCTCTCCCTGTGATTGCTGCTATCAACGGTCACGCTTTCGGCAATGGTGCAATTTTAGCTTGCGCTTGCGACTTTAGGTTTATGCGTTCAGATAAAGGTTTTTTCTGTTTTCCGGAAGTCGACCTTTCAATCCCCTTCCTGCCCGGTATGATTGAGTTCGTAAAAAAAGCGATGCCGTATCATAGATTTAACGAAATGAAACTTTCAGGAAGACGCGTTTCAGGTAAAGAGTTAGAGCAAGATCACGTGGTAGAAAAGGCTTATGACTCACAAGAAAGCTTACAGGAAGGCGCGCTGAATTACGCTAAAACCTTCGATAAGAAGCGCGGCATTTTTGGCGAACACAAAAAACGTCTGCACAAACATATTATCGATACTATCGACGACGAAAATAAGCCTTTAATAGAAGCACTTTCACTTATAGCGTAGCCGTGTAACTTGATGGGGTGAAGTGCCTTACGTGGTGCTTCATCGTACTCTATAGCTAGAACATGCGTGTTACTGTTTTACTAGTTAGGTTGTACTGGGCTTGGGCGATCTTTTTCTGAACAAGTCTATTTTCACGCCCCAGTGAAGTGATGCAATCCTTAGCAAAACCGTAACGAAAATTGAGCCTAGAATGCACCAAAGATAGGAAATATCCAAAGTAAACAGAGCGGCATAGGTAAGCCCTCCCGCAAAACATGCACTCGCATAAACATCGCCACGCATAACGTAAGGTACTTCTCTACACACCACATCGCGCATAAGACCGCCGAAGATACCGGTCGTCATACCCATCGTTAGGGCGACAATCATTCCGGTTCCACTAATCAAAGCCTTTTCAATACCCATTACGTTGAAGATTGCTAACCCTATCGTGTCAATAAGAATAAAGTAAAAATTGGATGGCGACGGCATATAACGTACAAACAGCACGGTGGCGAAAATGGCAGAATAGGTAGCGAGAAGGTATTCTGACGTTTCGACCCAAAAGATAGGTTTTCCTAAAAGTAAATCTCGTAGTGTGCCGCCACCGAGCGCCGTCATTACGCCGACAACCACAATACCAAAACCATTGATGTTTTTATCGTGTCCAAGCAGCGCACCAGATACGGCAAAAAAAGCGACACCTATTATGCCTAGCACAATAAAATAATCTGAGCTCATTTTTCACTCTATTAAAAAACATTAATCTTTGTATCCAATAAAGTAGAAAAAGGATCGAATTTCAGGCACAAAAAAGCCCGCTTGAAGCGGGCTTTTTCGAAGTTAACAATAACGCAAGGATTAGTAATCTTAGTTAAGCTTCTCTTTGATACGTGCAGATTTACCTGAACGCTCACGTAGATAGTAAAGCTTAGCACGACGAACCGCACCGCGACGTTTAACTTCAATTGAAGAAACTGCCGGGCTGTGTGTTTGGAACACACGCTCAACGCCTTCGCCGCTAGAAATTTTACGCACGGTAAAAGACGAGTGCAGACCACGGTTACGTTTAGCGATAACAACACCTTCATAAGCCTGAAGACGCTCTTTGTCACCTTCGGTAACGCGAACTTTAACAACTACTGTGTCACCTGGACCAAACGCAGGAACATCAGTCTTTAGCTGTGCTTCTTCGATTTTTTTGATGATATCTTGACTGACTTTGCTCATCATATCCTCTCGTCCTAGTTAACTGTCATCTTGCTGCAGTTGCGCTTGGAATAATTCAAGCAAACGCTGCTGCTCCTCAGTCAGAGCTAGGTGATTTAACAATTCAGGGCGACGCTGCCAGGTTCTACCTAATGATTGCATCAATCGCCACTGCCTAATTTTTTCATGGTCCCCACTTAACAACACATCAGGTACCTTTTGACCATCGAGTATTTCGGGCCGCGTATAGTGCGGACAATCCAAAAGACCGTCAGTGAAAGAATCTTCAACTGCTGAAGCTTTATGCCCCAACACGCCAGGAACTAATCGAGCAACCGCATCCATAAGGACCATTGCTGGCAGTTCACCGCCGCTTAGCACGTAATCACCAATAGAGACTTCTTCATCTACATGGCTTTCGATTACTCGCTCGTCGATGCCTTCATATCGGCCGCAAATTAAAATTGTGCGGTCAATGTTAGCAAGGCGCTGTACGCCTGCTTGGTCAAGGGGTTTCCCTTGTGGTGATAAGTAGATCACCTTACTTTTTTCGCCACCAACTTTCTTGGCAGCTTGTATTGCGTCGGTTAGCGGTTTTACCATCATCAGCATACCGGGTCCGCCTCCGTAGGGGCGATCGTCTACTGTACGATGGCGATCATGTGTAAAGTCACGGGGGTTGAAGGTGTCAACCGATAACGTTCCACACTTAACTGCTCGACCTATAACACCCTGTTGGGTAAAAGGGGCAAACATATCTGGAAACAGGCTAACAACGCCGAACCACTTTTCCGGTGTCACTTAAAACCCCGGGTCCCAGTCAACTTTAATGACCTTCGCTTCCTTATCCACCTCTTGTACGACTTCGTCGAACACAAAAGGCAATAGTCTTTCTTTTTGACCAAAAGCATCGCCTACATTCGCTTTAACGTGAATCACGTCGTTAGCACCTGTATTAAACACTTCTTTCACCACACCCAAGTCGTAACCTTGCGTTGTTACTACTTTCATGCCGGTGAGCTCACGCCAATAAACCCCTTCGTCGCCTAAATCAGGCAGCTGTGAAGCGTTTATGTTGATATCCAAGTTTTTGATACGCTCGGCATCATCTCGACTATCAACGCCCACAATTTTTGCAACGAGGCTTTTACCGTGCGGTCGCCACTGGTCAATTTCGTATTCTTTTTCATCGCCAAGAAACCATGGCGCGTACTCAAAAATACCTTCTGGCGTTTCTGTATAGCTGTTGATTTTGACCCAACCTTTAACACCGTACGGTGCGCCAATTTTGCCAACAATCACTTTGTCAGACGCTAGACTCATCTATACCACCAGTTAATAACAGCTTACGCTGCAGATTTTTTCGCTTCTTTTACCAAGCTAGAAACGCGATCTGATAAGCTCGCGCCTACGCCAACCCAGTATTCAACACGCTCTAGATCTACGCGAAGACGTTCCGCTTGACCTTGTGCAGTTGGGTTGAAGAAACCGATGTTTTCAATGAAACGACCGTTTCTTGCACGACGGCTATCAGCCACCACTAGTTGATAAAATGGACGCTTTTTCGCGCCACCACGCTGTAAACGAATAGTAACCATAAATGCCTCAAACTCGTTGTAGCGTTACCGTTAACTTAAGCCTTCAAACTACGACTAAAAATTAGACGCCAATTAGAAGGCCGCCGAATTATACGGATCTCACCGTTCAATGCAAGTAAAAACCTGATTTATCCTTCGTTTAGTTGAATATCGTACTAATAAGAAAGTGATGGGCCAACAGTGCATATTTACATACGCAATTTATCGTAAATTTTTTTACGTATCAGAATTTGATGTATTGTTAAGTAAGCACTATGTATTTAGTGCTTATGGGATGAAGGCCATATGCAGTTTGAAAGATGGCTGTCTACGAGAGACTTGTTTTCTCACTAACGCCTAAGCTTATCTTGGGCATTAGCACATGGTTCACGAAGAAGGATTATTCGAATGAAATTACCATCAGTTTTAATCGCAACCGCATTGGCACCGATTTTTGGCTGCTCTACAGTAGCAGATATGGTTGATCGACAAGCTAAGGTTCAACCAAATGAAGCTCGTATCGACTTTTTCGCCAACCGCGGAGAAGCCTTCGATAACGAAAAAGAGTACGTTAGGCTTATGTGTTTTAACCAACGTCCTAACAATGCGTTAGTTCTGCGTGACATAGAAGAAGGAAAGCACGTTCTGTTCGTTCGAGCCAGTGTTGTAAATACAAATCTGCATATTTCAACCACCCGTGAAGCAATCGTTAGACTTGACGTTGATTTGGAGGGTGGTAAACGGTACTCGCTTAGCCAGACCCGTGATAATCACGATATGAAAGTATGGCTCCAAGAAACGGATTCTGGCGTCCCTGTTTCTGACATCGTTACAACCCGTGTTGAATACCCAAAATCGGTGGGAGATATACGCCTTGAACAATGCAAGGAAGGCACAGTTTAAAAGTACTCGCTTCTTTCAATAACGATTATAGATGACGCAGGGTTACACTTGCGTCGTTATAGTCGTAGGGAACGTTTTGCCACTGTGGCTTTTTAAGCTCTTGTGATTTTGTCTCTTCTGCCTCGGCAAATTTGTTTGATTTGAGTATTAAGCTGGGAAAGCCTTGGGCGCCTATACTACGCGCCATATGCATTTCTTCGTTTAATTTCTCAATTGTACTTTCACTATTGAGTGCTATTTCAAAGCGCTCGACATCAAGCCCTATTTCTTCAGCAAATGCTATCAAGGTATCAAAATCCGACGGGTTTTTCGCATTCAGGTAATACCCTTCTTGAATTGCCTTGATCATTGCCTTCTCTAATGCTTTTGCTTCATCGCTATCTCTAGCCTGCGCTTTTGCTGCAAGAACTGCTCGACACGAAGGATAGGTCGAACGACGAGGCTGACACTTTGTCCAAAAATCATAGTTGAATTGTGTTCCAGGCACACGATCTTGAATAGTTTGCCAATAGCCTGCAATAGTAAGTTTCATTTGTTCCGGCATAGGTAAATCACTATCCGGTGCGAGCCCGCCAAGCAAGTAGACAACCTCAATGTCGTTGGGTAACTCACGTTGTATTTGCTCCCAAGTAGGAACGAATGCCCAACACCAACTGCACATTGGATCATGAACATAATACAAAGTACGTGTTTCACTCATCGTTATTTTCCCGTTTTAACTATTTTGCTTTGCTTCTGCGACGTTAATTTTCATCCCAGCGTAAATACTGCCGCTGTAATCGCATTGCCTGCGTCCAATCTACATACTTTGCCGTATAATCCAAATAATGAATTTTAATAAGCGTTGCAAAATCAACGCTATGAATTAGTTATGCGCATGTAGAGGTAATTTTGACAACACCACTCGCTAGTGTATCAACCAAACAAGTCTTACAGTGGATTGGCTCACATTTACTTCGCTACAAAGCGCGCGTTGTAGGTGCAGTTATAGCACTTTTCACGGCCGCAGTTGCATGGCTTTTACTTGGGCAAGGCATTAAGTACGCTATCGACAGCGGCTTCATAGAAAACGCTGCCGACACATTAAACAAAGCTACGGTTATGGTACTTGCTATAACTTTTATTGCCTGCCTAGCGACTTATGCGCGGTTTTATTTGATGACCTGGCTTGGCGAAAGAGTTAGCGCCGACATTAGAAACCAAGTCTATGCGCATCTTCTCTCACTGCCTCCATCATTTTTCGCGGAGCTTCGAACAGGTGAGGTCATTTCTCGATTTACCAGCGACACTACAATTATCCAAACCGTAGTGGGAATGAGTTTATCGATGACCCTACGCTCTATTGTGACTTTTGTCGGCGCACTCGCGCTTATGACATTTTCTAGTCCCCTACTCACATTTTGTGTGATCGTCGCCGTACCTGCGGTACTCGTTCCAATTAAAGTACTCGCCCCTCAGGTCCGTCGCTATGCCAAAGAAAGCCAAGACAAAGTGGCAGACCTAGGCGCGCGAATCGATGAAAGTCTCCATGAAATTATGACCGTACAGGCCTATACCGCTGAAAATGCCGAAAGACTGCATTTCTCTAAAAAGGTAGAGCTTGCCATGGACGTAGCTAAAAAGCGTATTCACTATCGCTCACTACTTATTGGCTGCATCATGTGTATCAGTATGACGGCCATCATCTTTATTGCTTGGGTAGGGGCAAGACAAGTATTAGACGGCACTATGACCGTAGGTGAACTCTCCGCTTTCCTTTTCTATGCGGTAATGGCTGGCGGCAGTGTGGCTACTATCAGCGAAGTCATTGGTGAAGTACAGCGAGGTGTTGGCGCAAGTGAGCGTTTGTACGAACTATTTACCACTGAGCCTTCTATTCGATCTTTGAATGGTGACACAGCTGAAGACTATGCTTCTTCAACATACTCTGCATCAAAAGGAGCAAGTACTAAACCGATAATTTCCCAAGCCGCACCAAAAATAGAATTGGAAAATGTCAGCTTTGCCTACCCCAACAGCAAACCTTTGTTTAATAATTTGAACATTAACATTCATGCAGGAGAGCGTCTTGCTCTGGTAGGAGCAAGTGGCGCAGGCAAAACAACGCTATTTCAATTATTAATGCGCTTCTACGACCCAAGTGCCGGACAAATACTGTTCAACGGTGCGCCAATCAACAAAATGCCGGTAGACCTTCTGCGCCAGCATATTGCCATCGTTACCCAAGAGCCCGTGGTCTTTGCTGATACCGTGCTAGAAAATATTCGCTACGGCAGCCCGCACGCAAGTGACGACGCCGTGATAAATGCCGCGAAGCAGGCATTTGCCCACGAATTTATCGATAACCTAGATGAGCGCTACAATACACAGTTAGGCGAACGAGGCGTAAAACTTTCTGGCGGTCAAAAACAACGTATTGCTATTGCTCGCGCTATTTTGGCCGATCGCCCAATTTTACTTTTAGATGAAGCGACGAGTGCGCTTGATGCGATGAGTGAGCGTATGGTTCAACGAGCCATAGATAGGCTTATGGTAGGAAAAACCAGCATTGTGATTGCTCACCGACTTGCGACGGTACAACATGCCGATCGCATTTTGGTTATGGATAAAGGTCAGGTCGTAGGAAGCGGCGACCATGCATCGTTAATGAAAAGCGATACCCTGTACAGGGAATACGCCGAACTGCAATTGCTTAGCTGAACCGCCTGTGGTGCTATACGGTACAAACAACGAGGTCGACCAATCGACTACGAAACATACGTTTTGGTAATACAAAAATAAAGGGCCAGCAGCTTTTACTGCAAAGGTTCTAATAACGCTACGGGTTTAAAATGAAAAATTTATTCTATGGTGCAATGAAGACATGGACAGGTCTTTGCGCTCTTTTTTTGATGATGGTGCCAACTGCAAATGCGCAGTTTATGGGTGATAGGCAAGCGAAGCTTGTTGTAACCAAGCCCATTGAATTTATGAACGAAACGCGAAAAGTGGAAGCGGTAGGCAGTGCTGAAGCCGTTCGTTCAATTGTGTTGTATCCTGCCGTCTCTGATGAAGTCACAGAAATCAATTTTGTACCCGGCCAAGCGGTGGAAAAAGGCAAAGTACTTGTTCGCCTTGACGACAGACGCCAGCGGACAGCATTAAAACGCGCCAAGCTTACTCTAGAAGATGCCCAGCGTACAGTAGAGCGATTGGCGTCAAGCTACAAGCAAGGTGCCGTGCCGGTCAGTGAATTGGACTTAGCTCGCACTCAGCGAGATCTTGCAGAAGTTGCTTTAGAAGAGGCGCAGGCAGATTTAGAAGACAGACATATCGTTGCGCCTTTTGATGGTGTGGTGGGCATTACCGACGTTGAAGTGGGTGACCGAATTAACGAGCAAACGGTTATCACCACATTGGATAACCGCAGTAAGCTATTTATCAATTTCAAAGCCCCTGAAGCCGCCCTTCCGGTATTGCTCAATGCACCAAATGTCACATTAGAGCCGTGGAGCGATAAAGAACAACGGGTTAAAGCCGAAATAGCACAAATAGACTCTCGCATAAACGAAGCGGACCGCACACTTCGCGCACGCGCATTATTAGATAACTCGTCTGATAAGTTCCGCCCAGGAATGAGCTTTAGGGTCAATCTAAGTATCGAAGGTGAGCGCTATGCAGCAGTGCCTGAAGCTGCATTACTGTGGGGAGCAACAGGCGCCTATATATGGCTTGCTGAAGATGGAAAGGCTAAACGTGTAGATGTGAGCGTTCACCAACGCCTAAGAGGAACTATCTTAGTTTCAGGCGATATTAAAGAAAGCGACACATTAATTTCGGAAGGTGTTCAGCGCTTACGCACTGGACAAGAAATTACCACCGAACTGGCCGGAGGACCAAAAGGTGAGTGATCCAAATCTTTCTTCTTCGGTGAACGATCTTCCCTCACTTTCTATACGGCGCCCAGTTTTAATTGTCGTTTTAAATTTGCTTATTGCTATCGCAGGCCTTGCGGCGTTAAGCGGTCTCGAAGTGCGTGAACTTCCTGACGTTGACACACCTCGCGTTACGGTTACAGCGCAATTTCCCGGCGCATCCCCTGAAACAGTAGATGCGGAAGTAACGGGTCGTCTAGAGGGTGCTGTTGCCCGTGTTAGCGGAGTTAAAAATATCTATGCGCAAAGCGAAGAAAACTCAGCCCGTGTTCGCGTTGAGTTTCGCCCCGGTGTTAACTTAGAAGATGCCGCCAATGAAGTACGTGAATCAGTTAGCCGTGTACAGCGCCAACTTCCCGACGACGTTGAACAAGTAGCGATTATCCGTGCAGACAGCGACGCTCAAGCGGTAGTTAGCCTTGCTATCTCTAGCGACACACTAGATATGGAAACCCTCACCGAGCGCGTTGATACCGATGTAGCGCCTCTATTTTTAAGTATTCCTGGCGTTGCCGATGTTACGTTAAATGGCGACAGAGAGCGCGTATTGCGCGTGTCGGTTGACCCGTTGCGTTTAACCAGTTTCGGCTTATCAATGAGCGACATAGCAGAAGCACTCGCACTGGCCCCTTTTGATGTACCCGCGGGCAGTATACAGTCGGCTGAACAGGCGCTTATCGTACGCGCTGATGCAACATCAGTATCAGCAGAAGATGTGGGAAACATTGTGGTTAGCGGCGACATACGTGTTAATGACGTCGCCAGTGTTTATTTCGGTCCGGCCGACACCACTAGTGTAGTTCGCTTAGACGGCACACCAGTAATAGGCGTTGGCGTTATTCGCCAAGCAAGCTCTAACACCATCGAGATTTCTGATGAAGTGCTAGCTATGGTCAAAGACCTCGATAAGCGTTTTGCCGACATGAATATCGTAGTGACAGCAGACGACGCAGAATTTATTCGTGATTCTGTCAAAGAAGTCGTGATATCGCTTAGCCTTACTGTAGCGTTAGTCGTAGTAACATTACTGGTATTTATTGGTTCGTGGCGCGCTACCATCGTTCCTGCACTATCTATCCCGGTATCATTGGCAGGCGCTCTGGCAATTATTTGGGGTATGGGCTTTTCTATTAATATTCTTACCCTACTTGCCCTTGTTCTTGCCACTGGCATGATAGTGGACGACGCTATTGTAGTGTCTGAAAATATTCAGCGACGCAGAAGTATGGGTTTAGGTGCTCGCGCTGCCGCCGTAGTCGGCACCCGGGAAGTGTTTTTCGCTGTAGTGGCAACCACAGCAGTACTCGCTTCCGTATTTATTCCTATCGCTTTCCTTCCATCAACTGCAGGCCGATTGTTTAGAGAGTTTGGTGGCGTGTTAGCTGGCGCTGTCGTGATCTCTTCTTTTGTTGCGCTGTCGCTAGTACCCGCACTCACGGCTCGACTCAAAGTAAAAGAAACAAAAGCTAACGGTTGGTTTAGTCAAACCTTTGGTCGCTTTGGCAATGCCTGCCTTCGCGTATATCAAGCGTCACTATTAAAAGCCCTTAAATATGGTTGGGTAGTGGGCATACTAAGTCTAGCCGCTGGCGGTGGTGCTTATATATTGTCACAAAATATCGATAACGAGCTTCTACCAAGTGAAGATAGAGGCACAATTCGTATATTTGCACGAGGCCCTGATGGCGCTGGTCTTAATTTCATGGATAGACAAGCTGAAAAAATGGAAGAGCTACTGCTACCTTATGTGGACAATGGCACCATTGACTCTATTTACACCGTGGTTGGCTCATGGGACCCGAACATCGTATTTATCACTGCCCCACTAAAACACTGGGATGAACGAGATAAGTCACTGCAAGATGTCGTAAACGAAATACGTCCTAAACTACAGCAAATACCTGGTGCGCCTGGTAATGCCTTTGGTGGTAACAGTCTTAATTTGCGCGGCCAAGGTGGTGGTTTAGAGATTGCACTTACCGGCGATACCTACGAAAACATTTTTATAGCTGCACAAAGCTTCTCCCGTCAGCTTGAAGAAAACTTACCCGAACTGGGAAGGCCTAGAATTAGCTACGACCCAACACAACCTCAAATGCGCGTGAATATAGACAGACGTCGCGCAGAAGAGTTAGGGGTTCCGCTCAACGATATTGCCAGCACATTGCGCGCCGCCGTTAATGGCGATGATATCGCCGACTTAAACGTAGGCGATCAAGCTATTCCAATTATGCTGCAAACCAATAATCGCAGTACATTAGACCCGTCTGACCTTACCAGTCTTTTCGTAAAAAGCACCGATGGAAACCTAGTGCCTTTATCAAGTGTAGCCTTTATTAGTGAGGAAGGCGTTGCTGCCGAACTAGAGCGTCAAGCACAGCGACGAGCGATAAAAGTGGAAATGGAGTTACCAGAAGATGTGGCGCTTAGCGATGTGGTGGATGAAATTCGCACTTTAGCACTCGATACTCTGCCTGATGGCATTGGGTTAGTATTCTTAGGCGAAGCTCAGACTTTTGAAGAGACGTCAAAGCAAGTTGCTCTTACTTACATCTTAGCGTTTGTTATCGTCCTACTGGTATTAGCTGCGCAGTTTGAAAGTGTGAACAGTGCAGTTGTGGTAATGCTTACCGTTCCTTTTGGTATTGCAGCCGCGGTCTATGCTTTGTTTTTAACCGGCACCAGCATCAATATTTACTCGCAAATTGGCTTGGTCATGTTGATAGGCCTTCTAGCTAAAAACGCTATCCTACTCATTGAATTTGCCGACCAGCTTCGCGATAAGGGTTATGATATTTACGATGCTATTGTCGAGGCCGGTAAGGTGCGTTTACGCCCTATTATGATGACGCTGGTTTCAACTATTTTAGGCGGCCTGCCACTCATTCTATCTACAGGCGCGGGGGCAGAAGCTCGCAATGCTATTGGTTGGGTGGTTTTTGGTGGTTTAGGTATCGCGGTAGTATTTACTCTTTACCTCACGCCAGTGTTATATCTTGCTCTTGCCCGCTTTACCAAGCCTCGCGCCGATGAAAGCGCTAAGCTTGAAAGGGAAATGGAAGAAGCCAATGCACAGCAATTGTAAAGCGGCCCTGCCTCGGTAGGTGCAATGCCTTTTTAAGCGGCATCTAATCGTTTTTTTATAGTGCTGCTTAATTTGGTTAGAGAAATCTTAGAGACACCCAAGCTACGTGTGTTGTAACAACAATAGGTGTTACCAGCCCGCGTTAAGGCTTGGGCGTTTTTTATTATAATACGGCTGATGTTCAAGTTTTCAAATAGACCAAATTATAATACCAATCTGCATAGATAATTGCCCTAGTAGGTTTTACAGAACGCTTTGACTTTGGCTTTACCAGTAAAGGCGAGTAGTTGATCGACCATCCTATCAAAGTAAGGGTTATAGGTTAGCCTTGCGTACACCCGGTCTTGCTCGCTGTTTGCTAAATCTTCATCTGCGTTACCAGGCTTAAATCCCCACGGTCCGTACCACACTTCCTCTCCCGCTTTGCAGCGCGCTTCAGCGTCACTACCTTGGCCGTTGTCACATATGCGAAAGTCACTCGCAGTGCCATATAGCGGGTTCTTATCTGAAAAAAGTGTACTCATATGAGAGGCTGCGCTGATCCGCTGCTCTGGGATCGTCATGGTTTGCATGATGAGTGTATTTGCAGGTACATCGGGGTCATCCTAGCCCTGCCACAATAAACACTTGTGTGGATGAGTAAAATTGTCTCTAAATTGTTCAGCTATTATCGCAGTATCTACCACGCTGTCTTTTTCTGCCACCACCATAAGCACAGGTAGATTCAATGTTCGTTCTTCTTTTTCAGAGCGCGTAAACAAATCTTGAAGCACATTTACGCTTTCTTGATAAGCAGCGAAACCCGGCATTGCAGTGGAGTTATAGCGGCTAGGGTTATCTTCTTCTTCGACATTGGGCCAAGGAAATAATGAATCGATATAGGGCGCTAAACGAGACACAAAGAAGCGTGACTTAAAGGCTGGTGAAAAATGCATTAGCCCTTTTACATCAAGCTCTTCAGCCATTGAAAAGCTTGCTATTGTGGTCAAATTAGCCCCCGTCGAAAAGCCACCAATATAGAGGTTGTCTACTTCCTTAGAAAATAGCCGTATGTGATGATTCGTTTCTGTCTGCCACTGCTGATAGCTAACATTTAGCATGTCTCCGGGTTTTGAGCCGTGGCCCGGCAGCAAAATGGTTCTTACGTGAATACCTTCATTGCACATAGCGTTCGCAACATCACGAAAAAAGTAAGGTGAATCGCCTAACCCATGAACTAGCAAAACACCAATATCGCGGTATTGCGTGCCGCATTCAAACGGCATATTCATGAATATTTCTTGTGTTTTGTTGTTAGAAATAAACGCTCTATGTTCCTGCAGGTAACTTTCAACTTCACTTAAATAATTATCGAAAGGCTGCACTCCAACCGGAAAGGCCTGTGCACTAGCACTGAACTGCGAGCTGTGTGACGAATGACAACCGCTCAATAAGAACAGCGCGAGAGAAGCAGCACATGCGTGTGCTGCTTTAACAGTAAAATTTGGCATTGTTAACGTTTAGGTCTATGGCAAGAAAAAGCGATTATTGCAGTGTATCTTTACCCGAAACTAATGCCTTGGCGAGTAGTTTATGGGTAAGTAATGATAGAAGCTCGGTTTCTTCCTCGCTTCGCTCGCCATCAATGCCCGTGATCGCCATTGCAACTTCTAAGGTTTTTTCTGCGTTAAACGATAGGTCGTTTTTAAGACTTTTTAAGAAAGTAACAGTGTCGCCTGTGTCGATGGCCTTTCGAGCTTGATAAATTGTGTCGTTTAGAAAGGCTTCGCGGCAGATTGGGCTTTGCCAATCTAAAGATTCAACCATTGCATTCAGGTAGTCTTGTTCAGTCAATGTGACCATTCCATCAACCTGATAGAGTAACACTGAAAGTTTGATAAGGGCTTGGTTAAAACTTTGTTGTTCTGATAATTGCATAACACTCTTCCTCTTCGTACTGTACGCGGCAGTACCACAACATGCTCTGCATCCTAGCAGTAGCGATAAATTTCAGTGTCTACACTGCGCTATTAAACATCGAAAACACGTTAGCCGCTGATTAACTGCCATAGGACCTGTAAACCTTTACTTTGGTTCTAAGGCTTAACAGGACCAACAATGTAGACCGCAGAATTGACGGTAACATTACGCAGCGATGAAGCTTTTAGTTCACAATGTTAAATAAGTGTAAACACCTATTGCATTATAGGTCTTTTTCAACAGGTTCCAAGTGTCACATATCGCAAAAAATGGCAAACAATTGATTAGAATGTCAGTGATTAATTAGGGCAACAGAATGATTAGTTAAAACCGCTAAAGTAAGATGAAAGTCTGGCACACCTTTGAACACGTGGGCCAGACCCGATTTGTAGCTTATAGTAAAAATTAAAAAGACCCGTTAACGCAAGCCTAACGTGATATCGTTTATGTAGAAATTCCCCGTATAGACTTTATCGTTATTACCATGGGATTCTAATGCAAAAAACTGCTTATCTTCATCGTTCAAGGCTTGATACCCCCCGATCACCTGATAAATCCACACTTCAGGGTCAAAGTCTAAGGCGTGTTCTTCAAAGTAATCCAGCGCCGTTTTAGGCTGACCAGAGTCGATGACTTCACAGAAATACGCTTCTACCGCTTGCTGCAAGGGATCTTTTTCAAGTGACAAGGTCGATTGCTCAGTCACATCAATGTCGACCGGTTTCGTGTCTTCGTGTTTAGATTGTCGTTTGTGTACGTGGGTTAACGACGCCACTATATTTTGGTAATCGGCTTCATGCTCAACATTGTTCACGTCTGGGGCGGCGTTAGCAATAATCGCTTCTGATTGGTTAAACAACACAGGTACGTTAGTCAGGTTAGCGTAGTTGCCTGGCGCAAAATCAGGCTGCTGCTCCATGTGTAGCAAGAACCCTTTAAGCAAGCGTGTTCGACCTTGGAACTCTCTGAACCGACCCAACAAGTCTAATAAGCGTGCCTGAACGACTGACAGCTCCTGGGCGGCCTTGGCAAAGCGCTGTTGTAGCGACACCACCAGCAAGTGACGAAGTTCACGGTTAGAACCTGCCAGTTCACTTAACTCATCGAAGCGGAAACACTCAAGCTGGGCAAGTAAGTCGGTTACCTGTCCTTGCGCTAACTCGTTTTCACGAATTTTAGCTTCAACCGAAGACACGTAGCCAAACTCATTGTTAATACGGCCAAACATGACACGCACGCTATTACTCAATGATTCTGAAAGCTGATAGACATGCTCAGTCAAATCGCCCATGTGAGCTGCCGCTTCATTATATTTGTTGTAGTGAAGGGCTTCTTTATAGTGCTCAGTTAGGGTTTTAAGGCTTGCCAGCGACGCACCAATATTGGCGTTGATAGTTCGGTTGCGCTCGTCTTGTAAGCTGCCCTCTAAAAGCGTTCTCACCGCGCTTTTCAAACGCAGTTCGCTTTGCGCTTCCGGACGCCACAATACGCCTAGTTGAACAAGCTGTTCCAACACCTTAGGGCTGTGATCGCGCTCTTTTACCGAACCATTAATGTACGCCTGCATGATCAGGTCGCTATGACGACCCAGTGCGTTTAATAGTTTAGTCCCTGCCTGAATTAACACCTGGCTCATATCAAGCTACCTTGCGAAATAGCGGCCTCCGCCTGCTCAGATAAACTCAGCGCTTCAGTTTCATCAATGAAACGTAGCATTTCGTAAAGGTGTTCAATTTTGCCAGTGCCCAAATAAATCTGTTTATCTGGGTTTGGTTTAATCAGATAACCCATTTCGGTTAAGCGTTTAAACACCTGCTTTAACTGACCATCCAAATTCACACTGGTAGAGCCAAACATGCGATAGCGCGATATTTTCTCTAACTGCTCAGCATAGGCGGGCGTATCTTCAATAGTAGTTTGCAACTCGTTTAATCGAATAGCGCTACCCATGGTAATGGGCATATCAGATTCATTGGCTTGCTGAACCAGCAGCAACCACTCTACCAGAGGCACTAGGTTAGAAGCTGTATCTTGGAACTGCTGTGTAAGCACTTTGCGCTCGTTCTCACCAATGGTGAGGAAGCTGGCAAAGAATACGTCACCTTCAGCGGTGGTCGATAATGTGCGATTTAATAACGCTAAATGAGGTTCTAACTGCGCAGCGTTGTCTCTTGATTTAAGAAAACGCCATGCCTCTTCATCGGTCACCTGACAAATAAACGCGCCTTGTAGAAGTGCACTTAGTACACGGCCTTGTTCTGTCATCATGCTGATGTCTCCTCACCTGCTACTTCACCGTTCTTTTCTGCTTCTTTTTTCTGTTTAATGCGCGCCCCTATAGAACTTGCTTTGGGCTGAACCACCTGCAGTTGGCGGGTTACCTTATCTATTAAGTAGCGGTTTTCAAACAACGTCAATACTTCTGATTCTGGGTTAGGGAATGCGCCAACTACGCTGATGTTATTGTTTTGACACGCTTCAAAGATTTTCTTCACGTTGTTTTGGTGAAGTGTACCGAGTTCATCGATAGGCCAATGCACTGTGGCGTCGGCATCGCCGCGCAGCAGACGGGTGAAAGCGAGTAAGAATTTACACAGAATAAGGTAGGCCATACCGTGGCTTGATGACTCGTTAAGCTGGCGGTCAGTACGAATGACAAGGTCACTTTTACCCTCACGAAGGTGTAGCTCGATATCAAGTAGCTTGCTAATGCCGCCCGTAAGCGCTGCTCGGCCAAGAATATCAAGAACCCGGCGCATACTTTGACCGTATTCTTCCTCTGGTAACTCGTTAGCCCCCTCTTCCATCCAGTGCTCATAGAGCTTTCTGAATTGCTCAAGTTCGGGCCAGAACTCAAGTTCACTAATACGTGAGCGAATTTTAACAGCCGAGTCTGATACACCATCAAGAGAAAGGTCGCCGTCGACCTCTTGGGTAATACGGCGGCTTTGCGACACTATGCGTTTGTCGATATCGGCAAGTACAAAGTAGTATTGCGAAAGATCGGCACCAAAGATACGGCCTTGCTCACGCAAGCCCTGTAGCTTCTGCGGAACAATCACGTTTAGAAGCTGTGCCAAATGCGACACCATACGGCGGTGATCAAAGCTCTTCACGCCGTGGGCGTTCAGCGTTGCACACTCTTCACGGGCGCGCTCCCACGTATCCGACAAACCTGTGCCCGCTTGCGCGGCTATTAACTGATCGAACCGCTCTACATAGGCGCGAATATCGCTTAGTAAGTTTTCGCGCTCTTGAAGCTGGCTTTGCACTTCTGAAATACGCTGACCAATACTGACATCGTCATGCTTAATTTCAGCCGTTTCATCACCCGCTTGAAGCGTGAGCTTGGCCAGAGATTTACTTAAGGTTTTAACCTGTTCCAAGTGCTCACTGGCAGTTTTAAGCGTAGTTTCAAGCTGCCCGTGCTGCTCTTGAAGCTGTTCGCGGTTAGCTTTATAGGTTGCTTGTTTGCTGGCTAAATTACGCTCAGATTCGCCCAATAACTTACGCGACTTAGACAAGCCTTCCTGCCATACCACTTTTTGCTTGGTAAACACGTTAGTGTACCAACGCTCGTAGTCGGCCACTTTATGACGATGGGTTTCAGTGCGAGTAATGTCTTCTTTAAGCTTATTGATTTGCTTTTTAAGCTGACCTATTTCATCAACATCCACACCGCGATTGCTCAATTCGCTTTCTAGCCAATCCTGCATATCTTTGCGGTCTTGGGCAGCATTGTCTTTCGCCTTACGCATGTCGCTATCAAGCTGAGATATACGTGCTTCACTGTCAGCAATAAGCTGCTGCCAATGGAATTTGTGTTCGGTTTCCGCTTCGCGCTGCTGATCTTTGATTTCGTCACGACTAAGCTCAAACTGCGCTTTCGCTTGCTTTTGCGACTGCTGATTCGCTTCAAGCTTAGTTTTGGCTTTTTGCTTACGTGCAGAAAGCGCCTGCTGATATTCGCTAAGTACCGTATCGCGGTCTTGCTGTGCACGTTTACGGCTGGCTTCGGCACTTTTAACGGCGTTGTCTTTTTGAGTAACCACAAGCTCGGCGTTGCGCACATCTTCGTTCGCTTTCGCTAGGCGCTGTTCGCATTCGTTCTGCGCAGCAAGGGCAGCGGCTTGACGAATTTCAGCTTCTTGCAGCTGCTGCTTAAGCGCTTGCTCGGTAAAGGCATAGTCTGGGGTATCAAGTTCAATAAGTGCTAACTTAACGCCCATAAAGGTATCGCTGTCGCCTTGTGCATCCTTTGCCATCGAAGGTTCTAAATCAGTGCGCTCTAGTAGCTCAGGGCGAACAACTTTACCTAAGGACAACTCCCAGTCATCGACGTTGGCGCGCAAGAACTCAAGTAGCGAGCCTTCGCCTGGGTAAAGAAGCGCATTAATTTTGTTAACCGCTTTTTCTTCTTGTTGAAAGGCGTTGCGCGCCTTATCTAACGCATTTGAACATTCTTTGCGAAACTCAACTGATTTACTGTGCGCCTGCTGCGCTTGTCGCAGCTCACCGCGCGCTGCATCTTCATTGATAGATGCTTCCTTAATGGCCGCATCAAGAATATCTAGCTGAGATTGTTCAAACTCGTTGTAGCCTGCATTGCTAAGTGACGCTTTAAGTTCAGCTTCAGCAACTTTTAGCTCATTCAAACTATTTTGGAAATCGTTCTGAAGCGCATTTAGCTGGCTATTGTAGTCGCTCTGAATGCGACTTAATGCTTCACGCTCGCTCTGCTGCTGCTCAGCTTTATTCTCTGCAGCTTCTTGGCGTGCAGCTGACATTTCTTCCAGGGTAATTGACAGCTTTTCACCTAGCTCAGCTAAGCGCTTGTTGTAGGCCGACTCAATATCTTGGTGTTTTTCAGTAAGCAGTACATAGCGACTATCGGCCATGGCCTTTTCATTTTGCCACTGCGACAAATTTGCGACGTCTTCTTTAAGCTGCTCAATATTTTGGTCTTGCCACTTATCGAATTCACGCTCAACCGTATCAAGTTCACTGGTGAACTTCTCAACATCGGCGCGAGCAGATGAAATAACCTGATTTAGGTGATCGCGGGTATCACCCCACTCGCTGTCCGTTTGTTTGCGCTGGAAGCTATTCTCATCCAGTTCATTCTTTGTTGTTTCAACGCGCGCAGCCAAGTAGGTCTTATCAAGCTCGAAGCTATGCTTAAGGTTAGCAAGCACTTGCTCTGTTGTGGTTAGCGCCATGTCAGCTTGTTCAAGCTTAGAAAACTCAGGGCGAATTTTGTCGAATTGTTTAATTAAGTGACATTCTTTAATCCAATCATCGACACGGTGGCGGCTTAGGCCAGAAGTAGGTGGCGTAACGCCATCCTCTTCTAAAATGGCTGCGATCATGGCCTTGATGGTTTCCATCTTGCCTTCTTTCGAGTGAACCGCTTTAGCCAATTTTTCGATGTGGCGCATGTGTTTCGACGGTTCGCAAAGGCTAAAGATTTTGGCGTAGCCTAATAGCTCACGGGCATTGTTACTCTGGTTAAGCACACCGTGGTCGTTTTGAATGATAGCGCGGAAGTCTTTCGTATTAAGTAAGCTCGTTACCAAAATGTTGTTGCGCTTCATGGCGCGTGCAAGCTCAGCGCTGCTTACACTGGCGTGTTTGCCGTTCTTTTGCTCTATCAAATAATCATTGATTTCAAATGGCTTGCCAATTAAACGATAATTAACGCCGGTTCCGTTTGAGCTTAACACTGCTTGGCATAGGTCACCTTCGGCACGTGTATATTCATAAATAATAAAGCTAGATAAACGAGGCAAGTACCAGCGTTCAAAGCTGTCACGGGTTGCCGGTACCACGCGACTAGGATACTCGCCGTAAAACACGGGAATAAGTCGTTGAAGCGTGGTTTTACCCGACGCATTGGTACCACAAATATTGGTGTGTCCATCAAGCTTTAGCTCGACCACGCCTGGTAGATGCGTGTCGATAAGAATAATACGTTTTAAGCCTGCCATAGTGTTCCTGTATCAATAACTCTGCCGGATGAACGCTCACCCAGCACAAAACTGTACCTGCTTTAATAGGGTAAAAGTTGCATACCTGAA
Organism: Alteromonas sp. 5NW40-0090; assembly: GCF_057552975.1. Lineage (NCBI taxonomy): Bacteria > Pseudomonadati > Pseudomonadota > Gammaproteobacteria > Alteromonadales > Alteromonadaceae > Alteromonas > Alteromonas sp. 5NW40-0090. The sequence continues at coordinate 174,049 of NZ_BAAJLT010000001.1, forward strand.
AGAAAGCGAGCACATGCGCACGATGTAGCCCGTCAGTGTATTATGAATTCACAAATTTGCACAGATGCGCGGCGATTTGTTGGTTATAAAGCATGCTATTGTTTAAAAGTTAAGTTAGCCAGGCTTTTGAATATGCCAATAACACCACTTAAATATAAAGCGGCACGTACTGATTAGGTACGTGCCGCTTTAGCGAAAGCATTGAGCTTTCATTGAACAGCTAAGAAATGAACTTTTTCTATAAGGCTGTCTATCAGCTGTTTTACTTCACTGACAATACATTTACCGACTCAGGCGCGGGATACATCATGCTGAAAGTCGGCGCAATGTCACCTGAGGCTGTATTTAGAATGTTGTCAAAGCGCAGGATCATGCCATTTGATTTTTCAGCAACATATACATGACCATTGCTGAGCATCAAGTCTACCGGATTACCCAACATTGAGTTCGGTCCTGCAATATTAACCGATACATTAGTTATGCCATCGGCACTGCCTGCGCCAGGGATCACGTACAATTTACCGTCAGTAGCATCTGCTGCGCTGCCTACATCGGAAATGACCAAGCTATCGCTTTGGCTATCATAGTCTATGCCATGGATGTTGGTTGGCGCGGCAAATGCTGTCCCACCACTTGCAGGAACAATCAGCCTGTCTTCACCCGTAATTACGGTTTCACCGCTTTCCATTTTGCGTATCACTTCTTCAAACACGGCAACCGAACCGTTAGTTAACGCCAGATACGCGCTATCAGTGGATGGGTCGTAATCCACATCCCAAGGGCGAGCCCCGTTGGCCGCTTCAAGTGTTAATAGAGGCGCAACATTGCCTGACGCACAAGGCGAAAATACGCGAACGGCAGGAGAAGCTTCGTTAACATCAGCCACAAATACCACACCTGCTTCAGAAGCAATGTCTAACCCTTTCGGTGCAATCAGTCCGGTATCGCTACCCATAATCATGTGGTCGTAGCTATCGCTGTACGTCATTCCATCGCGCATAGTTTTCAAGCGGTTGATTACTAGTAAGCCACCAGTTGAGCTATCCACATCATCAAAGGTGATGACACCATCGCCACTTGCCGTGAAAGCGGCACTCTCAATGCTCATACCAGCGTCAAAAGAGCTTAGCTCACTGGAAAGTACAGCGCTGTATTGCGCTACTTGCCCCGTGGTTGCACCTTCGCTTGCAGGGTTACTTGATACCGAAAGGCCCATAATAGGCATAGTCGTTATCCCGTCGTCCGATGCGTCTTTCATTTCATCTAATTCTTTAAACTCAGCCAAAGACTCCGGTTTCACCGAAGGTGTAGATAACGTCGGTGCAATGTCACCACTAGCACCGTTGAATATGTTAGAGAACACCAAAATGGCGTCGTTTGATTTTTCCGCCACGCGAAGGTCAGAGCCCGTAAGAATAATGTCTACAGGATTACCGAGTTGAGTCGACGCTCCACCGATGATTCTTGTTGGTACGACAACTCCGTCAGCTAACGAGATATTCTCTAATACAAAAATTTGACCATCGTCTGCAACTGCTGCATCACCCACATCAGAAACGACCATGCGGTTAGACATAGGCTCATATACAATACCATGAAGGTTTACTGATATTTGATTGCCATCTGCATCAGAAGGCACCACCGAGCGCATTACTGTGGGCGCAAAACCCGAACCAGCTACATTGTCATATACCGCTAACGTACCATCGGTTAGAGCCACAAATAATCTATCGTTCTGTTCATCGTATGCTAGGTCCCATGGTTTTGCGGAAACCATAATCTCAGCAACAGGCTCAACGTCTCCCGACGCTTGCCCACCAAAAACGCTTACCTTTTGACCGTTAAAATCAGCTACCATTACCAAACCAGCATTTTCAGCAAACGCGATACCTTTAGGGTTAACCAGGCCTGTTGCTGTACCGGTTACTTCGTTGCCCGTATTCATCATATAGTTGGTTTGGACATCGAAATTACACAATGTCCTCAATAAAGGTAAATCACTGTCACCTGCTTGCACCAAGGCTCCGCTTTCAGTGAAGACAATGCCTTCATTAGCACCTGTGGTGACCGTGCTGAGTGCATTGGCATTTTGATCTACCACAGTTACCGTGTTGCGATTAGCATCGCCATTATTCGCAACCAAAAACGTACCCGCAGCGAAGCCCGGCGCGCCATCTTGTCCTGGAGCTCCGTCAACACCGTCTGTACCGTCTACACCATCAATCCCATTCAAGCCGTCTGTGCCGTCATCACCATCACAGGCACTAAGTGCGAACACCATTGCTGTAGCTAATAGTGAAAGTTTTAATTTTTGTTGTGATGTTTTATTGAATTCCATCTTCATCTCCGTACTTGTTGTTTAGTGAAGAGACGCTGTCAACCGCGAATCTGTGCGATAGATACTGCTCACGTCTTGTTCAACAAGCCAAACGAGCCACATTTGATATTGGATGCAACAAAAACAAAAAAACCTCAACGCATTGCTGCTGTTGAGGTTTTTAGTCGTTTTAGAACTGTAGAGAATTAGCGTGGTGGGAAGCCGCCGCCCCCGCCGAAGCCGCCTGGGCCGCCAAAACCGCCACCCGGAGGCATCATGCCTTTCATCTGGCGCATCATCTTCTTCATGCCGCCGCCAGACATTTTCTTCATCATTTTCTGCATTTGCGTAAACTGTTTAAGCAAACGGTTTACGTCTTGAATTTGCGTACCTGAGCCTGCTGCAATACGGCGCTTGCGCGACCCTTTAATCATATCTGGACGTGCACGTTCAGCCGGTGTCATTGAGTTAATGATGGCTTCCATTTGATTGAACTGCTTGTCGTTTGCCTGATCTTTAATTTTATCAGACATACCGCCCATGCCGGGCAGCTTATCAAGCATTCCCATCATGCCGCCCATGTTCTTCATTTGCTCAAGCTGATCTTTAAAGTCTTGCAGATCGAAGCCTTTACCTTTCTGTACCTTCTTGGCCAGCTTTTCCGCTTTCGACTTATCGACTTTACGCTCAACCTCTTCGATAAGGCTAAGTACGTCGCCCATGCCCAAGATACGGGACGCAATACGCTCAGGGTGGAAAGGCTCAAGTGCATCAACCTTTTCGCCCATACCGATAAACTTGATGGGTTTACCCGTGATGTGACGAACCGACAGGGCAGCACCACCTCTTGCATCACCATCTGCTTTGGTCAGAATCACGCCGGTTAGCGGAAGTGCATCGTTAAACGCCTTTGCCGTATTCGCAGCATCCTGACCGGTCATGGCATCAACCACGAACAGGGTTTCAATTGGCTTAACGGCAGCGTGAAGCTCTTTAATTTCGTCCATCATGTCGTTGTCGACATGTAAACGACCAGCTGTATCGACTAGTAGAACATCGAAGAAATTCTTCTTCGCTTCAACAATGGCATCGTTAACGATATCAATGGGCTTTTGTAAAATCGTTGACGGGTGAAAAGCTACATTCACTTCACCGGCAAGGGTTTCAAGCTGCTTGATAGCGGCCGGACGATAGACGTCGGCACTCACTACCATCACTTTCTTTTTCTCGCGCTCAGTTAGGTATTTCGCAAGTTTACCTACAGACGTAGTTTTACCCGCACCTTGTAAGCCCGCCATAAGCACAACAGCCGGAGGTTGAGTTGCGAGGTTAAGCTTTTCGTTCGCCTCCCCCATCACCGACTCTAGTTCAGACTGAACGATTTTAATAAATACTTGGCCAGGCTTGAGGCTTTTGGTTACTTCGGTACCAACTGCACGTTCTTTTACCTGTGCAACAAACGCTTTTACTACGGGTAGCGCAACGTCGGCTTCAAGTAGCGCCATACGCACTTCGCGTAGCGTTTCTTTAATATTGTCTTCAGTAAGACGCCCTTTACCGCTGACATTTCGTAATGTCTGGCCTAAGCGTTCTGATAAATTCTCAAACATAGTATGAAACTTCTTTTTATTTCAGACGTAATGCCCGCATTGTAACGTAAAAGCGAACGGTAACGTACCCACAATTGCGGTTAAATTTTTAAACTTTTGCGTTAAGGGTTGTCGAAATTTGATGTACGAATTTCGAAGTCGATATGGAGTAAAAATTGTCCTTCCTTGCTCCTATACCCACACTAAAAGTGGGTGTGAAACAAACAAAATCAAGGAGATGGTTGAATTTACTTGCAAGTTGCAGTATCAATACCGACTCAGTCGGTGAAGACGTCACCTACCTATTACAGGACGCATCATGAACACCCTTTTCGCCATTTCTGCTGCTTTACTCTACGCATTAGCTGCGGCAGTACTTATTGGCAAATTCGTACACCAAGACGGCCCGAATAAGCGATTAGGGCTATCTATCGCTAGTCTTGGGGCAATTGCACATATCGCTTTTCTCACCAAGGTTATTATTGTCGCGCCTGGGCAAGACATGAGTGTAACCAACGTGCTTTCATTAGTGTCGTGGATAATCACCGTTTCCATGCTTATTTTTGCCCGTGCCATCCCCAATCTTATTCTACTCCCTGTAGTGTTTGGTTTTGCAAGCCTTACGGTACTTGCATCACAGTTTATTCCTGTGTCGTACATCATGCATATTGAGCTACAGCCAGGCTTGGTTATCCATATCAGTTTGTCATTATTTGCCTACTGCACTTTGGTCATTGCATTCCTATACGCACTGCAAATGTCCTACATTACCTACCGGCTAAAGCAAAAAGGTGCTGCGCTACTACATTCATCACTACCGCCTTTAATGCTTGTAGAAAACATTTTGTTCAAGCTGCTGCTTGCGGGAACTTGTCTACTAACCGTCTCACTAATTAGCGGGTTTGTTTTCTTAGAAGATATGTTTAACAAAACTTACGCGCATAAAACGGTGCTATCAGCGGCCGCTCTGGTTGTTTTTCTCATTCTTTTGATAGGCCAGAAACTTCGAGGTTGGCGCGGGCGACAGGTTATTGTGATGACAGTCTTGGGTGTGACGCTATTGTCCCTTGCCTATTTTGGCAGCAAATTAGTTCGCGAATTTCTTCTTTAAAACTTCCGTTATTTATTGTCGAGTTCACTGCCGGGCTTGCTTTTTACGCGGCTCGGCGGCGCTTGTCACTTTTTGGTGCTATCTAGTTAATTAGGGGCATATCAGCAATTTTCCCTTGAAACTCGCACCTCAAATCAATACATTTGAAGCCTAAGTTAAGACAGGAACCCATTAATTGGACGACATATCAACGAGTACGCTGTTTATCGCGCTCGGCGTACTCATATTACTATCTGCGTATTTCTCTAGTTCAGAAACTGGCATGATGTCGATTAATCGTTATCGACTCAAGCATTTGCAAGGAGAAGGCAACCGTTCAGCTATACGTGTTGCTAAGCTTCTGGAACGACCAGACCGCCTTATCGGCCTTATTCTCATCGGCAACAACTTAGTTAATATTGCAGCATCCTCGCTTGCAACCATACTTTGTATTCGTTTATTCGGTGACTATTGGGGGCTGTTTGCGGCTACCTTTGGCTTAACGCTGGTCTTACTTATTTTTGCAGAAGTAACGCCGAAAACGCTGGCTGCACTGTATCCAGAAAAAGTGGCATTTCCGAGTTCCATTATTCTGCTTCCACTACTTACCTTGTTGTACCCTTTCGTGGCAGCGATTAACGGTATCACAAACGGTATTCTAGCTTTACTAAGAATTAGCCCTGCAAGTGGAAGTGACGACTCGTTAAGTCGAGAAGAGTTAAGAACCGTAGTTTTTGAAGCTGGTGCCATGATCCCGAAGCGACACCAAGATATGTTGGTAAGTATTTTGGACTTAGAAAGCGTAACGGCCGAAGATATCATGGTGCCGCGTGCTGAAATTTTTGCTATCGACATTAACGATGACTGGAAGAAAATTCAGAAAGCGTTAACCCATGCTCAACATACCCGTGTTTTATTATACCGAGACAGTGTCGATGATGCAGTAGGCTTTGTGCATGTGCGTGACGCCCTGCGCCTTCTATCAAAAGACCAGTTTACTAAATCGAGCTTGCTTCGTGCAGTTCGTGAGATTTACTACACACCTGAATCTACACCACTGCACACATTGATGTACAAATTCCAAGCCGAAAAAGAGCGCATCGCATTGGTTGTTGATGAGTATGGCGACATCATGGGCTTAGTCACGCTTGAAGATATTCTTGAAGAGATTATCGGTGATTTTACAACGAGCATGGTTCCAGACCACAGCAAAGAAGCACACGTTCAGCAAGATGGCTCGGTACTGGTTGATGGAAGCGCCAACGTACGAGAGTTGAACAGAGAAATGGATTGGAATTTGCCGACTGAAGGTCCCAAAACCCTTAACGGTCTGTTGCTTGAGTATCTCGAGGATATTCCTGAGAACAAGGTAAGCGTGCGTTTGGCGGGTTACCCATTAGAAATTGTAGACATTTCAGAAAGCATGATAAAAACAGTTAGAATCATGCCAGAATACTACGTGCCGCCAAGAGAATCGAATAACGACTAAACTCCTAAGGCTAGCAGTTTCAAACGCTAGCCTTTTGCTTCATCAGCGAGTCGCTGCGCTCGATTTGCCAGCGCTCTCGCTTTCGCAGCAGCGACTTTATCTGACAACTCAGATAACTTGGCAATAATATCCTGCGTCTCCTCATCTTCACGTAAATCAGCCTCCGCCATATGCGATTGCAATGAACGCTTAAGGAGCTCAGGAATAGATTTGCTGTCCATTTCCCAACCCTTCAATAGAATAAACTTTGACACTCTCAAAGATGCTATCGACCGAAGAGAAAGATACTTAACTACTAATTGTTCAGTTTTTACAAAATTGGGGATGAATCAACTATACGCATTAGACGCCTTGGTAGTGGGTAACTAAAGTGCCTTTGTGCTCGTTCAATGAATACTTGATAACAGCAATTGATGCTGTAGAAAACAAGCTAGTAGTGTAAGACTGGCAAAGTTCATCTACCAGATAGCTAACCAGCGGCATGTGACTCACCACTAACAGTTTTTTGATTGGCTTTTTTGAATTAACCGCCGCATGAAGAAGTCCATCAATATAGTCACTGACCAAACGAGGGGAGCCCTCTGGAACAATATCTTCATTGCTTTCCACTTTGTCCGCTATTATGTCTAATGACACCATGTCGTGGGTTTGTTTGGCTCGCCGGTATGGGCTAACAAGCGCTATATCGACACTACCTTTCGTGCAATATTGGTCTTTCAACCATAGTGCAGCTGACTTAGCTTGCTCTCGTCCCAGTGACGTAAGCTGCCTACTCTTGTCATCGAGTCTGGGCGCTTCTGCTTCACCGTGACGCATAATGAAAAGATAAATGTCGTCGTTGCTACTTTGACCTGACATAACATTGCGCATAGTATTAATGAAAGTACGCTAACGATATCAGAGAGCTGATTCTACGCCTAGCGCTAAACTATGAATAATGAGAATTTTCGACCATTATTTAAGGTTTAGTGAAGATTATCTTAATAGACGCTCCAGCAGTAAGGTGCCTTTTATCAAATATGAGACGATGTGAATAACACAATAAACCTAGAAGACGCGCACCATGTTACTTTACCTAACGGGCTACGCGCTATGTTATGTTATACGCCTGAGGCAAGTGAGTCGTTTGTTTCTATGGCGGTAAGAGCCGGGCACTTCTACGACCCTGATGATTGTCAGGGGTTAGCTCACCTGTTAGAGCATATGCTGTTTATGGGAAGCCGTCATTTACCCAAGCCTAACGCAATAAATGGTTTTATTGAGCAGCATGGGGGCACGATAAACGCTTGGACAGGCACCGAGTATGCAAACTACCATTTCAACTGCAGCGGTGACGCTATTGCGCAAACCTTGCCCGCCTTCGCTGATATGCTTAGACAACCTTTGTTTGAAGACGAGGCGCTAACTAACGAAATCAAGAATATCCATGCAGAATTTGAATTCAAAAAGAAAGACGACCTGCGTCGACTTTATCAAATTCACAAAGAAACCTGTAATCCTCAGCATCCCTTTGCTAAGTTTTCAGTAGGCAATAGTGATACCTTTTCTCAACATGGATGCGCCGCGCTTAAACAACGTCTTAAAACACTTCATCAAACCTATTACTGCGCAAAAAACATGTGCTTGTGTATCGTCAGTACTATGCCGCTCCCACAGCTTGAAGCATTAGTGCACCAATGTTTCGGTAGTCTGCCACAAGGTGAATTGGCAGCTGATAATTGGCCACAGCTTTACACCGATAATGAGCTAGGAATACAGATAAACATTCATCCACTGCAGTCAGCTAAGCGAATGATAGTAACGTTCGCCCTACCCGCTTTGCAGAATGACTACAAAACAAAACCATTGAACTATATTAGTCATTTAATTGGGGATGAAGGTGAAGGAAGTTTACTTGCCTACCTTAAAGAAAAAGACTGGGCGCTGAACCTCATTGCTGGCTCAGGTATAGAAGGAGACAGCTTTAAAGACTTTAATGTGAGCTTTCAGCTGTCGCAAAACGGGCTCGACAATAAAGATCGTGTATTAGAGGCACTTTTTAGTTATATCTCAGTAATTCGAGACGCTTCTCATGAGGACTGGCGTTTTCACGAGAAATCGAAGTTAAATACGCTAGCCCTTGAGTACGAAGAAAATATCAAGCCACTTAGCTTGGTTACTGAATATGCGCAGCACCAGTTTATTTTTGGTCCAGACGAATTATGCAAACTGCGTTCTACCATAGGAAGCTATGATAAAAGCGTCATTGAACATGCTTTGTCCTATTTCACTCCAGACAACATTCGTCTGAAAGTTATTTCGAAAGACGTAAAGACCACACAAGTTTGTGCGTTCTACGAAGCTGAATACAGCGTAGAGAAAATTGATGCTGCGTTATTACAAAAACTATCTTTGCCTTCACCTATAAGTGAATTACAGCTTCCTCCACCCAACCCTTATTTAGCAAACGAGTACAGCCTTATACTGCCTGAAACAGGATTTAACATTCCTAATAAGTTAGTCGATGCGGGCGGTTACCGGTTCTGGTTTGCGCAAGACCAGCAGTTCCACAGCCCTAAAGGCGATATTTATATTTCTTTTGACGCTGCAAAATTTTCTGACTCTTTACCGTCTGTTGCCGCCAAACGCATTTGGCTTGGCGCTTTAAATGATCATTTGCAGGCAAAATATTATCGAGCTGAAATTGCCGGTCTTCACTATCGTATATATGGCCATCAAGCTGGTTTTACGCTTCACACGCGAGGCTTTACTAACCAGCAAACCTTTTTGGCCAAAGAACTTCTCGATGCTATACTTGATTTTGTACCCGACGAAAGAGCGTTTGAGCATCACAAAACGCTGCAGCTCCAAAGCCTTCACAACTCGCTATTGAACAAGCCAACCAACCGTTTATTTTCTAGGTTAAGCGTGCTTATTCAACGCAATACCCAGGCTCCAGTAGAACTATTAGATGTGATAGACACTATTTCTTACGAGCAAATGCTTAATTTCAGAACCCGTGCTTTTGAACATTATTTTATTGAAGCATTTATTCACGGAAACTGGGCGAGTGAAGAAGCAAAAGCCTTTTCAGCAAACCTACAAAAACAATGTAAAAATGCAGGTGGTGGTCCACTATCACGTGCCGTATCTAAGCTTCCAGTAGACGGGACACTTTATCATGAAGTGCTGTGTAATCATGACGATTCAGCGGTTGTGCTTTATCTACAGGCCCCGTCCCCAGGGTTAACCGATACCGCGTTATGTATGGTATTAGAGCAAATGCTAGCCGCTCCATTTTTCAATTCGTTACGTACAGAACAACAACTGGGCTATATCGTCGGAACGGGCTATGTTCCACACAATCAGCACCCCGGCATGGCGTTTTACATTCAAAGTCCACAGTGCAGTCCCAAACACTTGTTAGATGCGATGACCGATTTTTTATTTCAGCAATTAAACGAAATAGAATTCTACCGCTTCTATTGGCCAACTATTCAACAAAATCTCATAAAGCAGCTAGAAGAACGCGACCTTACCCTTTCGATGAAGTCTCAGCGATTATGGGTGAGCTTAGGTACCCAAGATTTAGGTTTTAATAGAAACGTTAAGCTTGCCGAGCGAGTGAAAGCGCTGAGTTTTGAAGAAATTCAAGATTTTGCACACCAACTCGCTAAACGCGAACGTTGCGGAGAACTGGTTCTGTTTTCAAGAGGAAAGTTCGAAGCAATCTCAACCCAAGGGAAACGAACTATCAACAGCATTTCTCACTTTAAGCAAGAAATCCCGTACTACTAACCAACGTATCACTAATAGCATAATGTTAAACACAACCGGCGATTTGCCTGTCTATCCACGGAACGTTTAGCATCTTGTTTACGCGATAAGTATACCGCGCTCATAAATAGCCAACCTAAAAAGTAACTAGCAACACCGCCTGTTCTTTCAACATCTTGTGGAAAACAAACACTAACCTGCAATATAGCTAGAATATAAACGTCAAGTTTTTGACCACGGAGTCGATAAATAGACACCGAATTGCCCCTCGGTTGCTTAATAAGTAACCCATCATCCCTGCTATCTCTAAAAAGTCCTTGTAGAGACTCGGTTAATTCGGCATATTTATTATTCTGGTTGTTAGGGATGCTGCCAGTAAAATTAAAAAAATAATAAATGGCGTATGCCAAAGGTGTATAGGTGCGCTCAACCCTAATTTATTCAATGCTGCTTCTCTCGTTGGCTTTGTCAGGAATTATTTTCAATTCTGCAAAGGCGATTGAAGTTTCTGATCTTCACTTCACAGAATTAAATAAGCAACACGGCCTATCAGACACCGCAGTGTTAGACATTGTGGAAGACCATATGGGGTTTATTTGGCTAGCGACGTCAAATGGCCTCAATCGCTACTCGGGTTATGACGTAAAGCAATACCACCCGTCAGATGTTGATCCTAACTCCCTGCCTTCAGGATACATTCAAACACTCTTTGTCGATTCTGAAGGACTGCTGTGGGTCGGCACCCATTCAGGGCTAGCTCTCTATCAGCCTGAGTCAGACAGTTTTAAAGTCTTCGATAAAGATAACTCGGTGATAAAGACAGACTTAATCTCTGCGATTTCAGAAGCGAACAATGGTGACATATTATTCGCTGGTAAAAAGTTTTTGTACCGCTATTCAAAACAAACTTCCCAAATAAGCGTTATCACACAAGTATTTAAAGAAGAGAGCTTTATTAAAGTGATTTTTGAAGAGGCTAACCGTATCTGGGTAGGGTCCAACAAGTTTGGCGCTGCGTTTATAGATACCGAAACGCTGGAAGTTCACGATACAAAAAAAGTCAACCCTTGGGGGGTTTCTTTAGATATACGTGCACTGCACGATATCGCTGTAATTAACGGCAATTATTGGTTAGCAACAAATGAGGGCCTAATCGTTTTAGCGTCTAATGGCCGCATTTTAAAGCGGATTCAAGGCGATGACTTGGGCGTTACCGAAGAAGTTAATTCTTTTTCAATCTCTGTAGTGGGTAAAGATATTTGGGTGGGTACTTACATTGGGCTTTTCCTATTGTCCGATGCTGCTGAAAGTTCTATCTCCCCTGATTACCGACCTGATTATCTGCATTTAAATTCAGACACTTATAGCTCTACTGGTATTCCATCTGCAATCGTAATGCGAGTGATTGAGGATCGCACCGGAGTAGTATGGGCCGCTACCTTTCACCGAGGTGCTTTTAAATATCACCCTGAATACGCCAGCGTACATTTTCAGCCTGTGTATAACTCTGATCGCCATAGCGACGATAATTTCTCTACTTTGTGGGGCTTTGCGGAAAGCAGCGACAAGACACTCTACCTAGTTTCTCAACAAAAAGGACTAGGCAAAATTTCTCGGGAAACGGGCAATATTACGTTTTTCGGCTTTTTCGAAAAAATGGACCCAGCCATTCATTATTGGGATATTGAAATTGACGGACAGGATAACATTTGGATTGCTTCGTCTACCGGATTACTTGTGCTCAAAGAAAACGGTAACAGCCTAGAATTAGTGCATGAGTATTTCAAAGGGTCTTTTATAGATTATATCTTTAAAAGCGATTCAGCCATTTGGGTTCAGGTAGCCGTTGGTTATGTATATTCAATAGATACTATTTCAGGCAAGGTTCAAGACATCAAAATATCGAATACGGCAATAACAGAAAAACCGGGGGATATGTTAGCCATCTTTCAAGATGGTAACAAAAACGTTTGGTTCAGAGCTGGTGAAAAACTTGTCATTTATTCTGTTAATGAGAGTAGAGTCATTCAAGTTTTGGACTCGTCAAACGGCATAAACTCTTTGGTCTATGGTGTAAATGAAACCCCATCAAGCTTATGGTTAACTACACGCTCTGACGGCGTTATTCAGCTTGATAAAAAGAACTTTGCTGTACTCAACAAACAAAAAAGAGACAACCAAAGTGGTTTTATAACTTCGACAGTAGCTGTAGGAAACAGCATCTGGTATTCAGATGCTAAAGGCGTCCATAAGGTTCATTTGCCGACACTTCGTGAAGCGGATAGTATTCCCAACGCTCAGCTTGAATTTAACTCTCTTGGTGAGGGCGCGGTGATTGCCACTGCTGACAAAACCATTTATTTTGGTGGCAATAAAGGCTTCGTTAAAATTTCAAAGCAAGCTATAAGCGCGAGTGACCAAGTTGAGCAAACTCTTTCCCCTCAACTTTACCAAGTTAGTGTATTTGGCTCGTTGGCAAAGGCCAGACAAAAGCAAATTGAAAGTGATGAAGCTTCGAACTATTTGTCGTTGAAAGAAAATATCACTTACGAAGAGCAGTTGGCGCTAAAACACGACGAAACCCGTTTTAGTATCTCTTTTGGGCTGGTTAACCCGGTTTATCCGGACCAAGTCACCTATCGTTACAAGCTAAATGGTTTTGAGAATGACTGGATTTATGTCGACAAAGAACGTACTGCTCAATTCAACAACATATCTTTTGGTAACTATATTTTTTCATTGCAGGCTAAAGAGCCAGGAAAAGCGTGGTCCGACAGCAGAGATTTAAAAATTACTATTGCGCGCCCTCCCTGGCTTCACAGCGTTGCCCTTGTGTTTTATTGTTTAATCGCCTTAGCGATACTTGCTTTTATTATTCGCCAGTACCAAATAAGAAAGGCAAATCAGCTTGCTATCAAGGAATCGGAAGAACGTTTAAAGCTCACCCTATGGAGCTCTGGCGATGAGTTGTGGGACTGGGACGTGTATCGAGGTCAGGTTTATAGGGCAAACACTTGGGGCACGTTAGATTTTCCTCAAGACGATATTCGTACCACCGGCGCTTATGATGCTAATATTCATCCTAACGACATTAATCGTGTTAAATCTGCGCTCAGAGAGCATTTAGAAGGCAACAGTGATTTTTATGAACTAGCCTACCGCGCTAAGACGTTTAAAAATCAGTGGATCTGGATCCTTGACCGTGGAAAAGTGGTAGAGCGTGACCATAATGAGCAGCCGGTGCGAATGACGGGTACGTTAAAGAATATCCACCACTTAAAAGAAGCAGAAGAACAACTGAACCTGTTCAAGCGCTCGATAGAGAATATTTCAGAAGGGGTATTTATTACTAATACCCAGTTCAAATTTATCAGCGTTAACAACGCCTACTGCAGCTATACCGGAGAAACCCGCGACCAAGCCCTTGCCAGCTATATGCATTTTCACTTGTACCCTGATGCATTTACCGAAGAAATCAAGAAAACCCTTAAATCTAAGGGCAACTGGTCAGGTGAAGTAGAGAGCGTACGTGTGAACGGCGAGCGCTACGAAATGGAGCTAAATATTGATGCCGTTCACGATGAAGACGGCAAAATTAGTCATTTCGTGGGTGTTTTCAGCGATATTACTTCACGTAAGAGCACCGAAAAAGAACTATTAAAGCTCGCGAACATCGACCCCCTTACCGAGCTACCTAACCGTTCGTTTTTCCAAGCAAGTCATCAAAACTTGGTGCGAAAGTCCAGCGCTCACTCCTTACTTTGCTTGGACATGGATAACTTTAAAAAGATAAACGACTCACTGGGCCACCAAACCGGCGACATTTTAATTAAGCAAATAGCTAAGCGACTACAGCGCATTACTGGTAAAAATGCCACCTGCTACCGACTGGGAGGTGATGAATTCAGTATATTGATGGAAGATAACGCAGATATTCATACGGTAACCCATTATGCACAAAGCTTATTAGATACTTTATCGCGCCCCTTTATTATCAATAAACAAGAGTTTGTGCTGGGCGCGAGTATTGGTATTGCCTTTTACCCCGATGACGGTGAGTCACCCCAAGAAATGCTTAAGAACGCAGATACGGCTATGTACTTTGCTAAAAACAACGGCGGCAACAGCTATCAGTTCTTCAGTGGTGAAATGAATCAAAATGCAGTGAGGCAGCTGCAAATTGAAAACTTAATCCGCCAAGGCATTAAAGACGACCTATTCACTGTTTACTATCAGCCTAAAGTGGATATTGCTTCGGGCAAGTTAGTCAGCATGGAGGCTTTAGTACGTTTTGAACACCCGCAAAAAGGCATAGTAAGCCCTGGGCAATTTATCCCGTTAGCAGAGCAAACAGGTCAGATTATTGAAATTGGTGAGCAGGTACTTCGCAAGGCCTGCGCCGATACCAAACGCTGGGTAAATCAGGGTTTGTTTAGCGGTCGTGTAGCCGTTAATATTTCGGCAAAGCAGTTCGAACTGCCAGACCTAGATGACAGAATAAACAGAATATTGAGCGATGTAGGTCTGTCACCACTGCATCTTGAGTGTGAGATTACCGAAGGCACGCTAATGGAAAGCCCCGAAAACGGCCTTCAAATGATGACGCGACTGCGTGAGCGAGGTATCCACTTAGCGCTGGATGATTTTGGCACAGGCTACTCTTCACTGGCGTATTTAAAACGCTTTCCGTTGAACACATTAAAAATTGATAAAGCATTTATCGATGATATTGCAAAAAGCAATGTAGATAGGCACATGGCTGCTGCCATTATAAATATTGCCCACAATTTAGGTCTTAAAGTGGTAGCCGAAGGTGTAGAAGAAGAGTCACAATTAGACATACTACGTCGCTATGACTGCGAAATGTTACAAGGGTTCCTATACAGCCGCCCATTAAACGCTGAACGTTTTGAAAAGCTGCTTACCGAAAATCAAAAGCTACATACACTATTAGGCAGTAGCCAGTACTAACGCCTTTAACTCCCCTTCAGCATTCTTTACTGAGGGGCATTTCTTACCCTGCTAACTACCTTCAAGCGGCAACCTAAGGCAAAACTCTTCCCTTTCAACCTTCGTATATTAGACTTTAGTGCCATTATTATGACGCTAGCTTTTAGCTCTATTCTTGGCATCTCCCAACAAAATCATAACCCACTGATTTAAAAGAATTAATTAAATACTTTAAATGTTGGCACGTAACTAGCTATGACTAGAGTGCCGGTAACAAATATAAAAAATCGGCTTTGTTTGTTCGTTCAAAAAAATCAGAGGAAATTAACATGTTAAAAGAGTACGCAGTTGCACTAGTACTTTCTACCGCTACCCCAGTTGCTGCCGACAAGCAAGAAGGCGCTAAACAAGCTCCTGAGTCACAAAAAGAAACTACAACTCAGACTGAGTATGTAAGACCTAAAACAGGTGGTGGTCACGGTGGTGTGGGCTTCTAATTTGAAGTTAAAACGATTTTCAAAAAAAGAGAGTATAAACTCTCTTTTTTTATATATGAAAGATAATAAGATAGGTGTATTGAGTGCACAACGCACAGTCTACGCAGAAATATAAAGATTATTAAACCCCACTGCATTGCGCCAGTGTATATGGCGAGAGATCGAGAACATAGGTAATAAGATTGGACCTAACGCAAAACCCGCTATTGCCCACTTCTTCGCATTCATTCCCCATTTAAACGCTTCTACATAAAAATATAGAGAAAAGATAACGCTTAATACTACGAGTGAAATCACACTGCCTCCGCCTGTTTAACCTAATTACGTTGGGTTACTTGTCTCCATCAACTATTCAATTTAACTTACTGATAATTGACGCCAACAATTTGACACGTACATTTTTTAACCGCTGGAATTCTACCCAAAATAGAACAATAAACCAGCAAAAATACTCATTAGACATAAAAAAACCGGGCAAAGCCCGGCTTTTAACATTTTATAAACTTAGCTGTAAAATTTTTGATCGTTTTCAGCCATTTTCACTAACACTTCAGCAGGTGCAAATTTATCACCTACAGCAGTAGCATAATGGTTTAAACGAGCAACAACATGTTTAATTCCCAGTGTATCCATATAGCGGAATGGGCCGCCTAAGAATGGAGGGAAGCCAATTCCGAAGATAGCACCAATGTCGCCATCGCGGGCATTGCGGATAACGCCTTCGTCTAAACAGCGTGCCGCTTCATTAAGCATCATTAATACACAGCGTTCCGCTACTTCTTTTTCGCTTAGCTTAGCAGAAGGTGATAGCCCAAGTAATTCGTAGATTGATTCATCCACTTCTTTACCTGGCTTTTTGCCTTCATAGGAATAAAACCCTTTCTGGTTTTTCTTACCCTTTCTGCCGTCTGCAAGTACTTTGTCAAAAGCACTTGGCGCAGTGAAGCGCTCGCCGAAAGCCTCTACAAGGAATGGGATAATCTTAGTACCAACATCAATGCCCACTTCATCAAGTAGTTTCACAGGGCCTACAGGGAAGCCAAACTTAACCAATGACTTATCGATGTGCTCAATAGGCTCACCGTCAAGAATGAGGTTTGCCGCTTCATTCATGTAAGGCGCTAAAATACGGTTTACGTAGAAACCCGCACCGTCTTTAACAACTACGGGCGTTTTACCTTGCTTTTTAGCAAACTCTACCGTAGATGAAATGACTTGGTCAGACGTTTTATCGTGAGCAATAACTTCAGCCAATGGCATTTTGTCTACTGGCGAGAAGTAATGCAGACCAATCACGTTTTCGGGACGTGCTGCTTTAGCTGCAATTTGTGTGATTGGAATAGACGATGTATTAGACGCGAAGATCGTGCTTTCTTTGCAGTTCTCTTCAATATCCGCCACCATTTTTTGCTTAAGGTCGAGGTCTTCAAAAACCGCCTCAACCACGATATCAGCATCTTGATAGCCGCTGTAATCAAGTGTACCAGTGAGTAGCGCTAACTGCTTCTGCATTTCGCTGTTACGCATGAAACGCTTCTTCACCTTTTTGTTTAAGATGTCATAGCTGTACTTCATTGCATTGGCGATACCTTCCGCACGTACGTCTTTAATACGCACAGGTACACCTGCTTTGGTCGACGTTACATAGGCGATACCACCGCCCATTAAACCACCGCCAAGTACGCCTACTTTCTTCATCTTTTCGGGTTTAACACCCTCAACGCCGTTTTCTTTTTTCATTTCTGTTGTTGCGAAGAAAATCTGGCGTAATTGGAAAGATTCCGGCGTCATAACAAGCTTACCAAAGGCTTCAGCTTCGGCTTTAAGCCCCGCTTTCATCCCTTCGTTCATGCCGGTTTCGATGACATCAATAATGTACCCAGGCGCTGGATAATTACCTTTGGTTTTGGCAAACGTCGCTTCCCGCGCTTTTTTGAACATCATGTTTCGGCCTGGGCCGGTCTTCTCTAACATTTTGTCCATTACGCTCTTTTGCGGCGCTTCACGTTCAGGCTTGCGTTTAAGGGCAAACTGCTCGGCCACTTTCAAAAGCACGCTATGCGGCACGACTTCATCTACAATGCCATACTTTTTAGCTTGCTTAG
The DNA here is from genome assembly GCF_057552975.1 of Alteromonas sp. 5NW40-0090. Lineage (NCBI taxonomy): Bacteria > Pseudomonadati > Pseudomonadota > Gammaproteobacteria > Alteromonadales > Alteromonadaceae > Alteromonas > Alteromonas sp. 5NW40-0090. Next base: position 191,842 of record NZ_BAAJLT010000001.1, read on the forward strand.
CGCGTGCTGGAGAGCCAGTAAGCATCATTTTCATTGCTTGCTGAATGCCAATTAGGCGAGGAAGACGCTGGGTACCGCCACTGCCTGGCAACAAGCCAAGCTGCACTTCCGGTAGACCTACCTGAGTACTAGGTGAATCGGTACATACACGGTAGTGACACGCTAATGCTAGCTCTAAACCACCGCCTAACGCTGGGCCGTGAATAGCCGCAACGAAGGTAGCCTTCATGTTCTCAATTCTATCGAAAATGGCTTGACCGCCAGCGGCAATCGTTGTGGCGTCTTCAGCGGTTTTGCACGCTGCTAGCATGGTGATATCGGCGCCTGCTACGAATGAGCTTGGCTTGCCACTCGTTAATACTACACCTTTAATGCTGCTGTCACGCTCTATGTCATCAAGCACGGCAGATATCTCATCGCCAAACTCAGCTTTAAGCGTATTCATGCTCTCACCAGGTACGTCCATGCTAAGAATAGCAACGCCATTATCTTGCTTGGTTAACGTAAATGCGCCTGATGTTGGCTGAACTTCATTTGTCATTTCTTGTTCCTGACTCATATTATTCTGTCTCCACGATCATTGCGGCACCAAGTCCACCCGCAGCACATGCAGTAAGAAGACCTGTTCCACCGCCACGGCGATTTAGTTCGTTAAGCATTTGCGTGATCATACGTGTACCGGTTGCGGCAAACGGGTGACCGTAGGCAATTGAACTACCCATTACGTTGAATTTGTCCATATCAATTTCGCCCGTCGCTTTGTCGCGGCCAAGTTTCTCTTTAGCGAACTTGTCACTTGCGAACATCTTAACGTTTGCCAAGGTTTGCGCAGCGAACGCTTCGTGCATTTCAATCAGCGTTAGGTCGTTAAGCGTCATACCTGCGCGATCTAACGCAATAGGTGTCGCGTACGATGGTCCCATTAGCATGTCTTCCCACACGTCGATTGCCGAGAACGCGTAGCTCTTTATATAACCCAGCGGCGTGTAGCCTAGCTCTTTTGCTCGGCTCTCTGTCATCATAAGCACTGCAGAAGCACCGTCAGTAAGCGGTGTAGCGTTTGCCGCGGTTACCGAGCCGTACTTTTTATCGAATACTGGGCGAAGTTTCGCGTAGCCTTCAAGCTTAGAATCGAAACGTACATTGTTATCGCGCTCAAGCGCACCTTTATAAGGTTCAGCATAAGCGGTCATCACTTCGCTAGACAGCTTGCCTGCTTCCCAGCTTTCAGCGGCTAGGCTGTGCGAACGATGTGCAAGCTTGTCTTGCTCTTCACGAGAAATTTGATGTGTTTTCGCCATTTGCTCTGCCGTTTGCCCCATCGACAAACCTGTAGAGTACTCAGCTACAGCAGGAGGTACTGGCGCTAAGTCTTTTAAGCTTAAACGCTTAAAGATATTCAGCTTTTGACCCAAGGTCTTGGTTTTCTGTAAATCTACCAGCGCACGTGCAAGGTTCTTAGACACACCGATAGGTGATACCGATGTTGAGTCTGCACCACCAGCAATACCTACCTGTACCGTGCCTGCCATCATGCTTTCAGCGATGTTAACCGTAGATTGAAAACTCGTCGCACAAGCGCGAGATACGCTGTAAGCATCGGTGTGAATATTCATGCCTGTACCAAGCACGATTTCGCGCGCAATGTTTGGCGCTTCAGGCATTTGCACTACTTGACCGTAGACAACCTGGTCAACCCACTCTTTTTGAACACCATGGCGAACGAGAAGTTCGTTTACGACCATTTTACCTAGATCAACAGCCGGAACACCGTGGAAATATGTAGCCATCTTCGCAAACGGAGTACGCAACCCCGCGACAATGGCGATGCGATCACCCTCTCGGGTAGTAACTGATTGTTTTGTTGCCATAATGCACCTAAATTTATGACCAGCTTCACCTTTTGCTCATTGCTAGCGAAGTGGTCTGACCTGTAATAAACCCGATTTTTACAAACAATGAACAAAATAGCAAATAATGCAGGGGTAAGCGCAATATAAATGAAACTAAAGTTTGCACCGTTCGTGAAGTTCGCCTGCAAATTTGCCTGCTAAAATTTTTCAAATTAAAGAAAGCACGTTTTGCATCACACCACATATCGCATTTTTATTACTGTTTGACGACTTGAAGAAAGATAGAATGAACCTTATATGGAAATGAAAGTCTGTTTTGTGTCATTGTGACGGGCTAAAGCTATCTAATTAATATGTAATTTACTTTTTAGCTAAGCGATCACTTTATAAGAGATTTATAAACCTATCGTTCCGATGACACTTTCTGATAACGAGAACTCAAACGGAAATTTTGCATTATGGCAGCAGCGCAATTTCAACAGTTACACGCTTATTTAGACCAGCAGATAATTGGTCAGCATGCGTTAACCAAAAGCCTTCTTATCGCTCTTTTGGCCGACGGCCACCTTCTGGTAGAAGGTCCTCCTGGGCTTGCAAAAACACGCGCAATCAATGCACTTGCTAATGGTATTGACGGCGACTTTCATCGCGTACAATTTACCCCAGACCTTTTGCCTGCCGACTTAACCGGTACAGACATCTACCGCCCTGAAACTGGTGAGTTTGTTTTTCAAAAAGGGCCGCTCTTTCATAACTTAGTGCTAGCCGATGAAATCAACCGCGCACCCGCAAAAGTGCAATCGGCCCTGCTTGAGGCCATGGCGGAACGTCAAATTACGGTAGGCAGTAAAACCTACCCTCTTCCTCCGCTATTTTTAGTAATGGCAACGCAAAACCCGCTAGAACAGGAAGGAACTTATCCACTACCTGAGGCACAGCTAGACCGATTCTTAATGCACGTGGACATCGATTATCCTGGCGCCGAGACAGAATTAGAAATATTGCGTTTAACCCGAGGTGAAGCCCTCTCAGAACCGCCTGTTACCCCACCAACGCTAACTCAAGACGATATTTTTACGTCGCGTAGAGAAGCGTTGTCTTTGTATATGGCGCCTGAGTTAGAACAGTATTTAGTTCAATTGATTATGGCCACACGTCAGCCTGCAAATTTTGACGCTGAATTAGGCCAGTGGATAGCGATGGGAACAAGCCCACGAGCAACCATCAGCTTAGATCGCTGTGCACGCGCTCACGCTTGGCTTAGCGGCAGAGACTTTGTTGGTCCTGATGATATTCAAGCTGTGGTTCACAATGTGCTTCGCCACCGCATTATTCTTTCATATCAAGCCGAGGCTGAAGGCGTAACGATTAACGACGTACTTGATAAGATTGTTGCAACTGTCGCAGTTCCTTAAGCTATGGTGAATGTACAAGCGCAGCTAAATAAGCTGCAAAGTAACGGGGTCTCGCTGTCTACCGCAGAGTTATTACGCTACCAGCAGTTAGCTAAGCTGTTTAGTTTGGCGCCTAAACGTATGCCACAAGCTAAACTTGCTGGAAGTTATCTCACCAAGCATAAAGGCCGAGGCATGGAGTTTGATGAGGCCCGTCACTATCAGCCCGGTGATGATATTCGCGCTATTGATTGGCGCGTAACTGCGCGCACGGGTAAAACTCACACTAAAGTGTATCGGGAAGAACGTGAGCGCCCGGTTTTTCTATTCTGTGACTACCTACCTTCAATGGCATTTGGCACGCAGCTGCTTACTAAAGCGGTGCAGGCAGCGCACGTATCTTCATTGATTAGCTGGTCTGCTGCCGCTCGTGGCGATAAGGTCGGAGCACTGGTATTTAACCAGCAACAGCACAAGGAAATTAAACCGCTTACCCGCAAAAAAGCCGTGTTGCACGTGTGCCATGAACTTATGGCATTGCACGAACAGAGCGCGCAATCTAAGCCGGACAAAGTCAAAGACGAACAAGCTTTTGCCGATGCGTGCGCTAGGGCAAGACGATTAGCAAGGCCGGGGAGCCTGGTTTATCTCGTGTCAGACTTTCAGCATTTAAGTACCCAAGCTATTCAACACTTAAGTCACTTAACACGACACTGTGAAGTGAGGGCTATCGTAATTAACGATCCAATAGAACACGCCTTGCCACAAACCAGTTCATTACAAACCGTCAGCGTTTCTGATGGCCAAAACCAACAACGCTGGGTGTTAGGCGACAATACCGAGCAACAGCACTATCAAAAATGGCGCAGTGAACACAACAGCGTGATTTATAGCACCTTGCGCAAAAACAATATCGCTCGATTTAGTGTTTCAGCGGGCCTTCCTTTAGACGAACAGCTTCAAAGTATGCAACAAGAACAAAGGTTGGAGCTTAATTAATGCAAAGCAGTATTTTTTCAACCCATTTTTTACCAAACTTTCTATCTAGTTACACAAAATCAGCTGCTCAATCGATGCCGCCGGCAAATCAAATACCAGTGCCCCCTCAGCAGCAAGACCCACTAGCTCAACTGCGCGATATACACGTACCTACAGAGGTCAACATTTGGCCATTAGATTGGGGTTGGTGGGTCGCTATCGCAGTAGTCTTAATTGCTCTATTTTGCCTATATAAAGCTATCACTGCCCACCTACGTCACAACAAGGCGCGTAAGCAAGCTTTAGCCTTACTTGAATCGATTTCGGCACAACAAAGCAATTGGCCCGTGGCGTTAAACTCAATTCTAAAACGCACGGCTATGAGCTATTACCCAACTCAGCAAGTAGCTGGGTTATACGGTAAACAGTGGCAAGCGTTCTTAACCTCTGCATTGAGAAGTAGTGATAGCAAACTTGAAAGTGATTTAGGTTTGTTAGTAAGCAATGTTTATCAAGCCACCCCCAACCCTAGTGATTTTGAAACCTGCAAAGGGGCAGTAAAAAACTGGCTTTCAAAAGCCAGACTGCCTAAAAACAAGGGGGCTTACGGCGGTGTGAATGAAGGCGGTCTAAACGATGGCAACCCTCATAATAAACCAGCCAAGGAGCCGCATCATGCTTAATTTTGCTTGGTGGTGGGTCTTTTTTGTACTTCCCTTGCCTATTATCGTACGCCTGCTTTCTAAAAAAGCACAAGACATGCCCATGGCTGCACTGCGGGTTCCAAGTTTGCGACCTGGCGATGTGTCAGAGCAAACCCAATTGAAACAAACCAGAATACCGCTAGTGGTAAGTAGCTTGATATGGCTGCTGCTAGTAACGGCTGCCGCGCGCCCTCAATGGTTAGGAGAGCCTGTTAGCATACCAAACGAAGGTCGAGAAATGATGTTAGCAGTAGACTTATCGGGCAGTATGAAGATAGATGATATGCAGCTAAATGGCCGACAAGTTAACCGTTTAACAATGACTAAGTCGGTGGTTTATGACTTTATTCAGCGTCGCGTGGGCGACAGAATTGGCCTTATTTTATTTGCCGATACCGCGTACGTTCAAGCGCCGCTTACCTATGACAGAGATACTGTTTCTACACTTCTGAGTGAAGCTGTCATTGGGTTGGTTGGCGAACAGACGGCCATAGGCGATGCGATAGGTTTAGCAGTGAAACGCTTTGACGAACGGGAAGAGTCTAATAACGTGTTAATTCTTCTTACCGATGGGCAAAATACTGCAGGGAATATTACACCCGAGCAGGCGAAAGAGTTGGCAATTAGTAAGGGTGTGAAGGTTTACACAATTGGTGTGGGCGCAGATAAAATGCTGATCCAAAGCTTTTTCGGTAGCCGACAAATAAACCCGTCGCAAGAACTTGATGAAGGCATGTTAACTGACATTGCAACTAGCACTGGCGGCCAATATTTTAGGGCTCGAAATGCCCAGGAACTTCAGGCTATTTATCAACAACTTGACGCGCTTGAGCCTATTGAAGGTGAAACGCGCAAGATGCGTCCATTGAGCGCACTATTTTACTATCCCCTTGGTGCTGCGATATTACTGTCAGCACTATGGGCTTTTGTGACGGTACTTGTATCAACATTTCGTTGGTTTGCACAAAGACGCATTAATTTGTCCGCGCAACACTCGAACACCGCTGATGCAATACAAGCAACTCAAGCAGCGCAAACAAATAGGGAGACGAAGTAATGGAATTCGACTTCTTAAACCAATTTCATTTTTTACGCCCCGAATGGTTTATCGCGCTCGCACCCTTGATGCTGCTTGTGTTTTTAATTAGAAAAACCACAGCTAAGCAATCTGGCTGGCAATCTGTGATCCCTTCTCACTTATATCAATATATGGTGATTGGAAAAACCGAAATGGGCGCAAAACCTCCAATGTGGATGCTTGCTCTTGTTTGGATTATAAGTGTGATAGCACTCGCTGGCCCAACGTGGGAGCGTCTGCCGCAACCGGTTTACCAGTTAAAAATGGGACACGTTATAGTCATAGATATGTCGCTTTCAATGCGCGCTACCGATATGATGCCAGACAGGCTTACTCGCGCTAAATATAAAGCGATAGACCTAGTCAACGCTATTGGTGAAGGTGAAATGGGCTTAGTTGCTTACGCTGGCGATGCGTTTGTCATTAGCCCCTTAACCGAAGACGCAGGAAATATCACAACCCTAATCCCAAGCCTGTCACCGGAAATTATGCCCGTGCCAGGCAGCGACCCACTCCTAGGCATAGAGAGTGCGTCAGAGCTTCTCACGAATGCCGGATATAACTCAGGCATGATCTACTGGATTACTGACGGAATAGAGTTAGAACAACAACAAGAGCTTCAGGAGTATGTGGCTTCTATTCCTTTTACAGTAAATGCACTTACCGTTGGGACATCTGAAGGCGCGCCTATCCGCCAGCAAAGCGGCGAGCTATTAAAAGACTTCACCGGCAGCATCGTTATACCCAAGTTAAACGAAGGCGCAGTGAAAGGCGTGGTTAAAACGAGCGGCGGACGCTTTGAATCCTTTACATCAAACGACACCGACATTGATGCCCTTGCCTCGGTATCTCTACTAGATAAAAGCGACAGCGAAGAGAACGAAGAAGAGAGTAATTTGCAAGGAGACCAGTGGAAAGAAGTTGGCCCTTACTTGCTGCTTATACTTCTACCGTTTGCCGCCTTTGCATTCAAACGCGGGTTAGTTTTCATCGTGTTGGTGGGTTTACTTAGCCCCTCTATGATTAAAAACGCCCATGCTCTGCAACGTGCCCAAGCCTCAGAAATTGCTGGCACGTCACAAGGCATAGGCGCACCAGAAGATACTCTAGAGATGGCAAATAAACCTGATTCACTTTCATGGTGGCAAACGCCATTTATGAATGACAACCAGGAAGCATTGAACAGTTACCAAAGAGGCAAGTACAAAGACGCAGTTAATCAGTTTAATGACGACACCTGGAAAGCATCATCACTTTATAAATCAGGTGACTACGAAGGTGCATTAAATGCCTTCAAGAACATTCCTGGCCCCGAGAGTCTTTACAATCAAGGCAATGCACTGGCAAAACTCGGTAAGCTTGAAGACGCTATTAAGAAATATGATCAGGCGTTAAGCGAAGCACCCGATTTCGACGATGCAAAAACCAACAAAAAGATTGTCGAGGATTTGCTGAAACAGCAGCAACAGCAGAATCAGGAGCAAAACCAGAACGAAAATGGCGATGACGGCGAACAGAGTGACTCGCAGGATAATGGCCAAGATAGCTCTGATAACTCTGACAGCTCTGATAACTCTGATAACAACAAGCAATCAGGGGAGCAGAACAATCAGGAAGGTTCAAACGCGCAGAATGGTCAGCAAGACAATAATGAGGGTCAACAGTCTGATCAAAGCCAAGCTAACGATGAACAGCAAAGTGGCGGAGATAACTCACAACAGCCTGATGATTCCGAGATGAACAGTCAGAACGAGTCATCAGACTCTCAGCAGCAAAATGCAGAACAGGAAGAGTCTGATCAAGGTAACAGCGCGCAAGCACAAGAAAACGAACAACAAGCAGAGCAGGAAGCACAGGCTATGCAAGGTCAAGAAACCGAGCTTACCGACGCAGAAAAAGAAGAGTTGCAGCGAATGGAGAGTTTAATGCGCCGCGTGCCAGACGATCCTGCATTCTTACTAAAACGAAAAATGCAATTAGAAGCACAAAAACGTCAGCGTCAACGTATGCCTTCAAACCGGAGTGATTGGTAGATGAGAGCCTTATTACAATCTACACGTATAGTTTTTTTATTTACCCTACTTGTAAATGCGGTGGCTTATGCCGATATAAATTCGCTGGAAGCCACCATTGATAGAAACCCTGTCATGTTGGATGAAGCGATTCGCTTAACGGTTACTGCAGACGGCAGCGCGGACAGAGATGCATTCGACAGCTCTCCCCTGCTTAAAGATTTTGTTGTCGGCAGAACATCGGTAAGTAGCCAAACCTCAATCGTCAATTTCGACACCAAGCGCACCACCGTTTGGACCACTACGTTATTTCCCCGAAAGGAAGGCACGTTCACCATTCCTCCATTAACCATTGAAGGAAAATCAACCAAGCCTATTCAAGTTAAAGTAATACCAGTTCAAGAACAAAGTAACGTGGCAAGGGACTATTTTGTTACCACGGATATCGACTTGAAAGAGGCCTATCTAAATCAACAGCTGCTTTATACGGTTAAGCTGTTTCTTTCTAGCAATATTGAGCGCGGCAGTCTACAAGCGCCAGAAATGCAAAATGCGGAAATTACCCAGTTAGGTGAAGACAAACAGTATACCGATATAGTAAACGGTAAACGGTATCAAATTATTGAGCGTCAATTTGCTGTTGTGCCTCAAGCATCCGGTGAATTCACACTAAGAGGCCCTATCTTCACTGGCGAAGTAATGGCAGCCAATACTAACCAACGTTTTGGCTTCTTTAACCGTACCCAGCAAATCAATCGGGTTGGGCCCGACATTACGGTAAACATTAAGCCCATTCCTCAGGGGATAGATTACCCTTGGTTGCCTTCTGAAATGGTGCGAGTGGATGAAGAATGGCCACAAGGTGATAGTTTTGTAGCAGGTGAACCAGTCACCCGTATTGTTACGCTAACCGCATTGGGCGTAGTAGAAGAGCAGCTTCCTGATATTCCTGAGTTTTATCCGCCAAACTTTAAGCTGTATCCAGATCAATCAAACACAACGACAGTTGAAAAAGACCAGAGCTTAATTTCACAGCGCCAAACCTCGCTGGCAATTATTCCTACGCAGCCGGGTAACTTTGTCTTACCTGAAATTACTATCCCTTGGTTTAATACGCTTACTCAGCAAACTGAGTATGCCACTATACCCGCTCGTTCAATTAAGGTAGCGCCAGCGTCTGGCGCAAATAATGCCAATACTCCGAATATGCTAAACACTCCATCAGCCAGTAGTGCAAGCAATGAAGATATTAAAAATGATATACCGTCAGCTACAACACAGCCTAACGCTAGTGCTAGCAGTGGGGATAATCCATTAGACAGCGCTTCAGGTGGAGTCGATACTGACGAAAATACCCAGCTTAATTGGATGGTAACTGGTGCACTATTTGCGCTGTTCGTTATTGCGCTTGCGGGATGGATATTTACTTACAGAAAGCTTAAGCAGTTTCAGATGACGGGGCCTGGGACCACTAACAAAACCGGTTCTGCACAGCGCTTCCACTCTTATGCTCAGTGGGATGAAAAAGTACAATTCCAAAACCTAATGTCAGTAATAAAGGCAAAAGACACAAGCTCACTTACGCCCGTGCTTAAACAGTGGATAACCGCATTAACTTCGGGTAAAGCGCAACTTTCGCAGTTTGAAGGAATCAACGCTAGTGTTAATGAGCTCTATGCACTGCGCTTTTCAGCCAATAAAGCTGACGCTAACACCCAATCTAAACAGGTCATGAAAGCTTTAGATACACTTTCAAATGAAGTTAAGCTTGCCCGCAGCGCGTGGAAGCAAAAAAGTGAAGGGAACAATAACACGCTATCTGCCTTATATCCTGCTTCATAAAACGCATTTCATTTGCTAATACACTAGAATTTGCGTAATGAAAGCCCTTGCAACTAGCTAAATCACGGTGGCAAGGGCTCCGTAACAGAAATGTTTGCGTTCGAGAAACAGTCGAGCCTTTGAGCCTTTGAGCCTTATTGTCCTCTTTAAGACTTATTAACCTTAGAAGCTTTAGCTTATAAAAATAATCAATTAAACGCGACGGGGAATACAATGAAGAAAACACTATTAAAGCTAACGCCGATAGCGTTGGCCATTACAACGTTAACCGCTTGCTCTCCAGCAAGCGAAACATCTAACACAGCGCCAGAACCTATTAAAACGGAACAGCCCGCTGGACAGTCTGAATCTGAGCGCCTGAATGCGTTTTTTGAACGTACTTTTGAAGAGGATCTTAAGCGCTCTCCACTGTTCCAAAGTTACCTCGGTAAAAAGTGGGACTACGATAAATGGGATGACATCAGTGATGAAGAAGCCGATGCCCGCGTTGCCATTGTTAAAAATCGTCTTGAAAAGCTTAATAGTTTCGACACGACAAAGTTAAGTGAACAAGAAAAGTTAAGCTTACGCCTTTATAAACTGGGCATTGAGCGCGATCTGGCTAACGATGAATTTAGGCATCACCGCTATATAGTGCATCAGTTCCGTGCCGCACATACGCAAGTGCCTAGCTTCCTTATCAACATTCACAGTGTAAAGAGTAAAGAAGATGCTCAGGCCTACATTGGACGACTAGACAATGTACGTACATACTTTGATCAAGTTATCGAACAAATGAAAGTTCGCGAAAAAGTCGGCGTATTCCCACCCGCATGGGCTTATGATCAAATGATTGATGCGTCAAAAAATGTGATAACTGGCGCGCCGTTTGATTCAAGCGAAACACCGTCTACTATTTGGGAAGATTTTCAAAACAAGGTAAACAACCTTGATATTACAGAGGCTGAAAAAACCACGCTATTAGGAGAGGCAAAAGCCGCGTTAGTTACTTCGGTCATGCCATCTTACGAGAAGTTCATCGAAGAGTTAGCTCATCAAAGAGAAGTAACGCCTGAAGGCGACGGCGTGTGGCGCTTACCCAATGGAGATAAGTGGTATCAAAATCGTCTGAACTGGTTTACCACCACTGACCTTTCCGCTGATGAAGTTCACCAAATTGGCGTAGAGAACGTAGAACGCATACACAACGCAATGCGTGATATTATGAAACAGGTGAAATTTGAAGGCACCCTTCAAGAATTTTTTGTCTTTATGCGTGAAGATGATCAATTCTATCTGCCTTCAACCGATGAAGGTAGACAGCAATATCTTGATATGGCGAAAACCGCCATAGACGACATGCGAGAGGCGATTCCTGAATACTTTGGTATTCTTCCAGAAGCCCCAATGATTGTTAAACGTGTTGAAGCGTTCCGCGAACAGTCTGCGGGCAAGGCGTTTTACCAAAGTCCTGCGCAAGACGGCAGCCGCCCCGGTATCTATTACGCCAACCTTTATGATATGAAAGCTATGCCGACTTACCAGTTAGAGGCGCTGGCGTATCACGAGGGCATCCCAGGTCACCACATGCAGCGCGCTATTGCACAAGAATTAGAGGGAGTGCCTCAGTTTCAGAAGTTCTTGAGCTTTACCGCATACACGGAAGGCTGGGGCCTTTATACCGAAGAACTTGCAAAAGATATGGGCTTTTATGAAGATCCGTATTCTGATTTCGGTCGCCTAGCTATGGAACTTTGGCGCGCTTGCAGACTTGTTGTTGATACGGGTATTCACGCGAAGAAATGGTCCCGTGAAGAAGCGGTAAACTATCTAATAGAGAACACCCCAAACCCTGAATATGACGCGCAAAAAGCCATTGAACGCTATATTGCCATGCCAGGACAAGCCACTGCCTATATGATTGGCAAACTAAAAATCATGGAGCTTAGAGCGCATGCTCAAACTGAGCTTGGTGATAAGTTTGATTGGAAAGGTTTCCATGATGAAGTGCTTAAGTATGGTCCCGTACCACTTTCAATTTTAGAAGAAAATATTAACGCTTGGATTGCTGCTCAAAAAGGTGCTTAGCATTCCTTAATAGGTGCTCTGATCACTGAAAATAAGATGAAAACGCGTCTTTCGGATAACGAAATGGCGCGTTTTTTATGCCATAGTGAAAAAAACTTAAGTTTTTGGATTTTTTTATGTTTGGGCGAAATAAATCTGACAGTGGTCAGGTCTTATCGAATATGAAAGCAAAACACCAAAGATATGAAGCACTGGTAAAGGCATTCCACGCCGACATTTACCGCTATGCATTCTGGCTTATAAAAGACCAGAGCATTGCTGAGGATGTCGTACAGGAAACATTTCTTCGTGCTTGGCGCTCTTTAGACGCCCTAAATGATGAAAAGGCGGCAAAGTCTTGGTTAATAACCATTCTTCGCCGTGAGAATGCCCGTCGGTTTGAACGAAAGCAATTCGACACGGTAGATATAGACGATTGCCATATTCAAGATGACACACAGCATGCTGATGGGGACTTGAAAGATAGAGAGCTTCAGCGACTATTAGGTGGATTGAGTGTTGAGTATCGTGAACCCTTAATACTCCAATTGATTTTCGGTTTTAGTGGCGAAGAGATCGCCAATCAGTTAGGGCTTAACAAGAACACGGTAATGACTCGCCTTTTCAGGGCGAGGAATCAGCTAAAAGAGGCATTAGAGAAGCAAAATGAACAGAGAGGTCGTGTAAATGGATGAGTTAGAATTTAGGCGTCGAATCTACGCCGATCCAGAAACGACTGACAGTGATGTTGTAGAAGCGGCAAAAGCGGATGAAAGCAAACGCAGTTTCTGGAATGAACAAAAGCAGTTAGATAAGCAATTAAAGCAAGCTTTAAAAATCGATGTGCCAGAAGACCTTGCTAGCAAGCTCATTTGGCAACAGTCGACTGACGAGTTCAATCGCTACAAACGCCGGAGTCGTTGGTATTTGGCGATGGCCGCATCTGTTGCTTTCACTGTAGGTATCGGACTTACCATGTGGTACCACCAACCGCTTAGTATTGGCGGGCAAGCACTTGCCCACATGCAGTATGCCGAAATGGAGAGTGCCCACTCGCTGCTTCCTGCAGACTTAGATATGGTAAATGCAAAACTGGCAAGCTTTGGCGGTAGCTTTAGTGAGATGCTTGATGGTGTTGAAGTGGTGAACTATTGTCACTTAAGTACAGTGAGAAGCCTGCACCTTATTGTGAATACGCCACAAGGGAAAATGTCTGTATTCGTAGTACCTGAGCGTGGAGATATCTCAGTACCCAGCGAGTTTGCTGACGGTCAATTTCATGGAGAGAGCATAAAGATGAATCATGCGAATGTGATGATTGTTGGCGATAAAAACGCTGATTTAAGCGAAATGAAAAAAGCGGTCTCTGAAAGGATTCAATTTTCAGCCTAACGGAAGACGCCCCCCCCTTTCCAAAAAAGTGCGTACCTTATGCACTTCCCTTCGTCGGCCCACTGCGGCCGATTTTTTTACCTAAATTTAAGGTGAAAACATGCGCAATAAAACTTATACTTTAGAATTAAACAGTTGTTTAATTATCAGTAAATATTTTAGCTAATCCGCAGTATAGAGGTAGCAAATTCAATGACCGCTTGGTGTCGTTTTACAAGGGTGAAGTTTTGTCTACTTATTATCTTAGTCTTCAGCGACTCACTTCAAGCCCAGTTAGCTCATCATTCTTTAGAGCAAAGGCTTAAAAAGCTTAATGCTTATAGTCAACTAGCAGCATTAGTGATTTATAATTGGAATAGCCCATCAGCTATCGACAACGACCAGATAGTGATTGAGATTAAGAAGTCACAGATTCAAAATGATGAAAGTAGTGAAGGTATTATCTTCAGGCACTTACTGGCGACGGGAACGGCTAACGAGGTTGAAAAGCCTCGCGTTCCCATTTACGTAAAGTCGCCTTTGCTTAAGAACCATTGGGAAGAATTAAAATCTCTGAGTCCAGGTTTGTACGCTGCCACACGGGCTTATTATACTTACGCCAGAGCTATGAATGACTTTGACGGTTCATCTCAGCGAATTACCGTTACTGTGCCTGCGCTCAGACGCTTGAAGCGTGAAGTTCTGGAAACGGGGAGTAAAACCGCGACTGCTATAGCCAGCATATGGCTATCTATGGAACTCACGTTAGCTAATCCCATTCAGGCAATCAATGAAATAGAATATGCACTCCCCTATTTGCCCCCACGCGCTTCTACTTTAAATTTAGAAAACATTTTAGATAGCGATACTGCCCACGAATGGCTTCGCATTGCTTTTACAGAGTTATCTGTACCAAGCAGAGCTTACTCTCACTCAATGACTATAATCAAGCAAAGTAAACTCAATGACGAATTCGTTACGTGGGCATATTTTACTTCGATTGATTCTCTTCTCCTCCAAAATAAATACCAAGACGCATTGCTTATTTCCGACAAAGCTCTCGAATTTGTAAAAGACAAAAACTCTGCACTTGAAATGTTTCTGACCCTTTATCAAAGATTACGAGTGCTTATGATGGGGTTTCGGCAAACTCATGATAAGGAAATAGAGTCTGTCGTAAACAGATTAGACAAAATAGACATCAATCAAACTGCAACTAAACCAGAAGAACTTGTTTATCTTTATCAGTCCTATAAAGCAGTCTTTGAAAACGATAGTAAGCGACTCTTTTTGTCACTTCAAAAGTTCGAAGATGCAGTGCGAAAGAACGTATCCACAGATGGATTTAAGAAACAATATTTGTTGAGAAAAGAGCTTGAACTTACAAGAATTTACGACGCTGCCGGTAATTACGAAAAAGCCTACGAGCATTCAAAAGCGTACAACCAACTGCTCTTCGAGAAAAACACAGAGCAATTTCAGTTTTCTTCGTCTAATTTCTCAAATAGTATCGCTAAAGATATCGAGCTAGCCCATTATCGACAGAAAGAAATCAACGCACTGCAAGACGAAAAAGAAGGGTTATCCACCGATAAAGAAGCAATGAAAACTACCATTTTTGTACTCATTGTCACTATTCTTCTCATACTCGCTTTATGGCTTTGGATTTCTAAACGACAAAGTGATTTACTCGCAGAGAGGGACTCTCTTACTGGTGCCCTGACCCGTCGTGCAATGTTGAATAGCCTCAAGAAGTCATTAAAAGGCAACGGAACATCCTGCATAGCCCTACTTGATGTTGATAATTTTAAAAAGGTTAATGACAAATACGGTCACACTGTAGGCGATGAAGTGCTAACTACACTTACCCAGATAATACAAAAGAGAATTCGCAAATCAGATAAGCTATGTCGATATGGTGGCGAAGAGTTTTTGATTTATTTTTCTGACTCTGACCAACAGTCGGCGAAACGCATACTTGATGAATTGAACATGACGCTTTCACGCCAAAAACATTGGTGTCATACCAATGCACAATTCTCAGTTAGTTTTTCTTCCGGGCTGCTTAATGTGAATGGGGAAACCAATTTAGACACTATCATAAAAGCATGTGATGAGCTTCTCTATAAGGCCAAAAGGACCGGTCGTGCGCGCGTCGAAGCCTATGCATTTTAATTTTTCGCCAAACTTTATTTACGTATAGCCGTATAGAAAACACGCAAGGTCGCCGACTGACATAGAGACTCTATGTCATAGGTGTTAGCATGAGAAAAAAAGCATAGGGAATTTATATGGCTACTGGCACGATAATCTCGTTAGGTTTGTATTTTGTTGTAATGTTGGGAATAGGCCTTTTCGCCTATCGGCAAACAGACACCAACGTAGAAGGCTACATGCTTGGCGGCCGCCAATTAGGCCCCGCAGTAACCGCACTTTCAGCGGGTGCATCAGACATGAGTGGTTGGATGCTCATGGGTTTACCCGGCGCTATGTATGTTTCAGGCTTATCTGCAGGTTGGATTGCTGTAGGGTTAGTTCTAGGTGCGCTCGCAAATTATATGTTAGTTGCTCCGCGACTTCGCGTTTACACTGAAGTGGCTAATAACTCTATCACCCTCCCCGACTATTTTGAAAATCGCTTTGCCGATAACTCTCGCCTACTAAGAGTAATCGCGTCTGTGGTCATCGTTGTTTTCTTTACCCTTTACACATCATCTGGCGTAGTGGCTGGCGGAAAGCTATTTGAAACATCGTTTGGTTTAACTTACGAGACAGGTTTGTATGTTACCGCTGGTGTCGTTGTCGCCTACACCCTTGTTGGCGGTTTCATGGCCGTGAGCATGACCGATTTCGTACAAGGGTGCATCATGTTTGTTTCACTCATTATGGTACCTGCCGTTGTTATCAGTGAGCTCGGCGGAATTGGTGCCTCAATAGACGCTTTAGATACAATAAACCCTGCATTATTTGATGCGTTCATGGATGCCTCTACCAATGAAGCCTTGAGTGTGATTGGCATTGTTTCACTCATGTCTTGGGGGCTAGGCTACTTTGGGCAGCCTCATATTATTGTGCGTTTTATGGCGATACGTTCTGTTAAAGATATACCAACTGCCCGCAATATCGGTATGAGTTGGATGATTGTGTCGATTATTGGTGCGTTAATGACGGGGCTTTTCGGTCTTGCTTATGTAACAGGTAACGGAAACGAAATCGATCCTGAAACCGTCTTTATTTATCTCTCTCAAATACTGTTCCACCCGCTTATCGGGGGCTTTCTTCTTGCTGCCATTTTAGCGGCAATCATGAGTACTATTTCGTCCCAGCTGTTGGTAACCTCAAGTTCACTAACCAGCGACTTTTATCAGGCGTTCCTGAGACGTGATGCGTCAGATGGCGAGCTCGTTATTGCTGGTCGTGTCAGCGTAGTCGTTGTCGCGCTTGTAGCAATCTATCTAGCTTATGATAGAGACAGCACCATTTTGACACTTGTAAGTAATGCTTGGGCTGGCTTTGGTGCCGCCTTCGGACCGCTTGTACTATTTAGTCTGTTTAAGCGTGAAATGACTCGCCGTGCAGCACTGGGCGGTATGATTGTTGGTGCAGTGACGGTGTTACTGTGGATTTATCTTCCTATTGAAATTGGCGGCCAGAAGCTTGGTGACTGGATGTACGAGATTGTACCTGGGTTTATTTTATCCAGCTTAACCATCATGGTTTTAAGTAAATCTGGTTCGCCAAGAGAAGGTGTGGTCGATACGTTCGACGCTTTCCAGTCCAAATTGAGCGAAAAGTAAGCGAACGATACGTAAAAAGTCATTCGCAACAATAGTGAATAACAAGCCCTGTTTATATTTCTAAACAGGGCTTTTATCTTTTCACAGCCCTTGAAAAAATTAGCTTATGCTTCAATTGCGTGAAAATTTTATTTAATGGAATAAGATAGCTATTTTAAATAGCAAAATCGCATACTACTTTTGAAATTAAATATGTTATCGTTCTATGCAGAAAAATAACCCATATATAACTTTTTTGTATATAACATAAAATTCGGACTTCAAAATGACTGCTAGTATCCCGTCTGTAACGCATTTGAAACAACTCGAAGCCGAGAGTATCCAGATTTTCCGTGAGGTTGCTGCTGAGTTTGAAAACCCAGTTATGCTTTACTCTGTAGGAAAAGACTCTTCTGTGCTGCTTCACCTTGCCCGTAAAGCCTTCGCGCCCGGCAAAATTCCTTTCCCACTATTACACGTAGATACAACGTGGAAGTTTGGTGAAATGATTAAGTTCCGTGACGAACAAGCTAAGAAGCACGGTTTTGATTTGCTTGTTCACATCAATGAAGAAGGTGTTGAAGCTGGCGTTGGCCCATTTAGCCACGGTTCAGCAAAACATACTGACATCATGAAAACCCAAGCACTTAAGCAAGCGCTGAACAAATATAAGTTCGATGCTGCATTTGGTGGCGCTCGACGCGACGAAGAAAAATCACGTGCCAAAGAACGTGTTTACTCATTCCGCGACAGTAACCACCGCTGGGACCCAAAAAACCAGCGTCCAGAGCTTTGGAATATTTATAACTCTCAGGTTAACAAAGGTGAAAGCATTCGTGTATTCCCAATGTCTAACTGGACTGAGCTAGATATATGGCAATACATCTACCTAGAGAACATCGATATTCCACAACTTTACCTTTCTAAGCCTCGCCCTGTTGTTGAGCGCGACGGCATTCTTATTATGGTAGACGACGACCGTATGCCGCTAGAAGAAGGTGAAGTACCAGAGATGCGCTCTGTGCGTTTCCGTACTCTTGGCTGTTACCCACTGACCGGTGCGGTAGAGTCAGAAGCAGCAACCCTACCTGAAGTTATTCAAGAAATGCTGCTTACCAAGACGTCTGAACGTCAGGGCCGAGTTATCGACCATGACAGCGCAGGCTCGATGGAGAAGAAGAAAATGGAAGGGTACTTCTAATGGCCACCGACAACGTTGTTTGGCATAAACACGAAGTAAACAAGACCACCCGCTCTGAAAAGCTTGGTCAAACGCCTCGTGTATTTTGGCTAACGGGTTTAAGCGGCTCTGGTAAATCGACATTAGCAAACCTGCTTGAGAAAAAGCTTCATGAGCAGAACAAGCACACCTATCTGCTTGACGGCGACAACGTGCGCCACGGTCTGTGTGGCGACTTGGGTTTTAGCGATAAAGATCGCGTTGAAAACATTCGCCGCATTAGCGAAGTCGCTAAACTGTTTGTTGATGCCGGTACCATTGTGCTTACCGCTTTTATCTCGCCTTTCAAAGCCGACCGCGATTACTGCCGCAGCTTAATGGAAGGCGGAGAGTTTGTAGAAGTTTTTGTTGATACGCCACTTGAAGTGTGCGAGAAACGCGACCCGAAAGGGCTATACAAGAAAGCGCGTAGCGGTGAAATTAAGGACTTCACAGGTATTGATTCAGCCTATGAAGCACCTGAAGCGCCAGAAGTACACTTAACCTATCAGGATGAACCCGCAGAGCAAACCGCTGAGCGATTGTATGCTTTGCTTCAAGAAAAGGGATTGGTGTAATGACACAGCCTTTAAATAGTCTTGCACAAAAAGTGCTAGCTATCGCCAAAGAAGCCGGCGATAAGATAATGGCCATTTACGAGAAAGACTTCGCCATTTATGAAAAGCAGGATACCAGCCCACTAACAGAAGCTGACCTTGCCGCCCATAACGTAATCGTTAACGCCCTTGAAGCTGAATCTGATCTGCCGATTCTTTCTGAAGAGTCAGCAGATATTTCATGGGAAGAGCGCAAAACGTGGTCGTCATACTGGCTGGTAGACCCGCTAGACGGCACTAAAGAGTTTATTAAGAAAAACGGTGAGTTTACGGTAAATATTGCACTTATCGAAAACGGTAAACCGACCATGGGTGTGGTTTACGCGCCAGCACTAAACAAAAGCTATGTAGGTATTGTTGGAGAAGGTGCGTGGACTGAAGTGAATGACGAATTTACGGCTATTTCTGCGCGCAAGCACGATGGTGCCGAAGTGTGGAAAGTGGTAGGTAGTCGTTCTCACCAAAGCCCTGAAATTCAGAATTTATTGGCGCAGCTTGAAGGTGAAACCGAGCTTGTAGCGATGGGTAGTTCACTGAAGCTTTGCTTGGTGGCTGAGGGTGAAGCACATCTTTACCCTCGTTTAGGCCCAACATCTGAATGGGATACAGGTGCAGCACACGCCGTCGCACTAGCGGCAGGCGCAAACGTAACCGTACTTGATCCTGAAAATCCATTAGATGACAACGCTGACGCTCTTACGTACAACCAAAAAGAGTCTGTGTTAAACCCCTTTTTCCTTGTGAGCGCATAACATGAACAATGAAAACGAATTATTAAGACAGGACATTCTGTCTTATCTAGAACAACACGAAAAGAAAGACATGCTACGTTTCCTTACCTGCGGTAGCGTAGATGACGGTAAAAGTACCCTAATTGGTCGCTTGCTTCACGACTCTAAAATGATTTATGAAGACCAACTTGCCGCTATCACTAAAGACAGCAAAAAAGTGGGCACTACCGGCGAGAAAGTTGACCTTGCCCTTCTTGTAGACGGTCTTCAGTCTGAGCGTGAGCAAGGGATTACTATCGACGTAGCGTATCGCTACTTCTCTACTGACAAGCGTAAGTTTATCATCGCAGATACTCCGGGACACGAGCAGTACACCCGTAACATGGTAACGGGTGCCTCAACATGCGATCTTGCTATTATTCTTGTTGATGCTCGTGGCGGCGTTAAAGTACAAACGAAACGTCACTCGTTCCTAGTTTCTCTTTTAGGTATCAAACACGTTATTGTTGCTATCAATAAAATGGACTTGATGGACTATTCAGAAGAAGTATACAAGCAAATTCAGGAAGACTACCTGAAGTTTGCTGAGCAGCTTGATATTCCTGACATTCAGTTCGTACCTATTTCAGCACTTGAAGGCGACAACGTAGTAGGCAAGAGCGAAAAGACCCCTTGGTTTGACGGCACGCCACTTATGGAAATGTTGGAAAACATTGAAATTGGTGAAGATGACAACCTAGAAGATTTTCGCTTCCCTGTACAATACGTTAACCGCCCTAACCTAGATTTCCGTGGCTTTGCGGGTACCGTGGTATCTGGCCAAGTTGCACCAGGTGATGAAGTAACGGCACTTCCTTCTGGTAAGAAATCAAAAGTGAAGCAAGTCGTTACGTTTGAAGGCGACCAAGAGCGCGCTTATGTGCCTCAAGCGGTAACGCTAACGCTAGAAGATGAAATTGACATTTCTCGTGGCGACATGATTGTAAAATCAGATAACTTGCCATTGCTAAGCACACAATTTAAAACTCACCTTGTGTGGATGTCTGAAGAACCGCTAATGCCAAACAAGCAATATTTGTTTAAGTTCGCGACTAAATCAACGCCTGGGGTTGTTGCCCATATCGATAATCAAATTGATGTGAATACGCTAGAAGAAACGGATGCTATGCACTTAAATCTTAACGAGATTGGTGTGGTAGACGTTAAGTTTACTCAACCTGTTGCATGCGACCCGTATAAGCGTAACCGCCCTACTGGTTCTTTCATTGTTATCGATCGCCTTACCAACGGTACCGTTGGCGCGGGCATGATCATTGATGAAATTGCGGGTGACGCACAGCATACATCGCCTAATTTCTCTGAGTTCGAACTTGAATTCAATGCACTAGTACGCAAGCACTTCCCGCATTGGAACTCTGTGGATATCAGTAAACTTTAAGCAGGACTGGAGCAATATGGATGTGACCCAGTTCATCGTACTGGCAGTATTTGCCAGTACGATATGCGCGCTGATCGTTACCAATCAGCGCCCTTCCACTGTGTTTTCTGGTGCAGTGTTAGCTTTACTGGTTACCCAGCAGTTATCTCTTGATGACATCTTGCTAAATTTAACAAACAAGGGCCTTATTACCCTTGTTTTGTTGCTTTTGGTGAGCAGTGCAATTGATAAAACAGCGTTAATAAAACGTTTAGGTAGGAAACTAGTAAATGCTAACTTTACTCAATCCTATTGGCGCTTGTTTTCACTGACCTTTTTATCGTCTGCGCTATTAAACAATACAGCTATTGTGGCGAGCCTTATTGGTCCAATTAAGCAAAACCAATATCACCCTGCCTCCCGATTGCTAATCCCCCTCTCATATGCAGCTATTTTAGGTGGTACGGTCACCTTAATCGGTACGTCTACCAACCTGATTGTAGACAGCTTTTTGCAGGAGCATGGGCATCCGGGCTTTAGCTTTTTTGATTTCACACTTTATGGCACCGTAGCGGGTTTAAGCTGTGGTTTACTCATGTTCTTATTACTTCCTTTGCTACCTCATATTGGCAATAAGAGTAATAACTATCACGAGTATATGGTTGAAGCTGAAGTAGAGTCTGGTTCAGAACTCATAGGCAAAACCGTAGAACAAAACCATTTACGCAATTTACCAGAACTCTTTTTGGTAGAAGTGGTGCGCAATGGGAATCTTATTTCTCCTGTGGGCCCTGATTTGGTGATTCTCGAAAACGATAAATTGATATTTTCTGGCAACGTCCAAAAACTTGATAATCTTAGCCACATAAAGGGGCTAAGCATGTTCGCTGAGTCTGATGGGGTACTGCGTGAGAGCTTAACCGAGGTAGTGGTTGCCAATCGCGCTCAAGTTATTGGGCAAACCATAAAAAAACTTGGCTTTAGAGCCTTGTTTGATGCCGCCGTTGTGGCAATTCGGCGCGATGGAGAGCAGCTTTCAGGCAAGTTGGGAGAAATAAAGCTTCAAGCAGGTGACTTCTTACTTTTAGCTACGGGCCCTGACTTTGCGACGCGTCAAAATTTAAATAAAAACTTTTTTATTTTGTCAGAGCAAAAAATTGCCCGTCCACTAACGAACAAGCAAGAATGGATTACCCTTGGCGGCTTCCTTACCACAGTGTTACTAGCCGCGACTAACGTCATTTCATTGGCTATCGGTCTACTATTCTTAGCCGCTGTCCTTATTGGCGTTAGGGTTACGTCAAATGGCGAAATGAAACGCAATCTTCCGCTAAACTTAATTGTTGTGATAGTTGGTGCATTGAGTTTAGCCACTGCACTAGAAAACTCTGGGGTGATTATGACTACAACCGAAGCGCTAATGCCTCTTTTGGCGGGCACTGATTGGTTTGTAGCGCTCGTGGCAATCTACTTATTCACCCTACTTTTAACTGAGTTTGTAACCAACAATGCGGCTGCGGCATTAATGTTTCCTTTTGCTTACGGGCTAGTGCAAATTATCGGAGCGCCGCTAATGCCATTTGCTTTAGCAGTTGCCTTTGCGGCGAGCGCGAGCTTTATATCGCCATTTGGTTACCAGACTAACCTTTTGGTCTATAACGCTGCCAACTACAAATTTGCGCATTTCATAAAGATAGGGCTACCTATTTCTGTGATGTACAGCGCAATAGTGCTAACGCTGCTGAATATAACTTATCTGTAGACTGTTTATGGTTTGCAACCATAGAAAATGAGAGGGAAGCCTAGCTTCCCTTTTACCTCTATTTAACTGAGCGTGCGCCCTACGCTTAACTAGCCTTATACATTTTCCCTTACAAAAAATGTCTCTTTATCAGAATCTTGTGCTGTACATAATCTGTGCTCGCCAGTAACCTGTAAGCCTAAACTTATTCACGTGTTAACGAGCGATAACATATAGTCATTGTTTTACACAGAATCTGAACAACAAATAAAAACTAGAAAGAGGAGCAATGGATGCACACTGTGACGAATCCTTTCCAAGCGTGTAATGATATCTTTTTCAAACCGAATGGCGTCTTCAAAGCAGTTGGTGAGCATAACAACTGGAGCTGGATGCCATTTATCTTGATCATGGCTATTACGCTAGTATCACAATACCTTTACGTGAACTTCGTCGACATTGAGTGGTTTGCAAAGATGAACATAGCGGCACAAGGTGACATGAGCCCTGCAGAAGAAGAACAAATGAAAGCCTTCTTCACTAGAGATGCATTGCTTTGGTCTTCCATTATTGGCGCCTTTTTTGTTCCTATCATTATAAACGCTGTGTACGCCGTTTACGTGAACTTAATGACACGTTCAGATGACAGTCATGTTTACGGTTTTACTGACTGGTACGGTTTTGCGTGGTGGCTTTCAATGCCTTATGTGTTGACTGGTTTGGTTGGCGTTGCTCTGCTGTTGTTTGCTGGCGACCATCAGGTAGCGCCTTCAATCTTGTCGCCTGCGTCTCTTGGTTATATTGCGAATATCCCGATGGACTCGCCTTGGTATGCTTTCGGTCAAGCGTTAAGGCTAGAGCTTTTTTGGGGTATCTATCTTGCTACTGTGGGCATCTCGCAATGGACGTCTTTTCCTCTTAAGAAGGCAGCACTAATTGCATGCGCGCCGTATGTGGTTATTTATGGCATTTGGCTGATTGCCTTGGCGCTATTCTAAAACACCTCTATTCAATAGCCTTTTATCATTTGGCTACCAATTGGCGCTGTTTTCGTTGAAAAACGTGGGCAGCGCAACACACTTAAGTCCACAAGGGTAGCTGAATAGTCGGCTTACTTCCCTCGCGTAGTGGTCTAAAATAGTCGTTATTCTGATAAAACTCTTTATCTTGTTGAGTGTGCCATGAAGGTACGCCAAGCAAAGGCAGTGGCTTTAAAAGCGGTGTACTCTCAAAATAATTTAACGCTTTGATACGTGTAATCATGGCATCATCAACTATCGTTCGCTGCTGCCATTTATCAAGACGGCTAAAACCGTGAGGCACAGACACTGCTAGCCATTTGCCTGTGAGACCGACAAACGGATTAAGCATCATTTCTAAATTTGCGTGGCCAAAAATAAAGGGGCTTACTTTTGAATGCCACAAAGCTCGCTTGTAGACAAAAACTTTCTCCCATTCATGCGCGGCGAGGTCACCTAAGAATGCTTCCAACGCATTAGCTGTACAAGGCAAGGTTCCATTAATTTTGTTTTGCGAATTGGTGCCGTTATCAGAGAATTCACTGTATGAGCGCGGACTATTTTCTTCAGGTGTTTCGATAGCAAGTACTACTCCGCATTCATCGAAGTGAGTAATGCGATTGCGTCGTGACGTTCTGGGGTTTACACCATGGAGTTTAATGTCATTGATGTGTAGCTCATTTAACAACGATTTTGTTTTTGGAAATTGAAGCCAAATAAGGGCATTAAATAGATCATGCCAGCTTTGCTCACGAGTAGGCACAACCCCATCTTCGCTGATGATGGTTTCGTAGTAACGCTGATCATCTTCTGAAAACTGGCTTTGCCCTTTAAACAAAGGCCCTTTCCAAGAGTTACAGTAATGCACCGTTAAATTGTTTAGCAAATCAGGAGTAGGAAAAGCACTTTTATCAAGCAAGCCAACCTCTTCTAAAAGGTCCGTAACTGGTTTACTCGCGTGTTTTAATAGGTAGTCTTTACAGAAGGGTATTGAGTCTGATTGCATATCAACTATTGGTTCGCTTTGGGGTTTTCTCTATACTGGGTGCGTATTGTAGAGCAAACAGAGACTAACAATGAAAAAAGTGTTTTTGCCATTGCTTGTACCTACCCTTCTGGGCGTAAGTGCTTGCACACCTAATAACGACAGCACCTCAACAAACGAGTCCGCACAGAAAACCATGTCTGCAGCGTCTAACTTCGACAGTGTTTACAATAGTATTTCCGATGCCGACATTCGCGAGCCACTAAAAGTATTATCTTCAGATGAGTTTGAAGGTCGTTTACCGACAACTGAAGGTGAAAAGAAAACCATTGATTACCTGGTCAGTGAATTTACTAAAGTGGGACTTAAGCCAGGTAACGGCGATAGCTTCCTTCAAAAAGTAGCGCTTATGGAGATCACCGCTGATCCAGATATGACAATGACCATAGGCGACAATACCTTTGCCTACAAAGAGCAAATGGTTGCCTCTTCTAAGCGTGAACAAAGCTCTGTATCTCTTGAAGATTCGGAGCTGGTGTTCGTAGGTTATGGTGTAAATGCACCAGAGTATGACTGGAACGATTATGAAGGATTAGATGTTAAGGGCAAAACCGTGGTTATGCTAATTAACGACCCTGGTTTTGAAAACCCAGAAAGCGGTAAGTTTCAAGGTACTACCATGACCTATTATGGCCGTTGGAGTTACAAATACGAAGAAGCGAGCCGACAAGGAGCGGCGGGTGCCATTATTGTTCACGAAACTGCACCTGCCTCCTACGGCTGGTCAGTTGTTGCAAACAGCTGGAGTGGTCCGCAGTACGGTTTAGTGAGTGCCGATAAAGGCGCGAGCCGCGTTGCCGTTGAAGGCTGGCTTACGTTAGATGCAGCGAAAAAAGTGTTTGCCGATGCTGGCCTTGATTTCGACACAGAGAAAGCTAACGCCATGCAGGGTCCATATAGCAAAGCGATGGATATTAACGCGTCGGTTACCGTGAAAAACACTTTCAAAAAGTCAGAAAGCAACAACGTCATCGCCACGTTACCGGGTACCGAGTTTCCTGATGAGCATATTATCTACACAGCCCATTGGGATCATTTAGGTAAAGACGAAAGCAAAGAAGGTGACCAAATCTATAACGGCGCGCACGACAACGCCACAGGTACTGCAGCAATGCTTGCTATGGCTAAAGCCTATTCAGAACTTACGCCTGCACCTAAGCGTTCAGTGTCGTTTTTAGTAGTTACGGCTGAAGAGCAAGGTCTATTGGGCAGTAAATTTTATGCCAGCAACCCGGTTATTCCTATTGAGAATACCGTTGCAAACATCAATATGGATGCAATGAACGTATTGGGTAAAACCAAGAACGTGGCGGTTGTGGGCATGGGTAAATCAGAAATGGAAGATTACCTTGAAGCCGCTGCCGCAAAGCAAGGCCGAACTTTAACACAAGAAGACAGACCTGAAGCTGGTTACTATTACCGCTCAGATCACTTCAGCTTTGCCAAACAAGGTGTTCCAGCACTCTATGCAGAGGGCGGTAACGAACCAGAAGATGAAGAAACAGCTAAATATAGAAAACGCATGAATGTTATTGTTACGGGCTGCTACCACCAAGTATGCGATCAGTATCGCGATGATTGGGATTTAAGCGGAATTGTGCAAGACACGCAAATGCTGTTTGACGTAGGTGTGGGCGTTGCAAATGCAGACGCTTGGCCTAGGTGGAATAAAGCGAGTGAGTTTCAGCGCAAAGATTAATATCCGCACCGACTTCTAAGCGTTAAAAATGCTTAGTTATGCAGTAAAACTAAAAGGGCCTTTTTACAGGCCCTTTCTTATTTCTCATTCCAAAAGCACTGCTCCAAGCGGCTTCGAATCGCTATTTTTTACTATTCAGTAAACTCACGCGCTATTTATTTATGCACTCGAAATAGGATAAAAATGTTAATAAACGGCTATTTTGAGATAAAAGGAATAAGTATTTCCATTTTCTCATCATAATGTACTTGCAATTTCCTGCCAGACTGGCACATTCAAGGCACGCGAAAAAAGAATAAAAACAATCCTTCGCCCACTCGTACGCGAGTACCGACAGAAAAAACTTCAATTTATTTTTTTCAACAAGTGAACAGAGAGAATCCGTTATATGTGTGGTATTTTCGGTATCCTTGATATCAAAACCGATGTGTCTGAACTCAGAACCCAAGCCCTCGATTTATCAAAACTTTTGCGCCACCGTGGCCCTGACTGGTCGGGTATCTGGAATAATGACAATACCATTCTTTGTCACGAAAGACTGGCGATTGTCGACGTAGATACAGGGGCTCAGCCTCTTATCAGCCAAAACGATAAGCAAATTCTTGCTGTTAACGGCGAGATTTATAACCACAAGCAGCTAGCCGCTGACTTAGATGAGCCGTATCCATTTAAAACCCGTTCAGATTGTGAAGTTATCCTTCCGCTTTTTCAGCAAAAAGGTATCGACTTTATTGATGATTTAGAAGGCATGTTTGCGTTTATTCTTTACGATGAAGAACAAGATGCATACCTTATTGCCCGTGACCACATTGGCATTATTCCGCTTTATACGGGATATGATGAACACGGCAACTTCTATGTTTCATCGGAAATGAAAGCGTTAGCAGGCGTATGTAAAACAATCAGTGAGTTTCCTCCTGGCCACTACCTGTGGAGCAAAGAAGGTAAAATCACTAAGTACTACAAACGCGACTGGATGGAATACGACAACGTAAAAGACAACACCAGCAACCTAGAAGAGCTACGTGTAGCATTCGAGAAAGCGGTTAAGTCACACATGATGTCTGATGTACCTTACGCAGTACTTCTCTCAGGTGGTTTAGACTCATCATTGGTTTCTGCAGTCGCTGCACAGTACGTAGCTAAACGTGTTGAAGATGAAGACAAGACAGATGCATGGTGGCCTCGTCTGCACAGTTTTGCTGTAGGTCTTGAAGGTGCTCCTGATCTTAAAGCCGCGAAGAAAGTGGCGGATATGATTGGTACCGTTCACCATGAAATCCATTTTACTATTCAAGAAGGTTTAGATGCCATCCGTGATGTTATCTATCACTTGGAAACCTACGATACAACAACGATCCGCGCCGCTACTCCAATGTACTTAATGACACGCAAGATTAAAGCGATGGGCATTAAGATGGTGCTATCGGGTGAAGGTTCTGATGAAATTTTTGGTGGTTACTTATATTTCCATAAAGCGCCAAACGCCAAAGAATTCCACGAAGAGACAGTACGTAAGCTAGATCGACTTCACATGTTTGACTGTGCGCGTGCTAACAAAGCCACATCAGCATGGGGTGTAGAAGCTCGTGTGCCATTCTTAGATAAGAATTTCATTGACGTAGCTATGCGTTTAAATCCACAAGACAAAATGTGTCTAGATGGAAAAATGGAGAAGTGGATCCTTCGTAAAGCATTTGATAACGGCGAAACCCTTCCCGCGGAAGTACTGTGGCGTCAAAAAGAACAGTTTGGTGATGGTGTAGGTTATTCGTGGATTGATTCAATTCGTGATTTCGTTGAAAACGAAGTGACTGACCAGCAACTTGCAACAGCGGAGTTCCGCTTCCCAGTCAACACACCAGACACAAAAGAAGGCTACTACTATCGCACTATCTTCGAGAGCTACTTTCCTCAAGAAAGTGCGGCGCGCTGTGTACCAGGCGGTAAATCTATTGCGTGTAGTACAGCAGAGGCGCTTGAGTGGGATGAGAGCTTTAAAAACAACGCAGATCCTTCTGGCCGTTCGATGAAAGGCGTCCACGCAGGCGAGTCTTAATAGACAATCGTACAAGCAGATCTAATATTTAAAAAACGCGGCCTACGCCGCGTTTTTTATTGTCTATTTATTCTTTTGATGCTTCTCTTGTTGGTTTATACCATAAAGCAGAATTAGTAAGAGGGGTCTCAATAGGTAATAACGGATTTTCGAGAGTGAAAATTTTACGCTCATTAACCCCCAAAGACGCTAAGATTGGGGCGTAGGTAGATTCAAACAACGCATCAAAAGAGCCATCTTCAATGGCTCGGTTAAGGCCTGTTTCAATAAGATTCGCTAACGTCTTGTTACTTGAGCTTACAAAGTAATACATAGCGGTGGGGTAATACAGCGCCATTGTAGGCTCAAGATAAAGATTGTTACGACGACCTTCCGCCTCAAGCTCTGCATTTACTTCCATAACAGAACGAGGAAAAAAGTCCCCTTTCCCTTGTTTAATCATGTCATACGCTTCGCGGAATTCAGGCACAGTAAATACATTAAACCCACTGGCTTGAAGAATTTTGGTGTCTGGCCACTCTTCGCCTTGAATCGGTACGAGTTTACGCATATCGGTCAGCGACAGCACATCGTTGAACTTCGCCTTTTTATTTTCGTTAATAACGAAAACACGAAGACCTATAAGCCCTTTTGCGATTGGAATACGAATGGGGGTCAGTTCCTTTTCGCGCTGGCTATCCGTCATGCTCCATACTACGTTAACTTCTCTGTTTTCACGCAGCTGACGCATCGCTTTGCCGGTCAGCAATATACGATCAGAAGGGCGCAGCTCATAATTTACCCCCGTTTTATCAAGAGCGAGCTTAAGCAGAGCAATAGGGTATTGGGCACGGGCATCTGAGTCGTCTATAGGACGCGGATAAGTGATTGTCCAAGTAGCGGCTTCAGCAATCGATGCAGCAGTAAAAGAACATAACGTGAAGGCCGCTATTAGGGCTTTTTTTAGCAGATTAAAGCTATGCATCTTCATGTACCTTGTTAATTTGAGTACTTCAGCGCGAGATAAGTTTACTCGTAAAGCCTGCGCGCCTTAAACACCTATTCAATACCAATGTATTTATGTGTTTGTAAAGATAGCCGCCAGTTACGTTCAATACAAGTACGCACTGCAAGTTCGGTGGCTCGTTTCTGTTGGCTAATTGGTTGTAAACAAACCTGTTTTCCGTCTAGTGACGATACATTAGCAAGCAGCGCATCAAGCTCGTCAATATGCTTTTGCATGGCGATGGGGTGCTTGATTTCATTCGCTCTTTCAAGCGCACTTACTAAGACGTCATATCCGCCTTTCATGTTTATTTTAGGAGAAACCGTCACATACGTACGTGTGTCACAAAGTACTTCAAAAGTACCGCTGGTCTCTATTTGTGTCGTGTACCCGTTGTCGTGAAGTAGGCTCGTCAGAGGACGTAGGTCGTACATACATGGCTCACCGCCGGTAATAACCACATGCTTTGCCATATAGCCTTGTTTCCCAAACTCAGCCAGCAAAGCCTCCTCACTGGAGATGAAATAAGTTTCAGACTCTTCGCCCTTTGTGATCACAGCTTGTGGCGACACGCTCAAGTCAGGCTTAATTTCCCATGTGTGTTTGGTATCACACCATGGACAGCCCACAGGACAGCCTTGTAAACGAACAAAGATAGAAGGAATACCAGTGTGAGCACCTTCACCCTGGATAGTTTCAAACATCTCATTGATGTTTAATGTGGACATTACAGACAATTTGATACCCTTTAACGATTGTATGTTGGGATTTTACCAAGGATCACATAAAATTCGGGCATAATTTCTTAAATCTTCGAAAAACTATGTCAGAAAACGTTGTTGTTATTTATTCAGGAGGCATGGACTCCTTCACAGTGCTGCACAGAGCGCTTAAAGCAGGTAAAAAAGTTCATGCACTGAGCTTTAACTACGGTCAACGCCACAAAAAAGAGCTAGATTATGCGGCGAACGTATGCAAATCCCTAAATGTCCCACACAAAATTGTTGATATTAGCGCTATAAATACGCTTATCGGTGGCTCTGCCCTCACGTCAGATATCGACGTACCAGAAGGCCACTATGAAGAGCCAAGCATGAAGCAAACCGTGGTGCCAAATCGTAATATGATATTACTCTCACTAGCCGTTGGCTACGCAGTAAGTTTAGAGGCTAACGAAGTTTATTATGGTGCTCACTCTGGCGATCACGCCATTTATCCAGATTGCCGCCCTGAATTCGTGCATAAAATGAATGATGTATGCGGGATTGCTAACTATACTCCCGTTACTATTATGACGCCTTATATTGACGACAGCAAAACGGCTATTTTAACGGACGGCTTGTCGATGGGACTGGATTATGGACAGACCTGGACCTGTTATAATGGCAGGGAAAAAGCGTGTGGAAAATGCGGAGCGTGCGAAGAACGCCTAGAGGCATTTAAAGAAAACGATGCAATCGATCCTTTAGAGTACGAATAAACGTTGCGCTAACCGGCACACGTTGTCCGATAAAAAAGCACCCCTTGTTTACGTGTTTTTAGACGCGTTCAGACAAGAGGTGTTTTCATATCGCTTGCGTTGATAAATCTACTTCTGACTTTCAGAAATAAAATAGCTTAACTCTTTAATACAGTGACGTAAGACCGGATTTAACCGTGTGTTTTTGCCATTCATAACAAACAACTCGTGACTGAAGTTAAATAAACTCCCCTGCGCAATTGGAACAAGTCCTAGCGCCGCCCCTTGCTCTTTTGCCATATAATCTGGCAACAAACCTATGTATTCACCGGTCATTATCGCCGACATTGCTGCGTCAAATGAATCAGAGAAGGTCTGGATAGATAGCCTGGTTTCATCTTCGATATAGTTAGCTGACGATAAGCCTGAAATTCCGATAGCAGGATAGTCACCAATTTTAACGCCTTCTGGTAACTCAGTATCGCGATACTTCGCCAAAGGGTGAGTTGGCGCGCAGTACAATCGTCCTTCCGTCTTAATCCCGACGGGGTGGAAAGTTACTGATTCAGGCTTAACCATATCGTAGGTTGAAACAACAAGATGGCATTCGCCAGATAGCGCGACATGTTCAACCTCGTTGTAAAGACGTGTTTGAATATTCACATGAATATCGTCAAACTTCTTCATAGTACTTTTAACCGCTTTACTCACGGCTAAATGCATTGAAAGTGGAAGGCCCGCCATTAACACTAGCGTGATATGGCCGGAGTAGTCATCGTGCAGCGATTTCAGGTTGAACACAAAGTTGTCGAAGGCATTGAAGATGCGCTTGGTTTCTTGAAAAACCACCTCGCCTTCTTTTGTCATTTGAAAGCCACCACGGCCACGGTGGCATAGCACCAAGTCTAAACGCTCTTCTAGCTTTTTGATTGCGGCACTGATATTGGGGCGTTGCATACGCAACACAGGTTCTGCCGCAGTAAATCCGTTGCAGCTCGCTACCGCGTAAAACACTCGCAGTAGCTTGATATCTGACTCCTGAAGACGATTAAGCATATTAGCACCTGTTTATAGGTATAGTTATCGATACTCAAGCTAGAACTATATGTAACTAATTGCGCTATTACAACGATATTTTACGGCTTTTCGTCTCATTATGTGATGAAAATTACAAATTTGTGCTAGCCAGGTCGGCATTAAACCCAGAATATCTATAGGAATATAAAGGCCATTAAAGAAGAAATACGCTTAAGCTCAGTAAGAGTTATTTAGTTTAATACTAAAGCACGCATACTAGGGCCTGTTGACCTTTGCATTACATCATAGATCAACAGGCCTAGATAAATTCTCGACACATTGCAGCGAAAAAAGAGTGTCGTTATCTTTCGATAAGTGTGGACTAGGACAGTGTAACTACCTGCTTTCTCAGCGCTTCTATATCATCACGCAATGATGCAGCTTTTTCAAATTCGAGTTCTCGAGCATATTCGAACATCTGCTTTTCAAGCTCGGTTATCTGGTCCATCAGCTCAGTGGCACTAGCTGTTTTCTGCTGTTTTTTCTTCTCTTCAACTTTGCGCAGTCTGACTTTACCTGACGCAGGGTGTGCAGAGTCGCCTAAGTCCATAATGTCGGTAATAGGCTTATTAAGTCGCATTGGCGTAATACCGTTTGCCTCATTATGCGCCATTTGCTTCTCACGACGGCGCTCGGTCTCGTCCATCGCTTTTTTCATCGACTTGGTAATACTGTCAGCGTACAAAATAGCTTTACCATTCACGTGACGCGCGGCTCTACCAATAGTCTGGATTAACGAACGTTCAGCGCGCAAGAAGCCTTCTTTGTCGGCATCTAAGATAGCCACAAGAGACACTTCCGGCATGTCTAGACCTTCACGCAGCAGGTTAATACCAACCAGCACGTCGAATTTACCTAACCGCAAGTCTCGGATTATTTCAATTCGCTCTACGGTATCGATGTCCGAATGCAGATAACGAACCTTAACGCCATGCTCATTTAAATACTCGCTTAAATCTTCAGCCATACGCTTGGTTAAGGTAGTAATAAGCACACGTTCGTCAAGCTCTACCCGCTTTTGAATTTCAGACAGGACATCATCAACCTGAGTGGCTACAGGCCGTACTTCAATAACAGGGTCTAGCAAACCTGTTGGACGTACGACCTGCTCTACTATCTCACCGTCAGTTTTCTTTAATTCATAATCGCCTGGCGTCGCAGAAACATAGATGGTTTGGGGACAAATCTGTTCAAATTCTTCAAACTTAAGCGGACGATTGTCCAATGCCGACGGCAGCCTGAAACCAAACTCCACCAAGGTCTCTTTTCTAGAGCGATCCCCGCGATACATTGCCCCTACTTGAGAGACAGTTACGTGAGACTCGTCGATAAACATTAGGCCATCTGCTGGAAAATAGTCCAATAAGGTTGGAGGTGGTTCGCCCGGTGCTCTTCCTGAAAGATAGCGAGAGTAATTCTCGATCCCAGAACAATAGCCAAGCTCCATCATCATCTCGATATCGAACTGGGTTCGCTGTGAAATACGCTGCTCTTCAATCAGCTTGTTCGCCTCCTGAAGCTGCTTTTTGCGATCGCCAAGTTCTTCCTTGATATGCTCAATAGCATTGAGGATTTTCTCTCGTGGGGTTACATAATGCGTTTTAGGAAAAACCGTTGCTCGAATAACTGACTTATCGACAGCCCCGGTTAGCGGGTCGAACAGGCTAATTTTATCTATCTCGTCGTCAAAAAGCTCGACCCTTACGGCTTGCTTTTCAGAGTCCGCAGGGAAAATATCTATAACATCGCCACGCACACGGAACGTACCCCTTTCAAAGGCTAAATCGTTACGCTTGTACTGCAGTTCTGCAAGGCGACGTAAAATGTCACGTTGGTCCATGGTGTCGCCCTGGCGAAGGTGCAATAGCATCTTCATGTAGGATTCAGGGTCCCCCAAACCATAAATAGCCGACACACTCGCTACAATGACTACGTCTCTGCGCTCCATCAACGCTTTAGTGGCGGACAGTCGCATTTGTTCAATGTGATCATTGATTGATGCGTCTTTCTCAATAAAGGTATCTGTACTTGGAACGTAGGCTTCTGGCTGATAATAATCATAATATGAAACGAAGTACTCTACGGCGTTGTTGGGGAAGAACTCTTTCATCTCACCGTAAAGCTGAGCAGCTAAGGTTTTGTTGTGTGCAAGAATAAGCGTTGGTC
The DNA here is from genome assembly GCF_057552975.1 of Alteromonas sp. 5NW40-0090. NCBI lineage: Bacteria > Pseudomonadati > Pseudomonadota > Gammaproteobacteria > Alteromonadales > Alteromonadaceae > Alteromonas > Alteromonas sp. 5NW40-0090. The sequence continues at coordinate 226,130 of NZ_BAAJLT010000001.1, forward strand.
TCTGCACTTCTTTAATGACATTAGCCATGGTAAAGGTTTTACCCGACCCCGTAACACCTAGCAGTGTTTGGCCGGCCAAGCCACTTTCTAGGCCATCCACCAAAGCTTCTATTGCTTTTGGCTGGTCGCCTGCTGGCTTGTATTTAGAATGAAGCTCAAACCCTCTACTCATTTACTTAACCTTTTCTTTAGCTTACTGCTTAACATCTTGCTTGCGGTCAAACTACTCACATTAAAACCGCACAACCTTAAATAGCCGCTCTGGTATTAGCTGTGCTCAGACGTTTCTTTATCTGATTCAAACTGAGTAATCGCACGTTTGAAAACAACAAATGAAACACACGCCATTGCAATATTGGCAATGACTGTTCCTGCAAATAACCCTTTCAGTTCAAATAGAAAACTACCCGCAACGCTGATAGGTACGAAGAAAACAAATAAGCGGATGACACTTAACGTTAATGCCGTCATTGGACGATGCATGGCATTCAACGATGAGTTAGTCAGAATGATAATGCCTTGCATGCCATAACCCAGCGGCACAATCATAAGAAACAACTGTATTAGTACGCTTACCTCTGCTTCATTAGCAAAAGCGACGGCTATCCAGCTAGACAGTCCCCACATAACAAGAAAAATGGCGAACTGCCAAACCAGAACAAATTTTAATGTAAGCGAATATGCCGTTTTTACCCGTTCTACTTGGCCTGCCCCAACGTTTTGACTGATAAATGGAGGCAGTGTCATGGAAAGTGCTAGCACAACAATACTTGCAATAGACTCCATTCTATTTCCTACTCCCCACGCTGCAACCGCTTCGGCGCCGTAACCAGCAACTACAGCTGTCATCACGCCACCGGCAACAGGGGTAAGCATATTAGCACCCGCCGCAGGTAGTCCTATTTTGAGAATTTCACGGCTGCTATCACGCAGCTCGGCAAGTGTCAGCAGTCGAGGCAACATCAACTTTCGACGAACGGCTAAAATATAAAGAATCCATAATGCACCAACTATCCACGCTATGAAGGTAGCGAGTGCCGCGCCTTTTATTCCCATTGCTGGAATGGGCCCAAGGCCGAAAATGAATATAGGATCAAGCAACGCGTTTAATCCGCCGCCTGCCGCCATAACAATACTGGGTGTGCGGGTATCGCCACACGCTCGCAGCACACTATTGCCCACCATCGGCATGGCCAGAAAGATACTCGACAAGTACCATAATCCCATATAGTCAGATATGTAAGGCATGAGATTGTCTGTTGCATTAAGCAACTTGAACACAGGCTCTATGGTGAAAAAGCCAATTGCAGCTAATGCACCCACAAGCAAAACGGACAGCATTAATGAACCCGTCGCATAATGTTGAGACTTGGTTATTTCTTTACTGCCCTGTAATTTGCCTATAATTGCAGAGGTACCAATACCTAAACCTATGTTTAGGCTTATTACGGTAAAAGTAACGGGAAAGGTAAAACTAATAGCAGCTAGAGGGTCGGTGCCCAACAAGCTCACAAAAAAGGTATCGATAAGTCCAAAGCTCATCATCATTACCATTCCCAGAATCATGGGAATAGTCATACGCTTTAACGTAGTACCTATATCTCCTTCCAATAAGTCGGAAGTACGTTGTTTAGCGTTACTTTTTATCACTTGAGCTCCGGCAAACTAAAAATCCCCTCATCAATTGCGCGTTAGTGTAAAAGAGTGAACACTATTTAGCTATGCGTATTCGACAAACAAAACAAAGCATAAGAGGGTTGTATAAAAAGCGATGTTTTTGACAAAAGTACGTGCGATGAACCATTTCGCTGGCTACGCCACAAAACTACTAGTTTTTTGTAAAAATAAATCAAAACTCGTGCGTATGTTTTCATTACAGTTTAATTTCTATCCTGTTTCACTTTTAATATGCAGGCAAAACGTCTCGGGCACATCGAGCTATCCAAATAGAGCGTTTAAAAGACACACAAAAATGTTAACAAAATGTAAGGCGTTGAGAATTAAGATGGATTTCATTGAATAGCATTTAGGCATTCGTTGAATTAACACACAAGCTAATTTTTGTTCAACCGATCTATTCTGATCGGGAAACAAGATCAAAAAAAACACCCTAAAGCTTTGTATTAAAAAGATTATCCACTTAATAACGCCATAACCTGATTAGATCAATACGTAAGCGATCTCGTAAATAACTACAGCGATTCTAAGCTATCAACATAGTTATCCACAGATTTAGTGGATAACTAACGCCAGACCATATTCGGCGGGATTTCGTGCTCGATTAATTTCTCAGCACGTAAGTGGTGACTAACCTTTTAATCCTCAGGTACAGGTTACAGATTTATTAAAACCTGTACATAATACCAGTATGGAAGCGCTTTTTTATTCTATTTAGTTATACCCTTTAACTTAAGTGAGATATATAAGTAAACGAGATGGTAAAACTATCAATTACTAAAACAACCTCTTGTTCATAAGCGATGAGGGAATAATGTGCAGTTATTAACCATCACTTTCTCAGCATTGACGACAAAATGAACATAAAAGCCGTAAAAAGCTATTTTTTGCGCAGTCAGCACAAATATTTCATTTATGTTGTTGACAGTTCCTAAGTACGTCTTTAATATTCGCCTCCGTTGAAGCACAGGTCCCCCTTAGCTCAGTTGGTTAGAGCGACGGACTGTTAATCCGCAGGTCCCCCGTTCGAGTCGGGGAGGGGGAGCCAACTTCAGCAAACAACTTAGGTGTCGATTCCCCCTTAGCTCAGTTGGTTAGAGCGACGGACTGTTAATCCGCAGGTCCCCCGTTCGAGTCGGGGAGGGGGAGCCACTTAGTTGGCTCTTAATCGCCTCACCCACTTCATTCTATTTTAATTCCTAAAACAACGCGTTTAGACATTAAATAACCCTAATTCAATCAAGTTGTTAAACCCGTTCTAAAAAGGGATAATAGACCTAATCTGTTTTTCTTTTTAATTCGCGGGCATTGTCCGTCAAAATTCCTCGAAGGAATTGCGTTATTCATGACTGAATTTTTACTGCTATTGATTGGTACAGTACTGGTTAACAATTTTGTGTTGGTTAAGTTTCTCGGCTTATGCCCGTTTATGGGTGTGTCTGGCAAACTTGAAACTGCTATGGGCATGTCTATGGCCACCACATTTGTACTCACCCTTGCCTCTGCGTCGAGCTACCTAGTGGAAACCTATTTACTTGCTCCACTGGGCATCGGTTACCTTAGAACGCTTGCTTTTATTCTTGTTATCGCGGTGGTGGTTCAGTTCACAGAAATGGTCGTGCACAAAACCAGCCCTACCTTATATAGATTGTTAGGTATTTTCCTTCCTCTTATCACAACCAACTGTGCAGTGCTTGGTGTAGCGCTATTAAACCTTACCGAACAGCATAATTTCATGCAGAGTCTTATTTATGGTTTCGGCGCTGCTGTAGGGTTCTCTCTAGTACTGGTGTTATTTGCGGCCATGCGTGAGCGTCTAGCTGCTGCTGATGTACCTGTATCTTTTAAAGGTGCCTCAATCGCTATGATAACCGCTGGTCTCATGTCTCTCGCATTTATGGGCTTTAGTGGACTGGTGAAAGTGTAATGACGATATCTACCGCTATTATATTCGCCGTTGTTGCCATTGGCGTCCTTGCGCTTATTTTTGGCTTGGTTCTGGGCTACGCGAGCATCCGCTTTAAAGTTGAGGGCGACCCACTTGTTGAGCAAATAGATGCCGTACTACCACAAACTCAGTGTGGCCAATGCGGATATCCGGGCTGCAAGCCTTATGCTGAGGCAATTGCAGACGGTGATGATATTAATAAGTGCCCACCTGGTGGCGAGGCAACGATTAAAAAGCTCGCAGATTTGATGGGGGTTGAACCAAAACCTCTTGATGCTGCTCACGGTGAAGAAGACGTTAAAAAAGTCGCGTTTATACGCGAAGACGAATGTATCGGCTGTACCAAATGTATTCAGGCCTGCCCTGTCGACGCCATTTTAGGTGCCGCCAAACACATGCACACGGTTATTACTGATGAATGTACAGGGTGTGACCTATGTGTAGATCCCTGCCCTGTCGACTGTATCGACATGGTACCAATTGTTCAAACAACTTCTACATGGAAGTGGGATTTTGAATCATCGCCTAAAGGTGATATTCCCATCAAAATGGTGTCGTAATTGTGATGTATCCAAGTTTTGATTCAATTATAGAGACCCTCGAAGCGGGAAAGATGTACTCATTTCCAGGTGGCGTACATCCCGACGATAAGAAATCTCTATCTAATACATCAGTAATAAAGAAACCGTCGTTACCCGAATTATTGATTGTTCCTTTAAGGCAGCACATTGGCTCAGACGGTATCTGCTGCGTAGAAGTTGGCGATAGCGTATTGAAAGGCCAAATTCTTTCGCAAAGCTCATCGCCTTTTTCTGTGCCAGTTCATGCGCCAACCTCAGGCGAGGTTGTTGCGATTGCACCACATGTTGTAGCGCACCCTAGCGGCCTAACAGAAATGTGTATTTCGATACGTCCTGACGGTAAAGACACATGGTGCGACCTATCTCCAATAGCAAATTATAGCGACATAGATAAGAACAAGCTTATAGAAGCTATTTGCCAAGCAGGAATTTCAGGAATGGGTGGTGCCGGCTTCCCTACCCATATAAAAACCTCAACGTCTAAACCTGTTGAGTTTCTTATTTTAAATGGGATTGAGTGCGAGCCTTACATTACTTCTGATGATCGATTGATGCGTGAGCATGCCTGGCAAATACGCCAGGGTCTAGACATTCTTACTCACCTTATTGGGCCGAAGGCCATTGTGGTGGCCGTTGAAGACAACAAGCCCGAGGCTTTCGAAGCACTTAATATTGCCTGTCAGGATAAGAAAGACTATCGCGTTATTAGCGTTGAAACTAAATACCCTGCCGGCGGAGAAAAACAGCTGATTCAGGTACTGACTGGGCGAGAAGTACCGAGAAATGGGTTGCCTGCCGACGTAGGCGTGATGATGTTCAACGTGGGTACCTGCTATGCCATTGCAGACGCTATTTTACACGGTAAGCCGCTAATTGAACGGGTTGTAACCGTAACTGGTGAAGCCGTTGAATCACCAAGCAATTTTAGAGCGTTGTTGGGTACGCCCGTCTCTCATCTATTGAATGAAGCAAACTACAACCCGAAAAAACAGAAAGCACCTAAAGTGATTATGGGCGGGCCTATGATGGGCTTTACCTTATCAGACGCTTCGATCCCCGTAGTAAAAACCACAAACTGTTTGCTGGTTCCAGCAAAAAAAGAGCTGGTAGACGACAATGCAGAGCGCCCCTGTATTCGCTGTAGCGCATGCGCCGACGCATGCCCTGCGTCATTGCTCCCCCAACAAATGTTTTGGCACGCCAAAGCAAAAGAATACGACAAAGCCGAAGAATACGACCTTTTCGACTGTATAGAGTGCGGCGCGTGCGCTTACGTTTGCCCCAGTGAAATCCCATTGGTGCATTATTACCGCCAGGCTAAATCCGAAATACGTATTCAGCGTGATGAAAAGAACAAGGCTGAGAAGGCTAAACAGCGTTTTGAAGCACGTAAAGAACGTTTAGAGCGCGAAAAACTTGAGCGCGAAGAAAAACATAGAAAAGCAAAAGAAGCACGTTTAGCCGCCAACAAAGCCAAAGAAGAAAATGCTGTAGCCGATAATGTGAATAGCGCTGTCGATTCAGGTTCAAATGAGGCAAAGGACAAAGTAGCGGCGGCGCTTGCGCGTGCGAAAGCAAAGAAAGCGGCTATGCAGGCCAACGCAAAGGGTGACAGTAATACAACAAATACCGACAACCCAAGCATTGCAGCAGATGATAAAAAAGCACAAGTAGCGGCAGCTATTGCCAGAGCAAAGGCGAAAAAAGCCGCACAAGCCCAGAACGAAGCTCAACTTGAAAGCGCGGATAAGCAAGCTGAACAGGCGTCATCGCCAGAAGATGACAAAAAGGCAAAGGTTGCTGCAGCAATCGCAAGAGCAAAAGCGAAGAAAGCCGCACAAGCTCAAAACGAAACGCAAGATGAAAGCGCTGTCGAACCATCAACCACAGACCAGCCAAGTAATCAGTCATCATCGCCAGAAGATGAGAAAAAAGCTAAAGTTGCTGCCGCTATCGCTAGAGCAAAAGCAAAAAAAGCCGCGCAAGCCAGCCAGTCTGAAGTATCTTCAACAGAAAAACCTGCGGGCTCTCAAGGCGAAAAACATACTGAACTTTCCGATACTGAAGCTAATTCAGAGCTAACCGCTGAAGCGCAGAAAAAAGCGCGTATTGCCGCGGCAATCGCTAAAGCTAAAGCGCAAAAAGCAGCTAAAAATAGCGATGACGGGCAACCTGATAAGTCAGTTTCAGTGCAGAGTGCGCCAACTCAATTAGATGAGCAACCAGACAGTCAGTCCAAAGAACAGCTAGATGAAAAGCAGGCTAGGATCGCAGCGGCGGTAGCGAAAGCGAAAGCTAAAAAGGCCGCTTCGCAAAAAACGCAAGCATCGAGTCCTGATGTCGAGACTGACGCTAACGACGCAGTCTCGTCAAATCAAGCTGAAGAGAAAAAGGCGCGCATTGCAGCTGCAGTAGCAAAGGCTAAAGCAAAAAAAGCAGCAGCTGAACAAGAGAAAGAATCATAATGAAGTTAAGTTTATCGAGTTCACCACACCAACGGGTTAAACGCGATACTGGCCAAGTCATGCGTATGGTTATTTATGCCATGCTCCCTGGCATAATTGCACAATCCTTCTTTTTTGGCTGGGGAATGCTCATTCAAGCCATCATTGCGGTAGTGAGTGCACTGGTCATTGAGGGCGTGATTTTATTTTTAAGAAATCGCCCCATCGAGCGCACATTAACAGATTACAGCGCAGTATTAAGCGGCTTACTCATCGCAATTAGTATTCCTCCTACCCTACCTTGGTGGATGACAGTAACGGGTGTTTTCTTCGCTATTGCGGTGGCTAAACAGGTTTACGGCGGGCTTGGCTTTAATATTTTCAACCCTGCCATGATTGCGTATGTGGTGCTGCTTATTTCATTCCCTGCGGCTATGAGCCTATGGCTGCCTCCTGCGACTCACGCTGGCATTACGCCAAGTTTCTTTGATTCGGTATCACTCATATTTACTGGTTTTACTACTAGCGGATACGATGTCACTCAACTCAAAACCATTGCCGATGGTGTAACCATGGCTACACCGTTAGACACATTGAAAACCGACCTAACGCAAGGCGTAACATACTCAGAGTCATTAGCGAAGCCAATCTTCGATGGCGGGGTATTCGAAGCTGCTGGTGCTGGATGGGGAATGGTGAGTCTTGCATACCTACTTGGTGGCCTCTACCTATGGAAGACCCGCGTTATCAGCTGGCATATCCCGGGAGGTATGCTGCTAAGCGTGTTTGTTTGTGCATCACTGCTTCATTTAGCAAACGCCGATTACTACGCTTCACCGCTATTTCACCTGTTTAACGGTGCAGTAATGGTAGGCGCCTTCTTTATCGCCACCGACCCGGTTTCAGCGTCAACAACACCAAGAGGCCGCATTATATTTGGTGCAGCGATTGGCTTTTGGGTGGTAATAATCCGTACCTTTGGTGGTTACCCTGATGCTGTCGCGTTTGCGGTTATTATTATGAATATGGCGGTGCCTTTGATTGATTACTATACCCGTCCTCGCGTGTACGGCAAAAACGTAAAAGGTCGAGGTAAACACTAATGATGAAAGAAAGCCTGGCCAAAAACGGCCTTATGTTAGGTGCGTTTGCCGTTGTTACCACAGCATTAATAGCACTCACATTTTTTGGCACCCAAGATAAAATTGAGCAACAAAAGCAGCAAAAACTGCTAAGCGTACTTAATGAAGTCGTGCCTAGCGAATTCCACGACAATGCCCTTTACGCCAACTGCACAGAGGTCAATGCACCTGAACTTGGCAACAAAAAAGCCCACAAAATATATCGTGCGACGTTAAATGGCCAACCTAGCGCATTAGTATTAGAAGCCACTGCTCCAGACGGATACAGTGGAGATATCGATATCGTTGTTGGTGTAAAAGTGGATACACAAGTTGGTGGAAACACACCAGGCAGCTTGAGTACTGACTCGCTCGACGGTGAGAGCAAAAATCTCAATATCACCGCGTTAGCGCTCTCGGAGTTGGCCGAGCTTGACTCAACACCTCAGAAGTCATCTCAGCAAGACGAGAATGCGTCCGATATTTCTGCGCCCAACACTAATAGCATCAGTATGAGGGTGCTTGGCGTGCGCGTTATCGAACACAAAGAAACCCCTGGGCTTGGCGATAAAATAGAGCTTGCCGTTAGCAACTGGATAACGACGTTCAGTGACAGGCCTTTTTCACCCGACAATTTGGCGCCTTGGCAGGTCAAAAAGGACGGTGGTGAGTTCGATCAGTTCACTGGCGCTACCATCACGCCGAGAGCAGTAGTAAGAGCAGTACGCGAAGCCTTGCTTTATGCACAGGCCAACCAATCTGCACTTTTCAACGCTCCTAACACCTGCGCAAATACAGATTCCGTTGAAACGATTGATGCGATTAACGTGAATGAGGCTCAACCTCATAGTGTAGAGGAGCTATAACGTGACTGATTTTCGCGACCTGTCTTTACAAGGGCTTTGGAAGAACAATCCTGCGCTGGTACAACTGTTAGGTTTGTGCCCGCTATTGGCCGTTACCGCGACGTTTATCAATGGTCTCGGGTTAGGCCTTGCTACCATGTTGGTACTCATTGGCAGTAACGTTACCGTTTCACTCGTTCGTAATGTGGTAAGAAACGAAATTCGCATTCCCGTTTTTGTTATGATCATTGCTGCGTTCGTTACCATTGTTCAGCTATTAATGAATGCATACACCTATGACCTTTACTTAGCGCTAGGTATTTTCATTCCGCTGATTGTAACTAACTGCGCCATCATAGGCCGCGCAGAGGCCTTTGCGTCGAAAAATGGGCCGCTCGCCTCTGCTTACGACGGACTCATGATGGGACTGGGTTTTACCGCAGTGCTGGTCATTTTAGGTGGTATGCGCGAGATATTGGGTGCAGGTACATTACTAGCAGGGGCAGACAGACTGTTTGGCTCAATTGCTGAGAACTGGACCATAACGCTTTTCAACACTGAAAATCCGTTTTTGCTTGCGATACTGCCGCCTGGTGCCTTTTTAGGTATGGGTCTTCTCATTGCTATCAAAAACAGTATTGATGCAAAGTTAGCCGCTAAGCAAACATCGCCAGCAGTAAAGGCTGAACGGGTACGCGTTACCGCCGAAAGCTAAACGCTAAAACATGCAAAAAAAAGTATTTAGAAATGAATGATGTAGTTAAGCCGGACAAGCCGCTTTCTAAGCAGGAAAAAGTAAAAGAAATCATGCGAATACTGGATGACCTTTATCCGGAAATTCCTATCTTTTTAGATCATAAAGACCCTTATACGTTGCTCATTGCAGTTCTACTGTCGGCTCAATGTACCGACGAGCGCGTTAATCAAATTACGCCAAAGCTATTCGCTCGCGCAGATAATCCCTACGACATGGTGCTAATGAGTATTGAAGAAATACAAGACATTATCCGTCCTTGTGGTTTGTCTCCCATGAAGTCCAAAGGCATTTGGCATTTGTCTGACATGATCATCAAGCAGCACAATGGTGAAGTGCCTGCAAACTTTGAAGCGCTGGAAGCCATGCCCGCTGTGGGTCATAAGACTGCTGCTGTGGTTATGTCTCAAGGCTTTGGCATTCCTGCTTTCCCGGTAGATACTCATATTCACCGTTTAATGTACCGCTGGGGTTTGTCGAACGGAAAGAGTGTTGAGCAGACAGAGCGTGACGCAAAACGCTTGTTCCCTAGAGAAAGATGGAACGACCTGCATCTACAGATTATCTTGTACGGTAGAGAATACTGCCCTGCCCGCGGTTTCGACTTAAACAAGTGTGTTATCACACGTGAGTTCGGCAGAAAGAGTTTTATTAACGAAGTGCTGAAAGAACAAGAGAAAAAGCAAAAGTTGGCGCTTAAAAAGAAGCGCAAATAGAACATTTTTAAAGAGGAGCCATTAGGCTCCTCTTTTTTTAATTCCATTCACTTACTCACACAAACGATTTTGCGATTAACATACGACTTAGCCTTGTGGTTTGCCTCGAAAGGGACAATCAAATTGGCTATGATGGATGGGTTAACGTTTTGCTCGCGCAAATAAAAAAGAAATATAAAAATAAATCCATGGAGAACACATGTCTCGATTGAATACTATCGCTAGAAAGCTAGCGTTTGGTGCATTAGTAAGTGCATGCAGTTTTGGTGTTTTTGCAGAAACTTCCCCCATTACTGACGAGCAAAAGAAAAATGCGGAAGCATTAATTCAAAAAGCGCTGAAAAGTGACTTAGGCTACAGCATTGTTGAATCACTAACCACTGAGATTGGCCCTCGCTTAGGCGGCTCTGAAGCTGAAAAGCGAGCCAGAGATTGGGGCGTGGTGGTAGGCGAGCGTCTTGGTTTTGATAAAGTCAGCATAGAAGAATTCACTATGCCATTTTGGGATAGAGGCCACCTACACATTTCACTCACGGCGCCTTATGCCCAACCACTTTACGGCACAGCCCTTGGCGGCGCAGCGCCTTCTGAAAGGGAGATCAATGCAGACATCGTTTATTTCAGAGACATTCACGCGCTAACCGCAGTTAAAGATGGTGCCCTTAAAGGCAAAATTGCATTTGTCGATGGCGACGCCATGGTTAAAAGCCAAACAGGTGCAGGCTATGGTCAAGCAAATCAACGTCGCCGTATTGGTTGGCAACATGCGCAACGCGGTGGCGCTGAAGCGCTGGTCGTGCGCTCAGTAGGTTCTGACTCTCATCGTTTTCCTCATTCAGGCATGATGAGTTCAGACGGCGATAATTGGGCAGATATTCCCGTAGTCGCTATCTCAAACCCTGACGCAGACCATTTACGACGTTTACATAACTTAGGTAAACCGCTGTCATTGTCGCTTCACTCTGAATCGAAATGGAAAGGCGAAGTAAACAGCGGCAACGTAATACTGGATTTAGTGGGCAGTGAGAAGCCCGAAGAGATTATCCTTATTGGCGGCCACCTAGACAGCTGGGATTTAGGTACTGGTGCTGTTGATGACGGCGCGGGCGTTGCTATTACCACGGCAGCTGCTGCGTTAATTGCTTCACTGCCAGAGCGCCCAAAACGCACCATTCGTGTGGTTATGTTTGGCGCTGAAGAAGTGGGCCTATTAGGCGCCTTTGCTTACGCTAAACAACACGAAAAGAACCTTGAAAACCACGTTCTGGCCACAGAGTCTGACTTTGGCGCGCAAACTATCTGGCAGCTTGTGTCAAACGTGAACCCCGAAGCGACTGTGCTAGTCGACGAAATCGCGAAGATTTTATCACCGCTAGGGATAGTGCGTGGCGGTTCAGACATTGCTGGCGGCGGCCCTGACATTATTCCGCTTGCAGCGAAAGGCGTACCAACGATTAGGCTAAACCAAAACGGTAGAGATTATTTTGATCTTCACCACACGCCAGATGATACCTTAGATAAAATTGACCCCGATGAGCTTGCGCAAAATATTGCAGCCTACGCAGCAAGCATATACTTGCTAGCTGACTCGGACGTTAACTTAAAAGCTAAACAGTAGTTACACGTTAGTAATCATCGAACATTGGTCAGTGCATCTCGTGCTGGCCAATGCTTACCAGTACTCTGCTTGCCCTCGCCTCTGCTAGTCCGAAATACTTACGTTTTATTGCGCTTGAATAAGCTGGGCAACAAATCGCTTTGCTTCTTGCCTTGATGGCAATTCTACATGCCTATACGTATTCGCATGTTTAAAGGCAACGGTTGTTTTATTTATGGAGATATTAGAAATTAACGCATGTGATATGGCGCTATTAAAGGTAGAAATGGAATCTTGAAATTGCATAGTAAATACTTCTTTATTAATGTTGTTTTTTTTGAATTCCTCGCAGGTTGGGTAAAGAAATCGAAAAACGATAATTAGGCTCTTGCGTGAACACAAAGTTTCAGAAAGAGCCCATATTTTATGAGGCCACTTCAGATAAGAGAAATGACCCTAGATAAGCATAGAGGTCTTATCGAACTACTACGTTAGCAGCTTGTGGACCTTTTTGGCCTTGTTCAACTTCGAAGCTAACTTCTTGGCCTTCTTTCAACGTTTTGAAACCGTCAGAAGTAATTGAACGGAAATGTACGAATACGTCTTTGCCGCCAGCTTCAGGAGTGATGAAACCAAAACCTTTTTCTTCGTTGAACCACTTAACTGTACCGTTTACAGAATTAGACATAATAAAAACCTTTTAAAAAATTGATGTAATGGTGGAAACCACCGAATAGCTATAGACATCTCCAAGCTAGTAAAGCAGTTGTATATCTATATAAAACTTCAATTTGAAAGATTTAAAAAAGAGGTACAGCGCAGTATTAGGTAAAGCAAATAACATATCTAGAGCGATGCGAAAGGTACAGGTTATTGAGAGTAATGTCCACTAGTTTTCAGTTTATTTTTTAACCAAAACACAACTTTTTTACAAAAATGTTTTTTGAGAAGCTGAATACGTATGTTTGTTCAAGGCAGTTGAAAGCTCGGTTAACCTTATTTTTTTCATTAAGGTTTAAGTTATGACAGACATGTATGCGTTAGCAGGTAAAACAGCCATTATTACTGGAGGCGGAAAAGGGCTAGGTAAAACTATCGCACACTTTCTGCTTGAAGCAGGAATGAACGTCGCCATATGCGGGCGTACTGAAAATACGATCAAGCAGACTGTAGAACAGTTCGACGCCCTATTCCCGGGCAAGGTCGTTGGTCAAGTTTGTGATGTATCAAGAAGCGATGAGGTCGCCAACTTTGTCAAAAAGGTAAAAGCTACATTTGGCGAGCTACACGTTCTAATTAATAACAGTGGTTTTGGTAAAGAAACGCTTATCTGGGAAACCAGTGAAGATGATTGGGACGAAGTAATGGATACTAACGTAAAAGGGACTTTTCTCATGAGCAAAGAGGTCGTGCCTCACATGATTAACAACAAGGAAGGCTACATTATCAATATCGCTTCTCAGGCGGCATTGAACGGCTATGCCAATGCAGGCGTTTACTGTGCATCAAAATTTGCGATGGTGGGGCTTGGAAAAGCGTTGCAAGAAGAGGTTCGCCCCTACGGTATTCATGTACATTCCCTAAACCCTGCACTGATTCAGTCGCAGAAAGCAGTAACAGAGAAAGTGGACGAAGGCCTGATTCAAAATGAAGATTTAGGTAACATGGTGGTGTACCTATTGAGCCAACCTCGCCGTCTTAAAATTGATAATATCGGCCTATGGGGCTATTAATACCAGTCCGCATAGATAATTACCCACTCAGCGAGACTTAAAATGTTCGTAATCGCGGCGTGTTACCGCAGGTATAGTACGTTTAACTAGAATTGTAATATTGTCTTAAAGCGTTAACATTTCCTAATTATCATAAAAGCGTGTTGTTTGCGTTTACTAAAATAAAGTACCCACAGTATTTATGTGTACAAAAAGTAACGCCCAACACGCAATCACAGTGCAGTGTGCCACCGCATTATTCCGGTGGCTCCAATGGGAATTTATTATGCGAATGCTTCACACCATGCTTCGAGTTGAAAACTTAGAGGCCTCTCTTCACTTTTATACCTCACTAATGGGCATGCGCCTTCTTCGTCAGTCTGAAAACAAAGAGTATGAATACACGCTAGCTTTCGTAGGATATGGCGATGAAACCGAGAGTACCGTCTTAGAGCTTACCTATAACTGGGGCGACAACACCTACGATAAAGGTAACGCGTATGGTCATATTGCGATTGAGGTCGATGATATCTATCAGTTTTGTGAAAACTTAGAAACAAATGGCGCTGATGTATATCGTAAACCGGGGCCAGTTAAAGGCGGCTCCACTGTTATTGCTTTTGTTCGCGACCCCGATGGGTATGCAATAGAACTCATACAAAATAAATCCATTTCGCTATGAAATGGCTCAAAAACAAGAACTAAAGATGCAGCCAGCGTAATCAGAGCGATTTGAACGCTTAAGTCGCCAAACTATCAACTTAAAAACGTGCGGCACTGGAAAAAAACCGATGAAAAACCACATGGAGTGACACGACATGCTACGTAACCGCTTATTATTTTCGCAAAATGATAAAAACAAAAGCCAAGCTAGAACAGCGATATGTCGGAAATCTCGAGCAGCGCACAATATAGGCTTACGCAGTCAGCCAATAGCAATACTGGCCGCTATTCTGCCAGCGTTGTTTGTCGCTTTTACCGGTGCAGTTGCTGCTGGCAGTGCGTTATCGGCCATGGCTGCAAATAACGAGAGTGCGCAAACACACGCTGACACACAAGAAAATGTTGAAACGCACTTTACCGTGATAGCCCATCGCGGCGCGTCGGGCTATTTACCTGAGCATACCCTCGAAGCAGCTACCCTCGCCTTTTCTCTGGGCCCTGATTTTATTGAGCAAGATGTTGTTATCACCAAAGACGACATACCCGTTGTGCTACACGACATCCACTTAGAAACGGTCACCAATGTAGAAGATGTGTTTCCTGCACGCCACCGCGATGACGGACGCTATTACGCGCGTGATTTTACTCTTGAAGAACTGCGACAACTACGGGTACACGAGCGCGCTAACAGTGACGGGAAGCAAGTTTTTAAAAATAGGTACCGCGGCACGCGTGCTAATTTTAAAGTGGCCACGTTAAATGAACACTTTGAGCTAATCAGCGAGCTAAATCGCCAATTTGGGACGTCTGTAGGGGTTTATCCTGAAGTAAAGTCCCCTGCCTTTCACATTAAAGAAGGCGTTGATGCCAGTAAAATCGTTGTGGATGCTTTAAATGCTTACGGGTTTGGTGGAGAGAGCGGTAATAGCTACCTGCAATGCTTCGATTTTAACGAAGTTAAGCGCATTCGTGAAACCCTGGGCTATAAAGGCAAAGTTGTGATGCTGATTGGCGAAAATGACTGGGGCGAAAGCGACACAGATTATAACTGGCTGCGCACTCAGGAAGGCATGCAGCAGGTTGCGTTGTATACCGACGGCATAGGCCCTTGGTTAGGCCATTTACTTGATAATGAAGCGATGGCTCAAGGAAAAATAGAAGCCGCGGCATGGATTGCCTACGCCCACGAAAATAACCTGACAATCCACCCCTACACCTACCGACATGATGCACTACCGGCAGGTATGAGTTCAGAACAAGTCTTGGAAGTTTTAGACAAGGTGGTAGGTGCTGACGGAGTTTTCACCGATCATTTAGTACCGGTATTAAGGTGGCGAGAAAAATTAAACTAACGCATTTAAAAGCGAGTGTAGGCGCGACAATTAGCGCCTAGGATTTTGAAAGTCGCACCACCACGCGTCTGTTTTGGGCGCGGCTTTCTCGCGTATCGTTTGGCGCAATGTGGCGTTTCTCACCGTGGCCTGTTAACTGAATTCGATCTTCAGGTACACCTAGCGTAGTCAAATAGCTTTTTACTTCGTTAGCACGTCGAATAGACAACTGTTCATTATTATAGCGACCGCCGTAGCTATCGGTGTAACCATCAAGAAGCACAAGCTCAAGCTCGCTGTCTTCTTTTAAGTATTCACCTATCATGGTTAAGCGCTTCTGCGAATATTTGGTTAGCTCTGTACTGTTGTTTTGATACGACAATACCGTGTAGGCAATGTCATCAAAACCAAACGGCAATAAATTCGATACACACTTTACAAATTCTCGGTATACGCCGGAGAAATTACTGGCATTTAGCGCCACACTCACTTGGTCGTATTTGTTATACCAGTCTTGATAGTAAATTGTAGGCCAAAACCCTTTCTCTAACTCAGACAGCATTGTCCACGCAGCGTCTTGTGGTAAGTCGCCATTGTACTGTTTACGAATAGACATGTCGGCAATAGTTTTAGGCGCAACGCCTGGCATCCATTTAGGCGGTACTGAATAAACTGCAGCCATGTCAAACTTGTTTGGCAACAAGTGCATGTCCAGTTCAAACTCCATATTAAGCTGCTTCGATGCTGTGCTTGTGAACATAGCTTCGCCATAACCCGGTAGTTCGTGGTTGAGAGTACACTGAAGACGGGTGTCGCTAGCAATACGCCAGTTGGAACTTTCTATAGTTGCGGAATATTGCCGCATGGCAGCGTGGGAAGACAATGACCCCACCAACCCCAATAAAGCGATATATTTTAATTTCGATACCATTTCGACACCACAACGAAAGACAAACTAATACGGATAAAGGTTATTAATACGCCGTAAATTTATGTGCTTGATTAATCAGTTTACACGCAGGACCACAAAGTGAATCCTCTAATTTTTGCACGCTTATTAAGAATATCGTCCAAATTGTAGAAAAGTTTAGCGTTTAATACCACTCGCGTTTTGTACCATTGCTATGTATCTGATTTATTGATTACAAATTGAAACTGGCAACTCAGAGGTATCCTTGCGATAATTCTCCTACACAATATGTTTCGTAGGTTGGTAAGCATCAAAGCCGCCAACTATTTTACGCAATCCAGTATTACAAGAGTGTTTATGTCTGCCAATCCGCCCCTTCTTTCCCAGCGCTTTCGAGGTTACTTTCCCGTTGTTATCGACGTTGAAACAGCTGGATTTAATGCAGGCACTGACGCCCTGTTAGAATTAGCTGCGGTAACGGTGAAAATGGATGAAGACGGTATACTTCATCCTGATCAAACCTTTCATTATCACATTGACCCGTTTGAGGGCTCAAATTTAGAGCCCGCTGCGCTTGAATTTAACGGCATCGATCCTAATTGTGCTTTGCGAGGGGCCATTGAAGAAAGCGAGGCCATGAAGGACTTGTGTAAAGGTATCCGCAAAGCGCAAAAAAATGCAGACTGCCAACGTTCAGTTATTGTTGCTCACAATGCAACATTCGATCAAAGTTTCGTCAATGCCGCGATAGAACGCTGCAATATAAAGCGTACACCGTTCCACCCGTTTGTTTCTTTTGATACCACCAGTCTTGCAGGTCTCGCCTTAGGTCAGACTGTTTTGGTTAAGGCATGCCGTGCTGCGGGGATTGCATTTGATCAAAACGAAGCACATAGCGCCCTGTACGATGCTCAGAAAACCACAGAGCTATTTTGTTATATGGTAAACCGATACAAAGCGTTAGGTGGCTGGCCAATAGAGAGTCAAGGGTAGATTTGCGAAGCCTAGCTATAAACTAAAACAGCGCCAAAAGGCGCTGTTTTCTTATCATTTACTAACAGTTTAGCTTATAGCTTGTCTGCTTCTTCAGATAGGTACTTAGCAACACCTTCAGGCGACGCATCCATACCCGCTTTACCTTCAGTCCAACCCGCTGGGCAAACTTCACCATGCTCTTGGTGGAATGCTAGTGCATCAACCATGCGTAGCATTTCATCAACGTTACGGCCAAGTGGAAGGTCGTTGATTACTTGGTGACGTACCATGCCTTCTTCGTCGATTAGGAACGAGCCACGGAACGCTACGCCATCTTCTGGATGCTCTACATCGTAAGCTTGACAGATGTCATGCTTAACGTCAGCAACGAGGGTGTACTTAACCGGACCGATACCACCTTGATTTACTGGCGTATTTCTCCACGCGTTGTGAGAGAACTGAGAATCTATAGACACACCAATTACCTCAACACCACGCTTTTTGAACTCGTCAAAACGCTTGTCAAAAGCAATAAGCTCCGACGGGCATACAAACGTAAAATCTAGTGGGTAGAAGAATACAACAGCTTTCTTGCCTTTGATTGCTTCACTTAGCGTGAATGAATCTACGATTTCACCGCTACCAAGTACCGCAGCTGCAGTAAAATCGGGGGCTGGACGGCCAACTAATACACTCATGAGTCTCTCCATTTATATTTGGATTGTAATAATAGAAGCGATTACGTTGCGTAACCACTTGGATATGAAATTTCTTCCAGACGAAATAGGTACGAATAGGAAAATAACAATATTAAACAACAAGTTTTTTTAACTGATCCTACCAACACTCCCACTTGGTTCAGTCTTTCCCCATTGACCTTGTATTAAATTTGTCATTATCCACTTGCTAAAGTAAAGAATAACAATTATTATCATTTACAGATTCATTTGGAGTACGTTTAATGTTTGTTTGTATGTGCTATGGAGTAACTGATAAAAGCATTCGCGCTGCCGTTGAAGAAAACGGTGTGGGAAATATGCGTGAGTTACGTCAACATTTAGAGCTTGGCTCTCAATGCGGTAAATGCATAAATATGGCACAACAAATCATTGATCAAACCATTATTGATGAGTCACTGTTCAAAGACGTTGGCTAAATAGCGCTACCTTATTCTAGCAAGCCTATTATAGCTATTTGAACTGCAGGCTATGGTTATACCGTTTCACTTTAACTTCCCACCTTTTTACTCTTTCAAAAGTCGCCTGGCCATTGCTTTGGGTTATTTAAAGCTATATTCGATACCAGCATAGTAAAATGCACCGTTAATGCCGCCTGGCGAGGTGGGTGGATATAGCGCTCCCACTTCCCCTTTAAACGGGTTTTCATCTGGTAGCGCATCAAACAAGTTCTGCGCCCCCATTTTAAGCTGAGTATCAGGCAATATTTTCCAAGCGAGCTGCGCATCAAAAGTGGTGAGTGGACTGCCGTAAATATTTAAACCAGCAGATGCATCAAGATGATCTTCATAAAACTTTCCATAATAGTTCAGTCGCCAAGTGAATGCCCATGCGCCTCTCGATTGCTCTAGTGTAATGCTGCCTCGATGCGCAGGTAGATTATCCTCTAACATTCGTATTCGTGCCGAAGTAAGATTAGGTTGAAGCTGTATTTCGCCATCGGTCAGCGCTGGATAAAGAGTAACCCGTTCTACTTGCGTGTCTGTCCAGTTGTAGGCAATGAGCAATGCATTTGACCAATCATGTAAAGCGAAGTTGTAATTAACAACTAAATCGACACCCTGTGTTTTTGTGTCAAAGTCATTGGTAAAGTATTTAGCTGAATTATATCTCGCTGCATCGGGACGGCCTAGAGCAATAAGTGCGTTGACATCGTCGTCGGTCAAAGGAATGGCAGACGTTGTACTAATGCGATCGGCAAGGCGGATGTTAAAGTAATCAAGCGTGGCAAAGAAACTGTCACCTGCTTGCATAACCACGCCTAGGCTGAAGTTTGCAGATTCTTCCGGAGTCAGTGGCGTAGCACCTAACTGGAGCGATATAAGGTCTGTAGGGGGTAAAGTAGCTTGATCTTCTAAGCCATTAAGGCCATAGGCCGTAGTTACATTAATAACGTTGCTTTGCCCTACTGTCGGCGCTTTAAAGCCTGTGTTTACCGAACCTCTCAATGCAAATGTGTCATTAAGTTTGTAACGGGTACTTAGCTTTCCATCAAATGTTGACCCGAAATCACTAAAATGCTCTACCCGTGTCGCCACACCAAACTGCCATGAGTCAGTAACGTAAAACTCCAAATCCGCATACATTGCCCAATTACTGCGACTCCAGTGCCCGGCAGATTGCGGCTGATAACCAGGAAAGCCGTTTGAGCCAATTGAAAAGCCCTGACTTAAACCTATCGGCGGCTCTAAAGCAAAAGGCCCTGCAATGTACGAAGCTTCATCTCCAGCTTTTTGAAAATACGTTTCCTTTCGCCACTCTACACCAACTGCAATGCTAACCGGGTCGTCGAAGATGGTTTGAATGAGTTTCGTAAAATCCAGATTAAATGTTCGCTCTACTTGCGATACCCCACCCGGTGAAAAGGTCGTTGGCGATTGCGGACCCAGAGAAGGATTAACCGTATTTGAGATGACGTACTCTATATCGCTGTAACCCAGGGCAGCACTGATGTCCATTGCCCAACCACCAGACAGTTCTTGTTTTACGCCCATGGCTATAGAGGCATCAGTTATTGTGCCACCAAATCGAGGCGTAAAGCCGCCGGGGAACCACTCATTAAAAGCAAAGCAATTTGCGCCAAGCTCTGTCGAATTATCAGCGATAAGTTGGTAGTTTGCATTGTCTAATACATTGTCATTCGATAGCGTAATTGAAGGGCACGCTATGCCGTTATCTAACCCGTCTAAGTCGGCGACGATAAGACGACGTTCCCCCGTATTTGGGTTCGTTCGGCTAAATACCCCTTCGCGGGTTTGAGGATTTCGAAAGTAAAACCCCCCGTTTATCTCCCTTCTCGCGGCAGTTGCAAAGCTATAAAACTGTGACGTTGACGAAAGGTCTGCCCCAGTATTAAGCGCCAGCTTAATATCTTCGTTAACGTCAAGTGCTCCCCAAACCTGAGAAGGAAAAGCTATAAAACTATTTCCTTGGTCAATCAACGCTTGGGCATCATTACGCTGCACAGAGCGCGAGGTGCCATTTTGCTGCCGATACTCTGCCGTCGCATTTAAAAAGCCATGTTCGCCTAACGCAAAGCCCTTATTAAGTTGTATTTGAAACAGTTCACCATCACCTTCGCTGAACCCACCAACTTTTAACGCTGCGCTACCACCTTCACGGGCATCATTAAGTACAAAGTTGATAACGCCCGCAATAGCGTCTGAGCCATATTGAGCTGAAGCACCATCTCGAAGCACCTCCACTTGCTTCAAAGCATACGCGGGAATTACCGAGATGTCGGGGCCTTGTGCACCGTCAGATAGACCGCCCCCCAAGAACGTAATAACGGCTGAACGATGGCGTCGCTTTCCATTTAACAGTAGCAACGTGTGATCTGAAGACATGCCCCTTAGATTTGCAGGCCTTACCAAGCTGCTAGCGTCATTAATGGGCTGGTCGTTCACATTGAGTGAAGGAACCATAGCACTCAACATAGACAGCACATCACTATTACCTTGTGAACTCAGCGCTTGTGCATCTATGACATCAAGGGGAACCGGCGAATCGACGGCGCTTCGTGGCGCATTACGAGTACCCACTACAGCAATTTTTTCAAGTCCATTAGCTTGCTCTTCTACCGGCTGCTCTTCATTTTTGTACTCGTCGTTTTTTGCTGTTAACGACGCGCGCGAACGAATACTCAATGCCCCACTTTCGTCGGTTACTACGGCTAAATCCGTTCCTTCTAGAAGTTGAGCCAATGCTTCATTCAACGTAAAAGTACCGCTGACTGCATTAGTGGTGACTTTTTTCGCGAGGTCAAATGGAAACAGTAACGTGGTGTTGGCTTGCTTTGCCAGTTCCGTTAGCGCTTCGTTAGCGTTTTGGGCTGGAATTGAAAAACTAAACGCATTAGGCACAGTTGCCGATGTTTTTTCAGAGGGTAAACGGTTTTCGTCTTGCGCAGAGAGTGACGGGGTTGCTGACAGAAATAAGCATACACCGGAAGCTATATACAAAGGTGAACCAATCGAAAAGATTGAAGGTTTCCAGATTTTTTTTTGCGAACGACAACCAGCCAAACACGCAAGGGCATGCAGCTTCTCTATTGCCTTTTTCGTTTGCCTGCTTATCGCAAAATTGCTGTAGTGCAAGATAAAAAATCGATGTGCTTATTATTTTAATTATAGTGTCACATTAAATAAATTGATGCCAACAGGGAATAACCGATAACATCTAACTTTCAGAAATATTTAACTTTTCGCCAGCTTAAGCTCAATGCTGTTTTCAGTGACCTTCTCGTATTTAATATTAAAACTGCTTTCAAGTGCCGATAGCAAACCGTTTATATCGCCCACTTTAAAATAGCCAGCCACTCTTCGCTTTCGCAAACTATCGTCAGAGATATGGAAGCGAACGGGTGTGTATCGCCCAATTTCAGCAAGCACCGATTCCAAAGGTTCACCTTTGAAAACAATCATACCTTGCTGCCACGCTAGATCATCATCAATTTCATTTTGTGACATGCTCTCACGGGCTTCAACTTTACCCACAACGGTGGCTTTCTCCCCAGCAAACATCAATAGCCCCTCTTCAGCAACGGGGCGCTTTCCAAACAGGGAGTCATTAGAAGACGACGCTTTGAAGCGGTCTTTAACTAACACTTTGCCATCGGTAACAACAAGTTCGAACGCGTTGTCATCAACATACTGCATATTGAACGCTGTACCCACCGCAGTAACCGTATTGTTTCCCGCAGTAACGGAAAATGGCCGCGTTTTATCGTGAGCGACTTCAAAGTGAGCTTCGCCTTTCAAAAGAACAATGTTACGCGCCGTCGATGTAAAGTCTATGGTTACCGTAGAGTTAGTATTCAAGTGAAGCTTTGAACCATCCGCTAGCGTTACATTTTTCTGTTCACCCACGCCGGTTTGTACTTTTTGGCTTATAGCAGCAAATTCAGGAGCGCTGTTTAACCAAGTTCGCTGAACAATGACGCCAACAGCAATTGCCATGACTAAGAAGGTAGCAGCGATGCTCCACACAGCAGCCTTCGGCAAGCTTTGTTTTTAGCGGTACTACGGGTTGTTGGTTGTGGAAACAGGCCGCTTAGTTCGTTAAGCACCGACATATCGTCCCACAAGCTAGCGGCATCTAATAATGCTTGGCGATGCGCATTACTCTCTGCCAACCAGGCGTCTAATTCTACTTTTTCGTCACTTTTTAAACCGCGATCGAGACGGCTTATCCAAAGGCAGGCTTGCTCTTGAATATCTTCTTTGCTTGAAAACTGGCGAATATTGTTCATGTTAACTACTGCTTATGTCCTGAGTCTCGGTAGCAGTGGCACGGGAAGGTGCACTGTCCTTTGACAGCTCAGCTAAATATCTAGAGCACATCATTAAACCTTTGGCGACATGCTTTTCTACGGTGCTTTCACTTAGCCCTACAAGCTCTGCGATCTCTTTTTGTCGCATGCCATATACTTTTTTCAGTAAAAATACGCGTTTTACATCAGCTGACAGTGTGTCTGTCGCTCGGCAAAAATGAATAAAGCGCTCTTTACTTTCTACATTCTTTTCTAAACTGTGCCCAACAAGTTCGTAAGGCAAAATATCCATGTCATCCAGCTGCTGTTTGTTTTTATTTTCAGCTTTAGCAACATGGTTTAGCGCTAAGTTACGCGCTGTTTTGAGCATGTATGTCCGCTCGTATTGTATTTCTTGTTTTAATTCTGCTTCGTAGCTCTTTATAAAGGCTTCTTGCACGATATCTTCAATATCGTCAGCGCCAACAATAGAACCTACCGCGCGCATTAATTTCGAGCGGTATTTTAAAAAGGTTTCAGCTACTGTCGACTTTCTTGTCATAATAATAAAAGTTGTGTGTTTCGAATTGCTTACAATGGCATCAATAATGCCTGTTTCTTCATGACTTTTCACGTAAATGATGTTCGATATTGAAAATAAAAGGGGAGCTAACGCTCCCCTCCACGTCGAAACAATTGTGAAAGTTGTTTTCGCTAGTATTAGCGATTAGAACGTGTAAACACCTCTTAGATAATAGAAGCCACCGTTAATACCGATTGGTGAGGTAGTTGGATACAACGAACCTGCGATACCAGCATACTGTGTATTCTCATCTGGGTATTCATCAAAGGCGTTTTTCGCGCCTACCGTTACAGTAAACTCTTCAGTGAAGTTATAAGCTACTTCTAAGTCAACAGTAAACTCTGAACCTACTTTATCGATAGGCAATGCAGAATCTAAGTGATCTTCAAAGATGCTACCGTAATAGTTCAAGCGTGCAAGGAAGCGCCAGTCACCATTGGTGTGATTCGCTGTTGCACTGTAGCGTACTGCTGGAAGGTTGTCTTCAAGCATGCGAATACGGAAGTCAGAGATGTTCTCTGACGCGCGATCTACTTCTGTCGACGTCCAGTTGTAAGCAAGTGAGAACTTAGTTTCACCGCCCATCATTTCCATTGCGTAATTCGCTACAACGTCTACACCTTCTGTCGTTGTATCGAAGTCGTTAGTAAAGAAACTGATCTCTTGGAAGCTAGACGCATCATTAATGCCTTGCGCAAGCAGTGCTGCGATATCTTCGTCAGTCAACTCGATACCAGACGCCGTACTGATACGGTCAGTCAGTTCTATGTTGTAGTAGTCAGCGGTAATGAATAGGCCATTATCGAAATCGGCTACCACACCAAACGTGATACTTTCTGACTCTTCAGGCGTTAACTGCTCGCCACCTTTAAGCTGAGATACCGGATCTGTTGGTGGCAACGTTGCACGGTCGATAAGCTCACCACCTGTGCCGAACGCTGTGGTTACGTTACGAACGTTACTTTGACCGAGCGTAGGCGCTTTAAAGCCTGTAGAGAATGCACCGCGGAACGCAATGTTCTCAAGCGCCTGCCAACGGAAAGCAATTTTACCTTTCGTGGTATCGCCAAAATCAGAGAAGTCTTCGTAACGTAGCGCACCGGCTAGCATGAAGTTTTCAGTGATATAGGCTTCAGCGTCAATGTAAAGCGCGATGTTGTTGCGGGACACACGACCTTGGCTATTGGCCGCCAAGCCAGGGAAACCATTTGAGCCAATGCCAAAGCCTTGTGTCGCCAGCGGACCTATTTCATAAGAGGCAGTATCACCTGCAACGCTCTCATAACTCTCGTTGCGGTATTGGAATCCAGTCGCTACGAATAGCGGCTCATACAAACCAACATCGAAAGGTTTTGTAAAATCAATATCAAGAGTTTGCTCAGACTGCGTGTAACGGCCTGGGCTAAATGACGTTGGCGTTTCTGGGCCAAGTGACGGATTGATAGTGTTGCTAATAGCAAAATCAACTTCGTTTTGACCAAGGTTTAAACTTACGTCATAGGTAATGTCGTTGTCTAACTCGCCTTTAGTACCAAAGACAAGAGACATGTCTGTTACCGTACCGCCAAAGCGAGGTGTGAATCCACCTGGAAGCATTTCGTTAAATGCAAAACAATCTGGGTTGTTCGCTACTTCATTGATGTAGCGTGGATTAGTAAGGACATTGTCGCCAACGCGTATATCTGTTGGGCAGTTCCCAGACATATCGCCTGTTAAGTCACCAACTAGCAGCAACTGAAAACCTTCCCCCTCTTCAATCACGCCGTCGCCGTTGCGATCAGCAGGATCAATACCGCCATCATTTACGCCACCACGGTTGTGCGGGTTACGGAAATAAAAGCCCCCCTCAACTTCACGCTCGGCAAAGTTACCAAATATATACGCTTCTGACGTATCGGAAAGCTCAAGTCCCGCATTAGCGAAAAGCTTAATGTCATGCTTAATTTCAGGAGAGCCCCAAATTTGTGCAGGGTCTGCAACAAAGGTGTTACCCGCAGCTACTAGTTCAGCAGCATCGTCACGCTGAACGCTGCGAGACGTATCGTCAGCAGTACGGTACTCAGCTGAAAGGTTAAGAAAGCCTTTGTCAGATAATGGCAAACCCACGTTACCTGACAGCTGAATCATATCGCCGTCGCCTTCGTAGAAAGAGCCGTAACGTGCTTCAAATGTACCGCCTTCCGACGCATCATTAAGTACGAAGTTAATTACACCAGCAATGGCGTCTGAACCGTATTGCGCCGCTGCACCGTCACGAAGGACTTCTACCTGCTTCAGTGCCGCTGCTGGAATAACAGAAATATCAGGACCTTGTGCACCATCTGAAAGACCGCCACCTAAGAAAGTGATGACCGCAGAGCGGTGACGACGCTTACCATTTACAAGCACTAGCGTGTGGTCCGATGCCATGCCGCGAAGGTTAGCGGGACGAACAAGCGTTGAAGCATCGTTTATTGGCTGGTCGTTTACGTTAAAAGACGGAACAACAGTTTGCATCATAGATACCATATCTGTGGCACCCTGCTGCTTAAACTCTTCGTCAGAAATAATATCAATTGGCACCGCTGAGTCTGCGACGGAGCGAGGTGCTGCGCGCGAACCAACTACAGCAATTTGTTCAAAATCTTCAGCTTTTGCACTTTCTTCAGCTTCCTGTGCATAGACAGGTGCCGCAGCCATTACTGAAAACGCGGCTGATGCAGCTAATACGCCACGCACGTTTTTAGTCAATAAAGACAAGGTTGTATTCATGGTGATTTCCCGGATTTTCTCTAAAACACTTTCAGCGTTATTCACACAATAAAAAAGTATTTCGAGAGGTTGTTATTTTATACCTTCAACACTGACTCATTTGTGGCCAGATGGTTGATTTTATAGAACGCAAGATATTAAAAAACAAACCTTTTTAGACAAAATAAAAATATTTTTTCAGACCATAGAGGATCTTTATTTCTGACCTGTCTATATAATTTTCACGGGAATAAAAGTGAGGCGTTTTTGGCGGTTTTTAATGAAAAAAGCTGGCATAAAGCCAGCTTTGTAATCGATATTCAAGATGTCAGAAATCTGCTACAAATCGAAAGGCTTACTCTTCTTCTTTGTATTTTTCAGCTGTCTCTTTGATAAGCGGCTGAAGTTCGTTTTGTTGGAACATTTCAATAATAATATCGCAACCACCAACAAGCTCGCCTTCTACCCATAATTGTGGGAAAGTAGGCCAGTTCGCGTATTTAGGCAGTTCAGCACGAATATCAGGGTTTTGTAGAATATCTACATAAGCAAATGGTTCGCCACATGACATCAACGCTTGTGATGCTTGTGAAGAAAAGCCACAGCTAGGTAGTTTAGGAGAACCTTTCATGTACAACAAAATTGGGTTTTCTTCGATTTGCTGCTTGATTCTATCTAGCGTTGATTGATTTTCAGTATTATCCATTTGATTCCTCTGAGCACAAAAGTGTATTCCCACTAAAGATGGGAATGCATGAATGATTTATCAAGGCAAAGGGTATCATAAAATCCTTTTTAATTACCCATTACTGAATTGATCTTTTAGTACGCTCTATCCCTATCTACCTGTATATCTACCAACGCTATATTTCCACAAAATAGATTTTGAAAAAAAATTCACAATTTTGTCATTGAGTTATAAGACTTTATCCCCACATCTGGGATATGCTTTAGCGTCTAAAGTGATATAGTCAGCAAAGCGTTGACTGGCACTTATTGAACAGGCGAAGATAAGTGTGCTTTAGACTACAATACTAAACCAACATGGAGACCGTCATGGCTTTTGAACTACCAGCATTACCATACGAACAAAATGCACTAGAACCGCATATTTCTGCTGAAACGCTTGAGTACCACTATGGCAAGCACCACGCTACTTATGTAACTAAGCTGAACGGCCTAGTTGAAGGTACTGACATGGAAAACAAAAGCCTAGAAGAAATCATCAAATCTTCTGAAGGCGGTGTTTTCAATAACGCAGCGCAAGTGTGGAACCACACGTTCTACTGGCACTGCCTTAGCCCGAATGGCGGCGGCGAGCCTACTGGCGCACTAGCTGATGCGATCAACGCAAAATGGGGTTCATTTGCAGACTTCCAAGCAGCGTTCAACGACAAAGCAGTAAACAACTTCGGTTCTAGCTGGACATGGCTAGTTAAAACTGCAGACGGTAGCCTAGATATCGTTAACACTAGCAACGCTGAAACACCTATTTCTGGCGATGACCTAACACCAGTACTTACAGTTGACCTTTGGGAACACGCTTACTACATCGATTATCGTAACGCGCGTCCTAAGTACCTAGAAAACTTCTGGGCACTGGTTAACTGGGAATTCGCAAGCAAAAACTTTGCGTAAGCCTTACGCTTTTTTGTAGTACGCAGTTCGTACTACACAGCGCTAAAGAATACGAATAAAAAGCCCCGCTTCTAAGCGGGGCTTTTTTATGCGCTGTTGTTGATTAAGTGACACTAAATTCTTATTAAAGTTGCATTTTTCATTAGACGAAAAGATTAAAAACTATACACAATAATTACTATCCTTTTCCCAAATACCGACTAAGCTGAAATTACGGGGTTCCGTATTTAAGGGGTATTCATGGGTATTTTTGAACACTATCAAAGTCGCTATGAAGAGCGAAAACAGGAAGAGTTCACCATTGGGGAGTTCCTTGAAATTTGTAAAGAGGATCAAACCGCTTATGCAAATGCAGCAGAACGTTTGCTACAAGCTATTGGTGAGCCTGAATTAATCGACACTGCCAACGACCCGGCACTTAGCCGCATTTTCTCAAACCGCGTTATTTCTCGTTATCCAGCTTTTTCAGAATTCTATGGCATGGAAGAGGCCATAGAGCAAATTGTTTCTTACCTTAAACACGCCGCGCAAGGTCTTGAAGAGAAGAAACAAATTCTCTATTTGCTCGGTCCAGTGGGTGGCGGTAAATCGTCTCTGGCAGAGAGACTTAAAGAACTGATGCAGCACGTACCTATTTACATGCTGAAAGGCTCGCCTGTTAACGACCATCCATTCTGTCTGTTTGACGTCAAAGAAGATGGCGACATTTTACAAAAAGAGTACGGCATTCCTAAACGCTACTTAAAAACCATTATGTCGCCGTGGGCGCGCAAACGCCTGCATGAATTCAATGGCGATATTACCCAGTTTAAGGTGGTTCGCATTTATCCGTCAGTGCTCGACCAGGTGGGTATTGCTAAAACTGAGCCTGGTGATGAAAACAACCAAGATATTTCATCTTTGGTGGGTAAAGTTGATATTCGCCGCTTAGAACAATATGCACAAAACGACCCCGATGCTTACAGTTATTCGGGTTCTTTATGTAAAGCCAATCAGGGCTTAATGGAATTTGTAGAGATGTTCAAAGCACCGATTAAGGTGCTGCATCCACTATTAACCGCTACACAAGAGGGTAACTACAACCCAACAGAGGGCTTCTCTGCCCTACCCTTCGATGGGCTTATACTTGCGCATTCAAACGAATCTGAGTGGCAATCGTTTAGAAACAATAAGAATAACGAAGCCTTCCTAGATCGTGTCTATATTGTAAAAGTACCGTACTGTTTGCGAGTACGTGAAGAAATTAAGATCTACAAAAAGTTACTAGACAGCAGCGAGCTTAACGGCGCGCCGTGTGCTCCAGACACGCTAGAGTGTTTAGCGCAGTTTACGGTGTTATCGCGCTTGAAAGAGCCAGAGAACTCCAGTCTGTTTTCTAAAATGCGCGTGTATGATGGCGAGAGCCTGAAAGACACCGATCCGAAAGCCAAGTCTTATCAAGAGTACCGCGATTACGCCGGTGTCGATGAAGGCATGGAAGGGTTATCCACCCGCTTTGCATTTAAGATTCTCTCTCGGGTTTTTAACTTCGATCACCAAGAAGTGGCGGCAAACCCAGTCCATTTGTTTTATGTACTGGAGCGTCAAATTGAACGGGAGCAGTTCCCTCAAGAAACCGCTGATAAGTATTTGGAGTTTTTGAAAGGCTACCTTATCCCTCGCTACGTGGAATTCATTGGTAAAGAGATTCAAACGGCTTACTTGGAGTCCTATTCTGAATATGGGCAAAACCTGTTTGACCGCTATGTCACCTATGCTGATTTCTGGATCCAAGACCAAGAGTATCGCGATCCAGAAACCGGACAGCTGTTCGACAGAGCGTCACTGAATGCTGAGTTAGAAAAAACAGAGAAGCCTGCGGGAATAAGTAATCCTAAAGACTTCCGTAACGAAATCGTTAACTTTGTTTTGAGAGCCCGTGCAAATAACGGCGGCAAAAACCCAGCATGGACCAGTTACGAGAAACTTCGCACCGTGATTGAGAAGAAAATGTTCTCTAACACGGAAGACTTACTGCCGGTTATTTCTTTCAACACCAAAGGCTCTGCAGAGGAGCAGAAAAAACACGACGACTTTGTAAATCGTATGACCGAGAAGGGATATACGCAAAAACAAGTTCGGTTGCTGTGTGAATGGTACCTGCGCGTACGTAAAGCGTCTTAGCGCTAAACGCATGTGGTGCTGAAGCGCGTGTAATGCGTGCTTCAGCACGGGTATTTGTAGTTCACAACAAGACAAGCAGGTGTGTATGGCGCATTTTATTGACCGAAGGTTAAACAGCAAAGGTAAGAGTACGGTAAACCGCCAGCGCTTTATCAAGCGTTACAAACAGCAGATAAAGCGCGCTGTTTCTGATGCAGTGGGTAAACGTTCTGTTACCGATTTAGATTCTGGCGAGCAAATAAGCATTCCAGCCAGAGATATCTCTGAACCTATTTTTCATACCGGCCGCGGCGGCAGTAGAGATATTGTCCACCCCGGCAACGACCAATTCACAGCGGGTGATAAAATTGATAGACCGCCAGGTGGCGGTGGCAAGGGCGCAGGCGAAGGCGACGCTAGCAATGAAGGCGAAGGCCAAGATGAGTTCGTATTTTCTATATCCAAAGACGAATATTTAGATCTACTTTTTGAAGATTTAGCGCTTCCCAACTTAAAGAAAAATCAATTTGATAAAGTCACCCAATACGAAACCTATCGCGCAGGTTATCAGACCGATGGCGTGCCAAGTAATTTAGATATTGTTCGCTCACTCAAAGGCTCTGTGGCAAGGCGTATTGCCTTAAGCGGAAATGATAGAAAGAAACTGAGAGAGCTTGAAGAAAAACTTGCACTGCTTATAGAAGACAAGCACGACAATACGTTAGCCATAAATGCATTAAATGAAGAAATTGAAGCACTTAAAGCCAAAATAGCCCGCGTGCCTTTTATTGATACTTTCGATTTGCGCTTTAAGAACTATGACAAGCGTCCGCTTCCCTCAAGCAAAGCCGTAATGTTTTGTTTAATGGATGTATCTGGCTCTATGGACCAAGCCACCAAAGACATGGCTAAACGGTTTTACATCTTGCTGTATCTCTTTTTGACGCGAACCTACGAAAACGTAGACGTGGTGTACATTCGTCATCACACGCAAGCGAAAGAAGTAGACGAGCACGAGTTTTTCTACTCTCAAGAAACCGGCGGCACTATTGTTTCAAGTGCATTGAAGCTAATGGATGAAGTCGTTCGCGAGCGCTACAGCGATGGAAATTGGAATATCTATGCAGCACAAGCGTCAGATGGCGATAATTGGGCTGATGACTCGCCGCAGTGTCGTGACTTACTTGCCGCTAAACTGCTACCCGCAACCCGTTACTATGCCTATATCGAGATAACCGAGAGGCAGCACCAAAGTTTGTGGCGAGAATACGAGAAAGTGGCCGCCACTCACGACAACTTTGTATGTAAGCACATACAGACACAGGCCGACATCTATCCTGTGTTCAGAGAGTTATTCAAACGCTCTGAACAAGATGCGCAGCAAGGAGCCTAATATGACAACCGACGCTATGGCAAAAGAAAACAGCAAGCCTGAAACATCAAAACGCCACTTATTAAGCGATGGGCCCGACTGGACGTTTCCACTTATCGAAGAGTATGAGCAACATATCGATCGCATCGCCAAAAAATTTAAGTTAGACATCTATCCTAATCAAATTGAGGTTATTACCGCCGAGCAGATGATGGATGCGTACGCCAGCATCGGCATGCCGCTTAACTACACGCACTGGAGCTTTGGCAAAAAGTTTATTCAAACTGAGCAACAATACCGTCGTGGACAAATGGGGCTGGCTTACGAAATCGTCATTAACTCTGACCCCTGCATTGCGTACTTAATGGAAGAGAACACCATTACCATGCAAGCGCTCGTTATGGCTCATGCGTGCTACGGTCACAACTCATTCTTCAAAGGCAACTACTTATTTAAAACCTGGACCGATGCCAGCTCTATCATCGACTACCTGGTCTTTGCTAAAAACTACATTGCTAAATGCGAACAAAAATATGGATTTGATGAAGTCGAAAATATGCTCGACTCGTGCCACGCGCTAATGAATTACGGCGTTGACCGATACAAACGCCCGCAGAAAATTTCGTTACAAGAAGAGAAAAACAGACAAGAAGAGCGCGAGGCCTACCTGCAATCGCAAGTGAACGAGCTTTGGCGCACCTTGCCAAATAGCCCGCATAGCAAACACAAAGAAAAAATTCGCTTTCCACAAGAACCGCAAGAAAACCTGCTTTATTTTATCGAAAAAAACGCTCCTTTACTTGAACCTTGGCAGCGAGAGATTGTGCGTATTGTACGGAAAGTTTCGCAGTATTTTTATCCGCAAAAACAAACCCAAGTAATGAATGAGGGATGGGCCTGTTTTTGGCATTACCATATTCTAAATCAGATGTATGACGAGGGGTTGGTCAGCGACCGCTTTATGATGGAGTTTTTGCACAGTCATTCAAGCGTTGTCATGCAGCCAGAATACAACAGCCCTTACTACTCTGGCATTAATCCATACGCATTAGGCTTTTCCATGTTTATGGATATTAAACGGGTATGTCAGTCCCCAACTGAAGAAGATTATAAATATTTACCGAGTATTGCGGGTAAAGACTGGCTTGAGACCGTGCATTTCGCCATGGAAAACTTTAAAGACGAAAGTTTTATTAGCCAGTTTTTATCACCTAAAGTAATTCGCGACTTTAAGTTATTCGCCCTTGAGGACGATACAGCTAAGCCCTTTATTGCGGTAAGCGCTATCCACGACGAAATGGGTTATCAAATTATTAAAGAGAAGCTGTCTGCTCAATACAATTTGAGTAATTTAGAACCCAACATCCAGGTACATAACGTTGATGTGAGAGGCGACCGCTCGCTTACTCTTCGCTATATTCCTCAGCGAGGAATTCCGCTAGGCGATTCAAAAGATGAAGTTATGCGCCACCTGCACAGGCTGTGGAAATTTGATGTACGTTTAGAGCAAGACAATGGTGATGAAGGCATTGACGTGATATCAGAGTGTAAACGTGTACCGCAGGCGTAAGCCTGCGGTCAGCCATCAGAACAAGATTTTAAGCCGCCTTTGCACTTTCCATGTCTTTTCTGGAACACAGTAGCAGTGACAGTGCGCCTATTGCTGCAAAAACGGCTGCGGTAACGAACGTCTCATAGGCGTTAGTACCTTGCTGCCACTGCTGCCCAGCCATGTAGTTGCCAAATGCGCCACCTAATCCAAACGCTATACTGATATATACAGCTTGTCCTCGGCTTTGATACGCCTTCGGAAGGAACTGGTGGATAAAATGCACCGACACAGCATGGGTTAACCCAAAGCTTAAGGCATGAATAAGCTGGCTTAATACGATCACCATAAAGCTATCGGCAAATGCCGCCATCACATACCAGCGAAGCCCTGTTAGTGCGATGCTCACAAACAATAAATTCCAAACGCCAAACTGACTAATAAGCCTGCGGGCAATGAGAAATATCCCCACCTCGGCAAGTACCCCTAGCGCGATAAAGATGCCAGTTTGTTGGCCGCTGTAATCAAGGTCGCGCATGTAAAGTGCGAAGAAACCGTAATACGCACCAAAGCTAATTTGCAAGCACGCTGAAGCGAAAATAAAGATAGCAAAAGGTTTTTGCTTGGCGTACTTCCAAATACTGCCCGCCGTAGACGATTCAGGTGCAGGTTCTTTGGGAGCACGTATAAACAAGGTACTTACAAACAAGAGTGCAAGTACGCCAATACTGGCGTGCACTGGCGTATCGGTAGAAAAAATATCTAGGGCCTTTCCTACACCGACCGTCAAACAAATAAAGCCAACGCTCCCCCATAGTCTTACCTGCCCATAGGTAGCGTTGGTTTTCGCCACCGTGTTCATTGTGATAACTTCAAGCTGAGGCAACACCGCTGTCCAGAACATCATCATTAATCCGAACGCCAGCGTAAGCCCCCAAAAACTGGTGAAGTAAAACACCGAACTGAAAGTCAGTACGGTGAGCAAGCAGCCTAAACGCATTACGCCGATGGCATTACCCGTTTTATCGGCCACGCCTGCCCACAGGCCTGGCCCTAAAATACGTGCTAGCGTTATAACCGCAAAGAGCTCACCGATTTCGGCAGAGGAGAATCCCCGCCCATCAAGGAAGATACCTAAATAAGGCACTAGCACGCCAAGTTGCCCGAAATAAAGCCAGTAGGTAATAGCCAGGATAAAGAGAGCAGCTTTGCTGCTTTTTGCGGCTGTATCAACGCTTTCGCCGTGGTTTAGACCATTAGATGACAATTCACATCTCCATATGCAAAAACGCCACTAGCGCAAAACGGGTAGTGGCGAATAGTAAAATTCATTAGCACAGCATGTTTTTAGTGCTGCGCGTATTTGTAAACCGCGTGAATATGGCGGTCGTTAGAATGCGGCGTTGGGATTATAAACGCTATGCCTGACTCGCAATTGGTTTCGTCGTTGATATCACACCGGCATTTTGCGCGCGGTGACGCAGCAGATGATCCATCAATACCAGCGCCAGCATGGCTTCGGCAATAGGTACAGCACGGATACCCACACACGGGTCGTGACGCCCTTTGGTGACGATATCGATTTCCTCATTATCTTTATTGATAGTTTTACCCGGAACCGAAATACTTGAGGTAGGCTTAAGCGCCATGTGTACTTCAATATCCTGACCGGTAGAGATGCCGCCTAGCACGCCACCTGCATGATTAGAGGTGAAGCCGTCAGGAGTAAGCGTATCGCGGTGTTCACTGCCTTTTTGATTAATAACATCAAAACCATCACCAATTTCCACGCCTTTCACTGCGTTAATTCCCATCATGGCGTGGGCAATTTCAGCATCTAGCCTATCAAAAACTGGCTCGCCAAGGCCTACAGGCACGTTCTTCGCTACCACCGATACTTTTGCGCCAATGCTGTCACCAGATTTTTTAAGGTCACGCATGTACTCGTCCAGCGCATCTAACTTAGACTCATCTGGGCAGAAGAACGGGTTAGTGTTAGTCACACTATGATCAACTTTATCTACCGTTACCGGGCCAAGCTGAGACAAATAGCCTAACACTTCAATGCCGTGCACTTCTTTGAGGTACTTTTTCGCAATACCACCTGCGGCTACGCGAATAGCTGTTTCGCGGGCTGATGAACGACCACCACCTCGGTAGTCACGGCTTCCGTACTTTTGATCGTAGGTATAGTCAGCGTGGCCTGGACGAAAGCGGTCCTTGATATTGCCGTAATCTTGGCTTCGCTGATCTTTATTTTTAATCAATAAACCAATACTGGTGCCAGTAGTTTTACCTTCAAATACGCCAGATAAAATTTGTACTTCATCGTCTTCTCTTCGCGCTGTGGTATAGCGCGAAGTGCCGGGTTTGCGTCTGTCTAAATCAACCTGAAGATCTTCTTCTGTGATCTCAAGTCCAGGAGGGCAACCGTCTACCACACCGCCAATTGCAATGCCGTGGCTTTCACCAAACGTGGTTACAGTGAAAAGTTTTCCGAAGCTGTTACCTGACATAATTAACTATTAATCCTTACTACTAAAATACTGTACTAGTGTGTCTTTGCGCACGGCGAAAATACCTGAACCACCGTTATCGAATTCAAGCCAAATGACTTCTAAGCCAGGGAACCTTTCGCTCATATGCACTTCACTATTCCCTACCTCTACGAATAACCAGCCACCGTCATTAAGGTAAGTTGGCGCCTCTTTAAGCATGATATCAACCAGTTCCAAACCATCTTCACCTGCGGCAAGGGCGAGCTCAGGCTCGTGGTGATACTCTTCTGGCAAATCAGCCATGTCCTCTGCATCAACGTAAGGCGGGTTAGACACGATAAGATCGTACTCCTGCCCTTCTAAACTTGAAAACAGATCTGACTGGATTGGATACACACGGTGACTTAGACCATGCTCCTGAATATTAATATCGGCAACTTCTAAGGCATCTGTGCTGATATCTACAGCGTCTACCTGCGCCTCTGGGTATGCATGAGCAAGCGCAATAGCAATACACGCACCGCCCGTGCACATGTCGAGAATAGTGTTTGGCGTCGACTCTACAAAAGGCGCAAATTCGTTTTGAATGAGTTCAGCAAACGGTGAACGTGGAATAAGCACGCGCTCGTCTACGTAAAATGGCATACCGCAAAACCAGGCTTCATTTGTGATATAAGGCAATGGCATGCGAGTTTGCACGCGCTTTAAAACAAGCTCTGCAATCTTCTCTCGCTCGCTTTTCGTTAAGCGAGACGTCATTACGCTGTCCCCAACTTGCTCTAATATAGGATGAGGCAAATGTAAGGCTTGCATAACTAGGCTTGTCGCTTCATCCCATGCATTGTCAGTACCATGACCAAAGTACAAGGCCGCATCGTTAAAACGGCTGGTTGCCCATCGTGTCATATCTAACAGGGTATGCAGATCTTCAATGGCTTCTTCAAGGTAAAACTTATCGGTCATGGCGTTTGGGTACATCAAAAATTTCAAAGCTGGTATCATACCCAAACTTCATACCGATTCACATAATTAACTACGTACCGAATCTTTCTATTCGTTATAATTTAGGCGTTTTGAATCGTTAAACTCGAGTGTATTTACCCAAGCTGTTGTTGATGAAAACCTTTAAAAAAGAACTCAAAGCATTAAAGAAGCAACTTTCTGAACCTCATCGCCATAAAAGTCAGGCGAGACAGGAAGGCGCCCGTAATGGAAATATGTCTACGAATACCGAGGAAGAGACTTTTTCATTTGCCGATGCAATGCAGGGAGTGACGCCTTTATCACAAGATAAAGTTGAGCCTGATAAGCAAGTTGAGTTATTTAAGAAGTCGCAGCAGGTAAAAGGTAAACATCTAAAACACAGCAAGCAATTAGCGGCAAGCTTCGACTTTTCTGATATGTACCAGGCAGCGTTGCCGCAAGAAGGGCCCATGCGCTTTTGCCAAGAAGGTGAGTCTACGCATATTTTGAAGCAGCTGCGCCGTGGCGACTACTCGCCAGAAATGACGTTAGATTTACATGGCCTTACCCGAGAGATGGCAAAAGCCGAGCTTGCCGCACTTATTCACACGGCAAGAAAAGAACTGATAGATTGCGTGTGCGTAATGCATGGTTTTGGTCAGGGCGTGCTAAAAGCCGCCCTGCCCCATTACTTAGTTCAGCACCCACACGTACGTGCATTTCATCAAGCGCCCCTCGAATACGGTGGACAAGCAGCACTACTGGTACTCATCGACATACCGCTTCAAAACAACAAGCGTTAATTTGCACCTGAACAGCCTTACATGGTGACTTATTTGTCTTCATCTGCACTGTTGTGCATAAACAAATAAGTGTAATACATCATCATCGCTACAATAATGCCTATACCGAGTAGTGAGCCCCATACTACGGGGTCTTTCATCATAGTCCACAACATAAGTAATCTCCTCTTCAACTAAGTAAATAGTAGAAGAGGCGTTAGATAGAGGATGTGATCCAGATCAAATTCGATTTCTAGTCGTTAGCTGTCGGCCTAATTATTTGATCCAGGTCAACATACAGTTAATACCAATCCGCCTATTTGTCGCGCCATCACAATTGGGGCTTTGCCATACTTAGTTGTAACGATTGAATATGTTCAGGTTTCCCTCATAACCAAGCAACGCCTCCGCATTACGGCACAGCTGCTCCATCGACTCACTAACTTGTATATCAAAATTGGGGGGTGTTGCTCGAAGACTGTGTTGAAAGATTTTGGCGTTTACATGGTTCGCAAGCAAAAGAAAACCCAAACATCCATACGTTCTCAGAAAGGGAAGCCGTGAGCAAAGTTGAGATGCGGCAGTATGTGTAATCGTTAAACTTTTGTCGGGAATAGATAGAATTACCCACTTATCAAGTTTCTGACCCTCTCTTGCGATATTCCTAAACCATCCGTCGACGACGCTATCGTCGTAAACATTGCTTGGTATATCGAATAGCACATTGTTGACGTTGAAAAAACGGTATTGGTGCTGACTACCTACCATGGCTACCTCCTGTTATGCCTTCATTCAATTGGTAGAGTGGAGCACTGAGCAAAGATCAGTTTTGACAGGGCGAGTTCGCCAAGTTAGGACTGTTATGGCTATCGTCTGGCATTATTGAACTGATTAACATAGTGGGCCTGCAGACAAGCAAGTACTTTTTCACTCAACCACAGTGTTGCCTGAGCAGTGTCGTCAAAGTATTCGAATGCTAGTGTTGAAGATTCATAAACACGAGACCAAAACTTCTTTTGCATTGCCACACCTTCTGGTTCATGAAGCACCACTGCCGTGGCGATTAGTCCCAATGCTACGGCTTTACTAACAATTTCTTGCCCAGCGTTAGTAGCCTCCATGGGCGCAAGTGCTAGACCATGCACATTTACTAAGCTTCCCCAACACGGTGTATCAATATTCTTTCTTTGTGCGCCAACCACACGCTCATACTTTTGCATGAACTCAAGATTAAACGGACCTACTAAGTCTATATGTAGAATATTTTGCTCTGCTTGAAAATGAGCGTGAACTTCTCCATGCGCACTAAACTTGTCTATATCCATACGTTCCTCCACTTAAAAAGTATAGAACAAGATTAGGGCCAGATAAATTAACTGCATATCGAGGCATAAAATTAACCACAAAAATGTATTGCAAATCATTCTCATTTGCAATATCTTGTAAATGCCTGTTCGACGTTGGGTAAAAAAACGGTCTTGGCTTAGCGTCGCTGAGGGATAGACGCCCGTCTATCCCTCAATTTTTTCTTCAATATATTCTTCTACTTATTTTAATCAACGTTCATAGACGCATAAAAAAAGCGACTATAACGTCGCTTCTTCTCGTTTCTGTAATTTAGCTAAACAGCTTCATAAACCAACCTTTTTGAAGATCTTCCTCGCAGGTTTTAAGTTGCGTAGCATAGCGCAACGAGCGCGCTTTAACTTTTGACGCCACTTTCTTCAGCCACGGCTTTCTATCATAGCTTCTGCGTTTGTACCCGCCCCATCCTTCGTGATAGTTAAGGTATTGCGCGTAGGCGTCCCATTTAGAAATACCGTTCACTTTTTGCGACTTGTAAATAAACCACCCCATAAAGTCGATAGCGTCTTCGAAATCATCACGATCCGCACCACTGTTATCTGTTTCTCTCATATAGTCAGACCAGGTAGGTGTTTTCGCTTGTGAATAGCCATAAGCCGAACTAACACGCCCCCAAGGAATAAGCCCGAAGAAAACATAATCTCGCGGTGGAAGCGCATCGTGGCGGAAGGAACTTTCTTGATACATCATGGCCATTGGAACATGTATAGGCACACCCCATTTATCGCGGGCATCAGCAGCTGCATCATACCAATCGTCCTTTTCGTAGAATATTTCGCACAAATTACTGATGTCTTTAGGAGGCGTAGTTGCACACCCAGCGATAAACAGTGGAAAAAGAACGATGAGAGTTGATAAAAAAACAACCAATTTTTTGAACTTTTGGTTCATAGCTTGTCTTAACTAATGTTCTAGTAAAATGTGTGTTTCCCTGGAACCCTTCGATGCCTGACCTATGTCAGGCATTTTTTTTTGCTGGGGCCTCAGCGAAATAATCACGAATGAATGTATCAAAGTCTTTCACATCAGCAGCTTCTATTTCTTTTTGAGCAGCAAACGACACGTCAGCTTGGGCAGCAAATCCAGCAGCATCTGTATCCGAGTATTCAAAAGACTTCATCTCAGCTTGATAAGCTTGTGCCAGTTCTAAGCCCAACACGCCATTATCTTTGTCGCTTTCTAGCAAAGTCGCAAGTAGTTTACCTGACGGCGTTAGCGCCGGATCCGCTACTTTTTCAGC
The DNA here is from genome assembly GCF_057552975.1 of Alteromonas sp. 5NW40-0090. Classification (NCBI taxonomy): domain Bacteria; kingdom Pseudomonadati; phylum Pseudomonadota; class Gammaproteobacteria; order Alteromonadales; family Alteromonadaceae; genus Alteromonas; species Alteromonas sp. 5NW40-0090. Next base: position 265,753 of record NZ_BAAJLT010000001.1, read on the forward strand.
CTCGACCTTCACCGCTTGGGTATAACGCGACGTATCATTGGCCAAGTCAAGTAATTCGGCCGCTTGCTCGAAGGACTTAAACAGCGAAGCACACCAGTTAGGTAGTGAAATATTTTCTCCGCCATTTTGCAGGAGCAAATCGGGGTTTCGCCCTTCTAACACCACTTTATTCATATTCTCTTTAGCTTCTTTAAGCTGCGCTTCATCAAGTTCTGCACTTGGCATTAGTAAGCACGCTACTAAGAAAACATCTAAGAAATCAAATTGCGCCTGTGAAATACCAATTGCCGAAAATGGATTTACATCTAGAGCGCGCACTTCAATGTAGCTGATACCGCGTCTAACCAAAGCGTCTGTTGGCTTTTCCATTGACTGAGTGGGCTGCTTAGGGCGTATAGGCGAGTACAGTTCATTTTCAATTTGAATGATGTTGCGACTTAACTGTTGATAATTGCCCTCTTCGCCTGCAGCAAACTGGCTGAACCTAGATGACGGCGTATTCATCGCATCGCGCAGCAAGGTGACATAGTTGTCTAGCTTGTTGTAACAAATCTTAAGCGACGATTGCTCTGCACTTGTGTAGCCTAAATCACTCATGCGAAGTGATGTCGCGTATGGCATGTATACCGTGCCCTTACCTACCTTTTTAAAAGGTAACGCATGCTGCTTTCCTTTTAAAAACGATCCACATAATGCAGGGGATGCACCGTACAAATAAGGAATAAGCCAACACAACCTGCGGTAGTTGCGGATAAGCCCAAAATAATCGGCTGAAGTCTGCTCTTGAGAATGTTCTTTTCCGTTCAGTTCAGCCCATAGCTTCCAAAACGTTTCGGGAAGAGAAAAGTTGAAATGCACGCCGGCAATTGCCTGCATCATACTGCCGTAGCGGTTTTTCAGACCAATGCGATATACACGCTTCATCTTGCCCACATTTGACTCACCAAAATAGGCGATGGGAATGTGCGCTTCATCATCTATAAAGCATGGCATACTTAGCGGCCATATTTGCTCTTCACCAATATTATCAATAACGAATTTATGGATATCTTTTAACTGAGAAATCGTTTTGACAGCACTGTTTTCTGGCGGCGTGATGAATTCAAGCAAAGACTCAGAAAAATCTGTAGTGATTGAATCATGGGTTAGCGCAGATCCCAGCGGTTTAGGATGGGGTGTTTGTGCCAACGTTCCGTTCGGGTTTATACGAAGGGCTTCGCGCTCAACGCCGCGCTTAATATCTTTTAGCGCAGCGAGAAATTCGGGTGACTTAAGCGCAGCAATGCGCGCTTCAAAACGGGATGAGTCTACAGTCAAAATGGTGGTCCGTTATGTCAATATAGCCCCCTGTTATGGGGGGCAATAATGTAAATTCAACAAAAATTAATCTATCAGTTTAACGTTTCTCGAGTATTACTCTCTACTGATAACTCGATAATTGGCATCGATAGCGCGTTTAACTGAGGCAAAATTTTTGCTTTATCGCCTACTACAATAATTTGCATCTTGTCGAGATTCAAATATTGCTTTGCCAACGCATCCATCGTTTCTTTATCAATATTGTTGATAATAGCAAGCTGCTCTGCACGATAACCTTTATCAAGACCATAGCTAAGCAACTGTCGTAGGAAGCGCGCTTTACTGGTAGGTGTTTCAAATTCAAGTGCATCGCTTAACGTAAAGGCATTGCGCATGAACGCAATTTCTTCCTCGGTTACACCTTCAGTGCGGTAGCGATTAATCTCTTTTAAAATTTCAGCGATACCTTCACCTGTGTTAGCAGCAGTGAGGTCGGTACTTGCTTCAAACCAGCCAAGGGTTTTGCCACCAACGAAACCACTATTTGCTCCATAGGTGAAGCCTTTATCTTCTCGAAGATTAAGATTTATGCGGCTGTTAAATGCTCCCCCTAATGGGAAGTTCATAAGGCGAGACTTAAAGTGATCGCCTGTCGCATCAAAAGGTAAGCTTCTATCAACAATAAATACTACCGACTGAACCGCTTCTGGGCTATCTACTAGGAAGATTTGGTTTTCTTCGTACTTGGGAAAGTCGCTGTAATCAGCAAATTCATAGGTATTCCCCTTCCACTGACCAATAAAGTCTAGTGTATTTACCATGTCTTTTTTCGGTAAGTTACCAACAACGACGATACTCGCTTTATCTGGCGAATAGTAATTGGCATAAAACGTTTTAACATCTTCCAACGTGATATTCTGCACAGTTTGCAGCGTGCCTTCATCCGGCAGGCTCACGCGGTTCTCTTCACCAAACAAAACGAGGTCACGCGCGCGGCGGGCTAAGCTAGACGGCGTTTTCGCTTGCTGCTGTAAGCCTTGTACAACACGCTCTTTCATGCGGTCGAAATCTTCTTGAGTGAACGCAGGGTTGAACAGCTTTTCTTTTAACAGCGCTAGGGTTTCATCTAAATGCTTGGTTAAAGTAGACACGTAAACTTGTGAGTATCTACCTGCAGTACTAAATCGGATAGCGCTACCCAGTTTTGCAAGTTCGCTGGCTAATTCTTCGTTGCTGTAATGCTTTGTAGTCTCATTCATAAGTAACGCGGTTAAGTAGGCCGTACCCGCTTTACCCTCAGGGTCTAGCAACATGCCTCCATCCATACCTAATGTAAGCGTTACCGTTGGCGTTTCGGTGCTGGTTACGCCAAGTATTTCAATGCCGTTGGCAAGTTCAGATTCCCAATAATCAGGAACTTCCACAACCGGTGCCTCACCGGCTTTCGGCATTACGCTTCTATCAAAGCTAGGGGCGGTATTGGTAGATAGAGCACTGGTAACGGCTTCATTTTCAGACACTTCTACCGTATCGATTTCAATATTTCTCACCGGACGTTCAAAGGTCTGCTCAGCCGCAGCGAGCTGAACCTGCCCTTTTGGCACCACGCTTAATACAACGCTATTGGCGTCTTTGATATATTTATTGTAAACACGCATAACGTCTTCAGCAGTTACGGCGTTATAGCGCGCAATATCTTCGGCAATCAAATCTGGCGTTTGGTAAAAGGTTTCGTTAGCGGCGAGGGCTGACACTTTGCCAGATACACTTTGTAAGCCAAATACCGTACGTGCTTCAATTTGTCCTTTTGTACGCGCTAAATCATCTGCCGTTACACCGCGTGTCTCAAACTCTTTTAGGGTTTCATTCAGTACGTTCTGGAGAGTAGAAAGTGAGGTGATTTTTGCAGGGTTAGCTAAAGCGAGTAGCTGGAATTCACAGGCAAGTTCGCGGCAAGGGTGAGACACCACGGCTTGCACCGCCATGCCTTCTTTCACTAGGTTTTTGTAAAACAGTGAGGTTTTTCCACCGCCTAAAATATCGGCCAGCACGTCCAGTGGCGCTTCGTCTTCATGGCGACCATACACTGTAGGATAAGTTATTTGCAGAAGCGGAAGATGAACTTTATCTTCTAACGTTACATAACGGGTTTCGTCTAACGTTACAGGCTGAGGCTCGGGCTCTTCTACTTTCGGTCCTCTTGGGATTTCCCCAAAGTATTTATTCACCCACGCTTTGGTTTTGGCTACGTCGATATCGCCACCAATGGTTAGGACCGCATTGTTCGGGCCATACCAGCGCTTAAAAAAGGCTTTTAGGTCATTGACGTCAACGCGGTCTAAATCTTCTACATAGCCGATCGTCATCCACGAGTATGGATGCCCTTCTGGGTATAGCGCTTCACCGTTCAACTCGAAACGCAATCCATAGGGCTGATTGTCCACACGTTGGGCGCGCTCGTTTTTAACGGTTTCTCTTTGGTTTTCAAACTTAGTTTGGTCTACGGCTTCTAACAGGTAGCCCATTCTGTCAGATTCTAGCCAAAGGACTTTTTCTAATTGGTTGGCAGGCACTGTTTCAAAATAGTTAGTGCGATCGGTATTGGTGGTGCCGTTTAAATTACCGCCCGATTCTGTAATAACCTTAAAATGCTGCTCATCGGCAACATGCTTTGAGCCTTGAAACATCATGTGTTCAAAAAAGTGAGCAAATCCCGATTTGCCTACGTCTTCTCGCGCAGAGCCAACGTGATAGGTAACATCGACGTGAACCAGCGGATCAGAATGGTCTTCGTGCAGAATGACCGTGAGCCCGTTATCTAATGTGTATTTTTCGTAAGGGATCGACACGGTGTTTGACGCGCCAGCTACAGTGTCTAGTTGACTATTTGTTTTCTCTTCCTGTACGTGCTGACACGCTGTTACTGCAATGACGCTTATGGTCATAAAGAGGGTACGTAGGGTCAGTTTTCCTGACATGATGATTCCTTTTAAATTACTACATTCTTTCACTCGACTTCACTCTGACTATACTTTGCCGTAATTCATCACCACAGCCGACGATTAAGTATGAAATTGCGACTAAAAAGCGCGAGCGAACACCGAAGATTACCAGACTTTTTAGCGCTTTACTTGCTTCGACTTTGCTATGATTGTATTAATTTGTGTATTTCTGAAATACACTTACACTTCATAGTCTTTGGTAAAGAAGCTGTTAGCCAGTTGAATCCGTTAAGTGGTACGAATGAACTGACAAATAGTTTCTGCCTGGATAAGAAATTTCCCATTAGAAGTTGCGAAATAAAAGGATAGATGTATGGAACAGTCAACAACAGTGCTCGATATCGACTTCGGAATGTCACAGTTAAGTGGTAATAAAAAACTGTTGTTCACCCTTCTTGGTAAATTTACGGATGAATACCGTTCTCTTGATGCTGACTTACAAGCGCATGTTGCTAAAGGTGACTTTAATGAAGCCTATTCTCTTGTTCACACTCTGAAAGGGGTGACAGGAAACCTTGGGCTTTTTGCATTGCATAATGCGAGTAAACCGATTGAAAGCGGTTTTAGAAATGATAAACGCGTGGCTGAAGAATACCCTGCGTTTGTCGCAGTACTTAATGAAACCATTGCGACAGTAGACACACTGATTAACGAGCCAGAAGCTACCACACCTGCACCAGCGAACGGCGCGGCAGCTGAGCAGGCTCGCAAACAGCTATTGTCGGCGCTAAAAGCGAGCGAATTTATTGCGCAGGACAAGCTAGATGAATGGTTAGATGCTCTTGCGTTACCTCAAGACAAACGGGCGGCAATTATTGATGCAGTCGACGAGCTTGATTATGAAGAAGCCATTTCAGAGTTAGAAAATAGCTAGTGCAGCCGATCCCTATTCTTTTTGAAAACGCTGACCTCGTCATCGTTAATAAGCCAATTGGCATTGCTATGCACGATGCCACTAATGAGGCTGACGTTGATGACAGTGCTGCCGAAAACGGTAAATCAGAAAAAGTAGAAGGCATTGTTACCCGGTTAAAAAAGCAGTTGAGTTTGACAGAACTGCATCTTTGCCACCGTCTAGATACGGGCACGTCGGGTTGTTTGTGCCTTGCTAAAAATGCAGCTGTAGCCAGTGAAATTGGCGAGTTATTCTCATCAAGACGCGTCAGCAAATATTACTTGGCCCTTAGTAATCACAAGCCGAAAAAGAAACAAGGCACGTTAATGGGCGATATGAAAAATCGTCGAGGCGGTCAGCGGATTTTGCTTAAAACTTTAGAAAATCCGGCTATTACTCAGTTTTTCAGTAACGCGGCTAAGCCCGGTACCCGAGGGTTTATCGTTAAGCCTCATTCGGGAAAAACCCATCAAATTCGTGTTGCGCTTAAAAGCATTGGTGCACCTATTTTGGGTGATACACTTTATGGTGGTGAGGCATCAGACAGGATGTATCTTCATGCATGGCATTTACAGCTTCCTTTATTTTCTGGTGAATTAGCGGTTACTGCACCTTTCGATAAAGGTGAAGTCATAAACGAAGACGACGTGCAGGCTTGGTACAACGGACTTAACGCACCAGAGACTTATCCATGGCCTTCCCTGCCTGCACGCTATATGCCGGCGCAATAAGGAAAAGTGCGATAGGCCAGATAAGTGTCGATGACCATAATAAAATAGAACGACATTGAGTGTTTAATAGATGCTAATGGGTAAACTACACATAGTCGGCGGCGGTGCCATAGGAAGCCTAGTTGCTGCGAGCGCCCAGAAAAACGGCGTGCCGTATGACTGCTACCCCAGAGATATAAGAACCATGCCGTCTTGCGCACATTGGCAAAACGGCCAAACCACTGCGCTAAAACCAGCCAAACCCTCACCTATTGTGTTACCTAAAAGTGATGTGCTGATATTCCCCTTAAAAGTATATCAACTTAAAGCAGCCCTATTGCAGTGGCTTCCCTATCTCACGCAACAACCTACCGTAGTGCTGCTGCACAACGGTATGGGCGGGCTTGAGGTCGCAAGAGATTTACTTGGCGGCGATTATCCTTTGCTTCTCGCTACAACCAGTCATGGCGCGTTAAAGGTAAGCACATCAAGTGGTTTTCATGTTAAGTATACTGGCGTTGGCGCAACGCAAATTGGCGCGCCAAATGTAAATAAACCATCACCTCAAACTTTGACCGACCTTTCACAAATAGTGCCACAGCTAGCCAGCGCAATTGCCACGTTAGATAAGGCTCTTCCTCCGGTGCAATACCAAAGTAATATTCTAAAAGCACTGTGGACGAAGCTTTCCGTTAATGCCGTAATTAACCCACTAACGGCGCTTCACAATATTCAAAATAAGCACATTGGTAACACTGAATTTGAACAAAGCCGCATCGCAATTTGCAATGAGTTTACTCTGGTAGCGAATGCTTACGGGCTAGATTTTGATGCACTGTCAGTTCATGAAAATGTACTGTCTGTCGCCAAGGCGACCGGAGAAAACTACTCAAGTATGCATCAGGACGTGGCCCACGGTAGGCAAACAGAAATAGACGCCATCAACGGTTACATTGTAGATATGGCAACAAAAAAGGGTATTCCCGTTCCCGAGAATACCCTTTTAGTAGAGCGTCTTAAGGCGCTGAAGCTTTAACAACGCCGAACACCTAAATCACGCTATTTAAGGATTAAGATTATTCTTGTTCACCCGCTTCTTGCGCGTCTTTTGGCGCCTGAGGCTTCATGTGTGGGAACAAGATAACATCTTTAATGGTAGAGCTATCAGTAAATAGCATAGCTAGACGGTCAATACCGATACCTTCACCCGCCGTTGGCGGCAAGCCATATTCAAGGGCGCGGATGTAGTCATCGTCAAAGTGCATGGCTTCATCGTCGCCAGCGTCTTTCTCTTCAACCTGCTTCGCAAAACGTTCCGCCTGATCTTCTGGGTCATTAAGCTCGCTAAAGCCGTTCGCTAACTCACGTCCACCTACGAAGAACTCGAAACGGTCGGTAATGAATGGGTTGTTGTCGTTACGGCGCGCAAGCGGCGATACTTCCCACGGATATTCTGTAATAAACGTAGGTTGGATAAGCTTCTCTTCTGCTGTTGCTTCGAAGATTTCGCAAAGGTACTTACCCGCACCCCAAATGCCATCAACTTCAGGCTCTTTAATGTGAAGCTGTTTTGCCATTGCTTTAAGCGCGTCAAGGTTCGCCTCTGGGTCGCGAATAGCTTCTTCGTTAGCTTCTGGCCAGTACTTAAGAATAGCTTCGCCCATGCTTAAGCGGTCAAACGGCTTACCAAAATCGTATTCAACTTCAGACGTTACGTTACCTTCAGCGTCTTTAGTTGTGTTTTTGATAATGCTTGTACCAAGAATATCTTCTGCCAGCGTGCGCAGCATATCTTCGGTAAGGTTCATCAGGTCATTGTAGTCTGCATACGCTTGGTAGAACTCAAGCATAGTAAACTCTGGGTTGTGACGAGTTGATAAGCCTTCGTTACGGAAGTTACGGTTAATTTCGAACACACGCTCAAAACCACCAACCACTAGGCGCTTAAGGTAAAGCTCTGGTGCAATACGTAGGTACATATCAATATCTAGCGCATTGTGGTGAGTCACGAACGGCTTCGCTGTCGCGCCACCAGGAATAACCTGTAGCATTGGCGTTTCTACTTCAAGGTAGTCACGTTCGGTAAGGTAATTGCGAATACCGTTTACAATCTTGCTACGGATCATGAACGTCTTGCGCGTTTGTTCACTTGTGATCAAATCAACATAGCGCTGGCGATATTTCGTTTCCTGGTCACTCAAACCGTGGAATTTTTCTGGCAATGGACGAAGTGCTTTGGTTAGCAACTCGTATTGCTCCATGTTCACGTAAAGGTCGCCTTTACCTGACTTATGCAGGTCACCCGCCACGCCAATAATGTCACCAATATCTAGTGCACCATATTTTGCTTTAAGGGCTTTTTGCGTGTCTTTATCTGCATATGCCTGAATACGGCCAGTCATATCTTGAAGCAGCATGAAAGGGCCACGCTTTGCCATAATACGGCCAGCGATGCTTACTTTGTTACCCTGCTCTTGTAGCGTTTCTTTGTCGAATTCACCGAACTTAGCTTGAAGCTCATCCGCATAGTTTTCGCGACGGAAGCTGTTTGGGAAACCGTTTGCACGGCACTGCTCGCGAATAGCGCTTAGCTTAGCACGGCGCTCTGCAATCAATTTGTTATCGTCTGTTTGTTGGTCAGTCATAACCTTTCACTTCGTTGTTCGGTTTACAGCCCAGATTTCAGGCTGGCTTCAATAAATTTGTCCAAGTCGCCATCCAGCACGGCTTGAGTGTTGCGTGTTTCCACGCCAGTACGCAAATCTTTAATGCGAGAGTCATCCAAAACGTAAGAGCGTATTTGGCTTCCCCAGCCGATATCAGACTTGCTGTCTTCCATCGCTTGTTTTTCGGCGTTTTGTTTTTGCAGTTCAAACTCATAAAGTTTGGCTTTTAACTGCTTCATCGCCTGATCTTTGTTTTTGTGCTGCGAGCGGTCGTTCTGACACTGCACCACAATGCCCGTAGGTTCATGGGTAATACGTACCGCAGAGTCTGTTCTGTTTACGTGCTGACCACCCGCGCCCGATGCGCGATAGGTGTCTATACGTAAATCAGACGGGTTGATTTCTATATCGATGTCGTCATCAATTTCAGGATATACAAACGCAGATGAAAACGACGTATGACGGCGGTTGCCCGAGTCAAACGGCGATTTACGTACTAAGCGGTGCACGCCTGTTTCTGTGCGCAGCCAGCCAAACGCATATTCGCCCTGAACGCGCAGCGTAGCACTTTTAATGCCCGCGACTTCGCCTTCCGACACTTCAATAAGTTCCGTTTTAAAACCATGCGCTTCGCCCCAACGCAAATACATGCGTAGCAGCATATTGGCCCAATCTTGCGCTTCTGTACCACCAGAGCCCGACTGAATATCAATATAGCAGTCGTTTTCGTCGTTAGGGCCAGAAAACATGCGACGAAACTCAAGCACTTCTAGTTGCTCAATTAAGCCATCAAGTTCACTTTGGGCCTCAACGAAGGTATCTTCATCTTCAGCTTCAACGGCCAATTCAACGAGACCTTCAACGTCTTCAGTTCCCTGATCGAGCTTGTGGATCGTCTCTACGATTTGCTCCAGGGCCACTTTTTCTTTGCCAAGGGCCTGCGCTCTGTCTGGCTCGTTCCAAACGTCAGGACTTTCTAACTCTCGGCTAACTTCTTCTAAACGCTCTGACTTTGCATCAAAGTCAAAGATACCCCCTAAGCGCTTCAGTGCGCTCGCGGATATCTTTTATCGCATTCATAACGGGGTTTATTTCAAACATAGTCCGCTTATTTCGTTAAAAATTTAAGACCGCGGATAGTACCGAATTTGAAGGAATTTTGATAGGGGTTGGCGCAAATATTGCGACACTGAGTTTGTGCAAATTTTCGTATGGATTTTAAGCGCCTTCGTTGAAGCGAGTATTTTTGCCGTTCAATGGCGCGCACCGACTATTGGGTAGGCTGTCTTAGCCCATACGAATAGAGTAAATGTTTAAAAAGGCAGCCTTCAGCTGCACTAATTTGGAGCATTATTGCTTATTGTCACATGCGTTTAGTGTGCGAATTGTTTGGTAAACCTTTTAGGAAAAGTATGTCGTTCAATAATTTATCTTATGCCGTTATCGGCGTACTTCTCGGTCTTTTTGTATTGGCCTTGGGCCAACTCGTCGATTGCCAGAACCTTGCGGGGGCAACGATGGCGTTGCAGTGCCCCAACGGCACGCCCATTTCTAAATTGTGGCTTGCCACGTCAATGTTAATAGCGGGAAGCGGAATTTTCACTTGGCTATATCGCAATCGTAAATATTAACCGTAAAGTGTAGAAATGACTCGGTGAGAATCAACGGTGTTAACACAAATGTGTATAACTGATCCGTAATGAGTCTAACTGCTGACTGACGAAAGTAAGAATTAGAACGAACAACATGTTTTAAGTGCTGTTCGTTCTGGTAAAAAAGAGCCATGCTTATTTTTAATGGATTGCCCCTTTTTCCTGAGCAAAGTGTTTTTTACACACCCGCTGGAATTTCAGGCTATTTAGCAAAAGAATAATCAGTGTAGCCCTTCTCACCACCGCCAAATAACGTATCGGGGTTGTGCTCATTCAGCGGTACATTATTCGCTAGTCTGTAGGGTAAATCTGGGTTCGCCACGAAAGGTCGACCAAAACCAATCATATCTGCCCATCCCTCAGTTAACGCTTTTTCGGCACGCTCTGTGTCGTACTTTCCTGCATAAATGAGCAGGCCGCTAAAGGCTTCACGAATTGCCTGTTTAAATGATATTGGCATTTGCGGCGCATCATCCCAGTCGGCTTCCGCAATATGCATATAGCCAATTTTGAAACTATTAAGCATGGAAGCAATAGCAAGATAGGTCTCTTCGGGATTGTCGTCGACCGTCCCGTTTAATGTTGTTAGGGGCGCTAAACGTACACCTACTTTATCAGCGCCAATTTCCTCAGACACAGCCTGCACCACTTCTTTCAAGAATCGAATACGGTTCTGTACACTTCCGCCGTATTCATCAGCTCTTGCATTACTCTGAGAATCAATAAACTGGTTAAGCAAGTAACCATTAGCCGAATGCAACTCAATGCCATCAAACCCAGCATCTACTGCATTACGCGCCGCAACGCGATACTCTTCTACCACGGCTTTTATATCTTCAATGCTCATTTCGCGTGGCATGACCGACTCAACAAAGCCAGGGTTGCCGCCTTCATCAACAAATACTTTTACCCCTTTTGCTTGGACCGCCGATGCGCTAATTGGCTGCTGCCCTTCTGTATTTGAAGGGTGAGATACGCGGCCCACGTGCCAAAGTTGCGCAAACATCACACCACCCGCTTCATGGACTTTATCAGTTACCAACTTCCAGCCTTCAATTTGCGCCTTGGTATAAATACCTGGTGTCCACGCATACCCCTTACCGAGTGCCGAAATTTGTGTGCCTTCACTCACAATAAGCCCTGCACTTGCGCGCTGAGCGTAATATTCAGCCATTAATGCGTTGGGCACATCTCCCGGCTGTGTTGAGCGGGAGCGAGTCATTGGCGGCATAACAATTCGATTGTTAAGCGTTTTTCCAGCCAGCGATAGGGTTTCAAATAGTTTCATAATACAGTCCTTTAAACTTTACTCTTAAAATTTACACGTGTAGATAACGGTAAATATAAGGCCCTAAAGCTGGGTTAGAACCCGTACTTTTAACAAAGCACTTTTGCATTTTTCACAAAAGTACCGGTGTATTTCGGCGACGTTATCCCAAATTTCATGCATCTCCTCTTGACGCAGAGAAAATTAAGCTTACACTTGTGCGCTGAATTAGCGTACAAGTGTAAGCTAAAATATTTTCATCCTTTTTGTATTTAAGATATTCCGACGAAATACAGGTGTGATTTCTACATTGAGACTATTACTAGATAAATTCACTGATCGCATTTTTCACCATGCCTCTTGGAAGGGCTACTGGGAAGTGCTGATGCAGCAAGTTAAACCCGCGTGGCGCGATGGGTATTTCAGAGCCAAAGTTGTGGCAGTAAAAAAACTAAGCACGGATATGCTCGAGGTGTTACTTATGCCAGAGAGGTCTTGGCCAACGCATGTTGCAGGGCAGCATATCGCATTAACCATAGAAATTAATGGCAGGCTCACCACTCGCGTGTTTACCATAGCGAGTGGTGCTAACACCCGACAAAAAGAAAAGCAGATTCGTCTTGTAACCAAGGTTAAAGCTCAGGGCGCATTAACACCTTATCTTCACTCTTGTGTGCCTAGTCAATGGGTAAACATCTCAGCCCCTATGGGGGAATTTATCTGGCCGAAGGTTGAAAAGCCCCTACTTATGATAGCGGGCGGCTCGGGTATAACTCCTTTCATTGCCATGCTTGACGATGCCGTCAACAACGCGCAGCTAAACCATACACCGGTACACTTACTTTATTTTGCTAAGCCGGACGAGCATGTATTACTCAATGAATTATCAGCGTTCAGTCAGCGCTGTGAGCACTTCACCTATGATATTTTGAGCAAGCAAAAAGACGGAGACGTAGAAGCGCATCTGTGTAACTTTGCCAATGCACACTGGTTAGTGTGTGGTCCATATGCCATGTTCGAGCAAGTTGAAAGTTATGCAAAAACAATCAATGCGCCTCTTTCGAGCGAGCACTTCGCTGCGCTTCCTGTCGTAAGCAGTTCTAGTCTTAGCCAAAGTGAAACCTTTTCCCTGGTACACAACGGCCAATCTTTAACTGTCGACAATCAGCAAACCCTACTTATACAACTTCAGCAAGCAGAACAACCAGTGACTTATGGCTGTGGCATGGGAATTTGTCATCAATGCCAATGTGTTAAGAAACGGGGCGTAGTGAGAGATACCCGCACGGGTGAGCTTTCAGATAGCGCAGAGCAACTTATTCAGCTGTGTGTATCACAAGCCGTTACTGATTTGGAGATTCAACTATGAACACCAGCGTTGCAATAGACAACCAACACCGTGAAGAAGCCATCGAACAAGCGCATTCTCCGATAAGTGAAACCAAAGCTATTCGGTCAACGAGCACTAAAGAGAAACCGAACTACGAGTTACTTGCCGCTCAGCTTGATGAAATTAAAGCTGACATTAAACGAAAAGTGGGCGCTGAAGATGCGGCCTATATCCGACGTATTATTCTTGTTCAGCGAATTTGCGAGTGGAGCGGACGGATACTTTTAATGTTGGGGTTCATTCAACCGCTGCTCTGGGTTGCCGGCGTATTGAGTTTAGCTACAGCAAAAATTCTCGATAATATGGAAATAGGCCACAACGTAATGCACGGCCAGTACGATTGGATGAACGACAAACACATTAATTCGAAAGGCTATGAGTGGGATATTGCCTGCGATGGTGCGAGCTGGAATCGCGTTCACAATTATGAGCATCACACGTATACCAATATTATTGGAAAAGACAGAGACTTTGGCTACGGCTTGCTTCGCCTGTCTAACGATTTTAGATGGCGTGTAAAAAACCTATGGCAGTTTGCGACTTACATCGTACTTAGTGTTTTATTTCAGTGGGGTGTGTCGTATCACGAAATGGCCGCTGAGCGGGTCTTTTTTGGAAAAAAGAAGGACAACCGTAAGAATCAGGTTACCCATAATGAACTTAAGAAACGCTTTTTTAGTAAAGGCGCACGTCAGTTAGTAAAAGATTATGCACTATTTCCTTTATTAGCTGGGCCGTTATTTTTATGGGTATTTACCGGCAACCTTATCGCCAATTTACTACGCAATTTATGGACATCTACTATTATCTTTTGCGGTCATTTCACTGGCGACGTGGAAACGTTTAAACAAGAAGATTGTGTTAATGAAACCCGAGGGCAATGGTACTACCGACAAGCGCTGGGCTCGTCGAACATAAAGGGCGGAAACCTGTTTCACGTGCTTACTGGGCATTTAAGCTTTCAAATTGAGCACCACCTGTTTCCAGATATCCCAGCCAGACGCTACCGAGAGATGGCGCCCAAGGTAAAAGCCGTATTCGAAGAACACGGCATGTACTACAACACTGGCGGCTTTTTAAAACAATACGCCAGCGTGTTAAAACGCATTATTCGCTACTCTTTCCCTTAACCATTTGAAACCCTAACCAGCCGGCCATGGCGCTTGCGCTGGTTAGGCACGTGCCCCACGCCCAGTCAATCAACATAATAAACAAAGTAAAACCTTCAATAATGCTGTACGCCGTTAAATTGTAGGCGCCATAACTGGCCAACCCTAGAAGCGCGCCATCGATCCCTGCATAAAGTAACGACTTATCTCTGTTCGCCACCACAGCAAGTACAAACACCACACATCCATACATGAGGTAAAAAACCACCCAAGGCCACGTGATAAATTGACTTCTAAGCAGAGGAGCCATTTCACTTTGATACCAGCCATCCGCAATAACGCCAAGCCACAAGAAGTCGAGCACACCAAAACACACAAAGATTGCAATTAACGACACGACGATGTTTTTCGCAAAGCGAATGATGTTGGAAAGCATGGAACCTATCCCTGTAAATAAGCAAATTGCGGATGCAAGTGATTTAAAATATGAATACGCAAGTGTTGCACAATAAGCGCATCACTTGAATGATAATTCAAGGTAATGCGCATGGGATGGTAATTTACTTAGCTTTTAAATACTCAGCTTTTCATTTTCGCAGCAAGTGTTGCACGCAGAGTTGCAGTTGGACGACCAAGTAGTGATGATAAGGTGCCGCTGTTATCTTGAAGCCACCCCGAGGCGGCGTAATGCTCTGAATCTGCTAATGCTGCTGCCATACCTTCAGGCAGCCCAGCTTTAATGAGTGCTTCTCTATAAGCGCTCTCATCCATGTCTAAAAAACCAATATCTTCGCCGGTAATTTCAGATAGGGTGGAAGCATACTCCATTAGCGTAAAGCCCGTGTCGCCAGCAAGCTCATAAATTTTGCCTGTTTGATTTTGCGATGATAGGAGAACGGCCACTGCGGCGTCTGCATAATCTTGTCGGCTAGCGGTAGACAAAACTCCCTGCTTTGCAGCGCCTGCCACCGCTCCCATCTGCAGTACGCTGTCTACATTATCGGTGTAATTTTCCGTGTACCACCCATTTCGAAGAAACACGAAAGGCGCTGACACATTTTTAAAGTAAGCCTCGGTTTGTTTATGTTCTTGCGCTAACAGCAAAGGAGACGTATCTGCTTTCAACAAACTGGTATAAGCAATGAGGCTAACGTTTTGTGCCATAGCTGCATCTATTACCGCTTTGTGCTGCTCAAAGCGTTTCCCAAACTCTGTACCTGATATTAGCAACAACTTCTCAACACCCTCAAAAGCTGACTTAAGCGTTTCCGGGTTATTGTAGTCGGCCTGCCGTACTACTACTCCCAACTGCTTTAATGCGTGTGCGTTATCAGGGTTGCGCACTAGTGCAACAATAGTGTTTGCCTTCTCTGTATTAAGCAGTGTTTGAATAACTTTTTGACCTAATTGTCCGTTAGAGCCGGTTACTGCAATCATAATCTATCCTCTATCAATTAAATGAGTACTGGTTGAACACAGAGGTGATTATGTGCGTGAAACACTGTTATGATAAGTAGACACATACAGAACGAATTGTTACGAATATGAGTACAATTAACTATTCACATCTTAAGGCACTCGCCATATTTGCCAGCGTAGTAGAATGTGGAAGCTTTGCGGAAGCTGCCCGCCGTTTAGGCACCAGTCGATCTAGAGTTAGCGAGCAAGTGGCAGGTTTAGAAGCATCTCTTGACGTGCGATTACTGCAAAGAACTACTCGACAGCTCATGCTTACTGACGAGGGAAATGCTGTATTTTCCCATGCGAAAAAGTGCCACGAGATTTTGCATGGTATTGATGAAGAGCTGCGTCAACCGGCGCCAAAAGGAAGAGTATCAATAACAGTCACCAACGACATTGCACACAAATTTTTATTACCGTTGCTGCCTGAGTTCAAGCGCCGCTATCCTGAAATAGATTTACACATAGTGAGCAGTGACGATAAGCTCGACCTTATCGCTCAGAATATTGATGTAGGAATTCGAATTGGTTTGCCACGAGACGACTCGCTCGTCGGTAGGGTCTTATATCAAGAACAATTCGCCTTATATGCTAGCCCTGATTATCTCAAGAAATATGGTGAACCTAAGACTATTGCAGAACTTAATAATCATACCTGGATTTTGCTATCTCAGTTAAATTCACGAATCATGCATTACCTAATGCTGGACAACACACCAATAGACGTTACACCCAAACATTACGAGCTGTGTAACTCTCCTCACCTTGTTCAAGAAATGGTCAAAGCAGGGTTGGGAATATCTACGCTGCTACCTTCAACTGTGCAAAAAGAAGTCGCATCTAACGAACTTATACGAATTTTCCCGTCACTTGGAAGTGAAACCTTGTTGTTTACCTTGGTTTATCCTTCTCGTAAGCATGTGCCAAGCCGTACCCGAGCACTTATTGACTATCTGGTTGAGACTTGTCGCTTCGGCAATGCCGCTTCTTTTTGATGTAAAATGCATAACGTAATGAGTGTTGCTTGTAACGATACGCTCGTTATGAAGTTTGCATACCGAAATGCTTTACTTAAAACTTACACTGGGTGCTGCAACTAAAGAGGCGTTTGAATCTCAAAGTGACGTGGTTCAAATAAGCGTTAAATAAAATGAATAAAACACTATTAGTAATAACGACCTCTTTGATTGTCAGTGCGTGCGCTCATAGGCCACCACCTTTAGACATGGATGAAATATTTTTTGAAACGAAGATCAAGCAAGACGGTACCAAGCTCTTCGCCTTTAGCATTCCGTTAATGCAGCATCGTGACAGTGCCAAAGGTGGCGGTAAAGGCGGCCGTGGTCAGGGAGGCGAACGAAGTGGTCGTGGCGGTCGCAAAGGACAGGAAAGTCGCGAAGGCTCGTCACATAGCAGCGATAGAATGATTGAGCAACTTTATACGTCTCTAGATGAGAAACTGGATGAGACCGGTTACTGCCAAACGGGCTTTCTAGAAATAGATACACACCAAACCGAAGATAGGCTTCACCTATTAGGTGAGTGCAATGAAACGGCGAGCGAACTGGACAAAATCGAGTTCCCCAACGTTAATTAACCCGCGTTGTTGTGAAGCGCATTGCCGATGGCGTGCGCTTCATTCAACGTTCGTTTGCTAAACAACCTCTTAGTCAACACACAAGGTATGCTCCACAACGCCGTTAGACACATAGGCTCTACAGCCGAATAAGTCCGTACTTTCTAAACACACGCCGCGCGCCTTTTCTCCCGCTTCCATATTATTGTTTTTCGTAACACAAGCCACTTCGCACTCGCTGCTGTCATTACACGCATTACCAGCATCGTTTGCTGGTAGCACACAAGCATGCGCCTGCTGTCGGCCTACTTTCTTCCAGTTACCACCGTGTTTATCGCACACTTTTTCAGACTCAATGGAATAGGCCTGCTGCACCAAAGGCAAAGAGGTATCAACAACTTGCTCTAATTTTTCGACGTCTTCAACACTCGCGATTGGCTCATCAATAGGTTCTGGGGGCTGAGCGCCACAAGCAGACAAGGCTGCACACACGCCTGCTATAAACCAGATCCTAAAACGCTTCTGTGCTCTACTGCTTGCTTGTTTCATTTTTTCTCTCAATTTATTTTACTTTTTAAACCACTACTGTTTAAAAACCAAACTATTTAAGCCCCACATTACTTAAGACCTAATTTATTTAAGACCGCTGCTACTTATGACAACCGCTATTAGATAAGTTCTTATTTTGTCGATAAATCCTTATTTGCTTATTGCGCTATGCCTAATAAATTATCAAACCTATGAAATTTTAGTGCTACCTCGACGGGTCTCTACATACACTTCGCAAAACTAGCAGTATTTACGGACGCTTTATGACACTAAACCAAACCGAAAACATGGTCACCGCATTGCTCACTTTTAGCTTCGCAGTTCTTGGCCTAACATTTTTATTGGGTGCAAACCCCAATGCACTTATCGCTACATTTAATTTCTACTCGTTAGACACTGTGTTGAGCGAGAGTGCCCTTGGTGCTTTTTCAGGTATCGCATTGCTGTTACTACCGTTAATGACCATTGCAGCACGTTTTAGCCTTGTTTCAGCAAGAGCAGTAACAATATATGCCGCTTTTGTAACTGCCGTTCCATTGCTGACGTTATTATCACCAACGAGATGGATGGCCGATTTAGGGGGCTTCCCGATTATTGGCAGCGGTCAAGGCATCATCAAGTACTTCGCAGTATTACCGCTTTTCCTATTCTTGTTTTATCGCGAAAAATTTTCGCACAGGCAACTGACATACCTCAACTTTGCTCCTGTAGCCATGGTCTTATTATGGATAGGAGGCATGAAGTTTTTCGAGTTTGAAGCTAATGCAATTGTGGGGCTAGTTGAAACATCACCGTTTATGTCGTGGCTATATGCTGTGTTTAGCGTTCAAGGGGCATCGAATGTAATTGGTGGGTTTGATGTCCTCTTTGCATTGCTATTGGGTGCGGGCATCTTTTCTAAGAACAAGCCGGTGATCATTGCGAGCGGACTGGCTTGTTTATCGGTTTTTCTGATGACACAAACGTTTTTGTTTACTGTGCCGGATACCTTTAACAGCACGACTATCGTCAACCGCCTAGGTCAATTCGTTATTAAAGACCTTTGGTTTGTCGCTAATTTAGCAGTAATTGCCTATTTCACAACATCTAACTCGGGTAATGCTCAAAGCCGCAAAACGTAGCTAAACTAAATTGGGCTAAAAAAGGCCGCTTACTGCGGCTATTTCAAGTAAGATAAAACAACAAGTAAATAATAGGCAATCGTTTGATGATCTTTATTTATCTTGTTCTAGCGACAAGCTTACCCAGACTAACCTATGATCTGAGCTGGCGGCACGGTCTTTTACTAATCGATACAGGTCACTTGTTTTAGCTGGCCAAAAAACGCCTGCATCATGTACATCGAATCCATATCGAGATGGTAGAACATAGTCGGCTCTCGCGCCCCAATAAGCGGTAAAACGCTTGCTAAACGCAGCGCCGGATGCACCTGCACCACCTGCGCTTGTTGGAATGGTGTCGTTATTGACGAGCGGGTGTTCAGTTAGCTGTTCTATTACACCTTCTCTGTGTTTGTCCCCGATATCGGCAGCATTAAAATCGCCTACAAGCACAAAGCGCGTATTGTTTGCTAGGCTCACTTTCTCACCCGTGTCATCATAGATATATGCGCCTTTGTTAGGAGAAAGGTAATCCGCCATCAGCCTTATTTCATCGAAATTGCGCTTTCCGTTTCTGTCTTCGTTTCCATCAAAGTTCGGTGGCGTTGGGTGCATTGCTAACACGTGTACGGTCTTATCAACCACTTTGATTGGTACGTCCCAGTGAGACTTTGAACTTAACCTCAATGCCGCCCACTCATTTACATCGTACCAAGGGTTGCCATTGTCCACACTGCCATTTTCATCAGGAATAATAGGTACTTGGGGATGAGGCATATGGTGCCATTTGAATGTCTGAAAGGTACGGATACTATCCACATCAATAGGATATTTTGACAGTAGCGCCATACCGTATTGTCCTGGGTATAATCCGAACCCAAAGGCATCGCCACCAATACCTTCTGCCTTACCATTATTGTCTAAGTCGAAGGTGGTGGGCTCGCCCGTGTTTACTGGCGCTACGTATGTGTAAGGGTAATCCACTGGATTTAGGCCACGCTGTGAAACATTTAGATAATTTTTAATAAACGCTTCGACCCCTTTACGCTTATCTGCAATGTAATCAAACTCATTGAGCAATAAAATATCAGGGTTAACACGCTGAATAATTTCAGCAATATTTTTAACTTGGCTGTGCTCACCCGTAGACAGAACATGCTGAAGTACTTTGTCGCTCGGCTCCATGCCTAAGGCTTTATAGTTAGTCGCTTCCATACTTACGTTAAATGTAGCAACTTTTAGCCTTTGCTCTTCTTTCGAATAAGCCAACGAGGATACGCATAATGCGGGCAAAAGAGCTGTGGCAAAGAAAAGCGCCCTAATTTTCATATTGTTACCTTTTAATAACGTCGTTTGCTAACGATACCAATATAGATGAGGATTCTGAACTTTTTTGTACTGAAGAATAACAAGGGTCTGTTTAGCGTTACGTGGAATGAACCTTACCAAAAGTTACCTTCCTTTCGGCTTTCTTTTTGCCCTTGTCGTCACAACCTTGGGTTAATTCTAATCTCTCAAACTTCTACGCCATCACCACTTTTAAAATATAACTGCATCATTAAAGCATTAAACGAAATTATATTGCACAAATATAGCCACAAAGTGGAATAATAGAATCTATTACTCATATTGTACTGATATTCTTTTCTGGCGTTTAGAGAGGACAGTCCCCCTCTGAACTTTGACTGCAGCGCGCATTTTCTTAAGTAATGGCCAAGAATTTAATTAAAGGAGAGAACTGTTATGAAAAGCTGGGTTTCAAAAGCGATTAACACCATTAATGCAGATTATCAGCGCTCTGCAGACACCCACCTGATAAAGCTTGAGCAAATAGCATTTCAAAGTATCGACATCTATCTAAAAGATGAAAGCACTCACCCCACGGGCAGCTTAAAACACCGTTTGGCTCGCTCCCTTTTTCTGTATGCCCTATGTAATGGAAAAATTGTAGAGGGAACAACTGTGGTCGAGGCATCATCAGGCAGCACGGCTGTGTCTGAAGCTTACTTTGCAAAAATGATTGGTGTGCCGTTTGTTGCCGTCATGCCTAAATCTACCGCCCAGAGTAAAATAGCGCTTATTGAACGTTACGGTGGTCAATGTCATTTCGTCGACTGCCCTACTCAAATGCACAGCGAAGCCACTAAGGTAGCGAAAGAACTTAACGGCTACTTTATGGATCAGTTCCTTTACGCTGAACGCGCTACAGACTGGCGCGGCAATAATAATATTGCTGAAAGTATTTTTGAGCAGATGAAAGCCGAGCCCCACCCTGTTCCACACACCGTGGTTATGAGTGCAGGCACAGGCGGAACATCAGCAACCATAGGCCGCTACATACGATACAAAGGCCTCGCTTCAAAACTCGTTGTAGTGGACCCAGAATTCAGTGTATTTTTTGATAGCTTCAAGAATAAGGATCATACACTTACCGCTACCCGTGGAAGCCGCATAGAGGGGATTGGACGCCCTAAAGTGGAAGCCTCTTTTCAGCACGACGTTATAGACGACATGATTGCGGTTCCCGACGCGGCCAGTATTGCTAGTATGCACTGGTTAAACAATTCCATGGGAATAAAAGCCGGCCCCTCTACCGGTACCAACTTATGGGGCGCATTAAGTATTGCCAAACGAATGAAACAAAAGGGTGAAGCGGGTTCAATAGTTACGCTTATGTGCGACAGCGGGGAAAGATATGGCGACACCTATTACAACGCACAGTGGGTAATAGACAATATTGGCTGTACAAGTGTGTTTACTGAAAAACTAGAGTGTATCGAAAGCTGAATTAAAACTAAGGCAACTTGGTTTCTACAATTAACTGCGGAACTGCGTCAATCATTAATTCCAGAAGCAAAGGTGTGGCTGGACGCGCTACTGCCACTTGAGGAAGAAATCGTGGCAAGAGTAAGCGCGTGGTTACCTAAATTGGCTTACCCTATTCGAACGGGTGAACACACCCAAACCGCCTTTGCTTTTGGATTAATGTTAGATTGAGCAAAAACTGCAGAGAACAAGGAATTTGAAGCGCTGTTAACATCTAGAGTGAAAAACTATTATCTGGCCGATAAACAATGCCCTCTTGCTTACGAACCCTCTGGTCAAGATTTCCTATCACCGTGTTTGGCAGAAGCTGACTTAATGCGCCAAGTAATGTCTAAAAAAGACTATAGCCAATGGCTTTCAGCGTTTTTCCCAGGCCTCACGGTAAACATCAACTTGGCTAGCGCCTGCGACTGTGACTAACAAAACAGATGGTAAACTCGCTCACTTAGACGTGCTGAACATCAGCCAAGCGTGGATGATAGAAGGAATAATGCAGGCTTTGCCTAAACGTGACAAACGCTTACCTGTGCTTAAGAAAGCATTAAGTTCACATCGAGAGGCCGGGCTCAACGCGGTGTTTGGCGACATGCATTATATGGCCAGCCATTGGCTTGGCAGCTTTGCCAACTACTTAGAAACACAGCGCGGTTTGAATTAAAACATTTGAATACAAATGCGACGCGATGCTAGCAAGCCGCTATTAACTTAGCGACTTGCCATTCGTATTCATTGCGTTTATTAGGCCTGATAGCTTGTCAGCAGCAACAGGTTTAGAGAAATAAAAACCCTGCAAATATCTGCAGCCGTTTCGCTGAAAGAATTCGACCTGCTCCAAGGTCTCAATTCCTTCAGCCACGCATTCAATATTCAGACTCTCAGCCATACGTAATGTCGCTAGAATAATTGCTTCATTGCCACTATTAAGACCAATACCCTGAACAAAGCTCTTATCTATTTTTAGTACGTCAATCGGGAAATCTTTTAAATATTTTAACGATGAGTACCCAGTACCAAAGTCGTCCAATGCTATAATAAACCCTTTAGATTTTAGCGCTCCTATGACATGCATGGCACTGTCATAATCTTCCATCAAAGCACTCTCTGTAATTTCAAATCGAATGTTTTCTGGTGGAACACCATTCGATTGCAATAGCGCCACTATATCCTTTAACGAATACTCATTTATGAGGTGTTTTGCGCTTAAATTAATTGATAAGTAAGCGCGGCTATTATCTGCGTACAGTTGCTTATGAACAGGTAAAGCTCGCTCAATAAGTTGCGTCGTTATTTCGGCTATCATTCCTATGTTTTCCGCAACTGGAATGAAAATATCGGGTGAGATCATTTCATCACCGTCTTTCCATCTCATTAACACTTCGAAGCCTTCAATAGTACCTGTCGCACAACACACAATGGGCTGATAGTAGTTTGAAAAAGATTTATTGATGCAAGCATGTTTCAGTTTATTTTCTAATTGAAGTTTTGAACGCGCTTGCTCATTCATGTGCTCGGTAAAAAACTGAAAATTATTGCTGCCGGCTTCTTTAGCATGGTACATGGCAATATCAGCATTCTTTAATAATTCTGCTGGAAGTTGCGCATCATCTGGATAAAGTGAAATACCAATACTCGCCGATACACTCACCTCTTGGTTGGAGAGCGTAATAGGTTGCCCTAAGGCTTGTATAATATCATTGGCAATGTGACCAAGGTCCTGCACACTACCAACACCTTCGAGAAGAACTACAAATTCATCACCGCCAAGTCTCGCTACCGTGTCAGACTTCCTGATTAACTTTTCGAGACGTTTGCTAACCGTTACTAGGAGTTCATCACCGGCCTCGTGTCCAAGGCTATCGTTAACTTGTTTGAAGCGGTCTAAATCGATGAAGAATAACCCTATTCTGCTTTGTTGTGGTGCAGCTTGATGGAAAGCGTGCTGCAGGCGGTCAAGCAGAAGAGTGCGATTAGGTAGACCTGTTAAATTGTCATAGTTTGCCAACTGAACAAGCGCGTTTTGTGCGTCTTTTTGCTGCGTTATATCCGACAATATCACCAGGTAGCGATCAATTTCTTGGCCATTTCGCTCACTCGAAACTGAGGTCACCCTTATACTTACCGCGTAGCGCTGGTTTGTGAAACTGTTAATATAAGCCTCGCCACTCCAGTGTTCGTTAGGACCAAGCCTGCGCATTTCCGTATACGTTTCTTCGAGCTGCTGTTTCTGGCCACGATATAGAAGGTCGAGTTCTTCTATTAGATTTGCGTCTTTGTTAATGCCAAGCGCTTCTTTGAAGGATTGATTAACAACAATAGCCTGAAAATTACTATCGAAGATGGCTACCCAGTCACGCGTATATCGAAATGCTTCGCCAAATAACCGTGCTTTAAATTCGGCATTCACTGACTCAGTTATATTGGAATAAGTACCGACTAATCTTTTGCAACTATCCGTTTCATTACTTTCAACCAAAGAACCTACATCTCTGAACCATTCATAATGACCGTCTTTCGCTTTCATGCGATAGCTGATATCAATACCCTTAGACTTTCCGCTAGCCGCTTTCTCCCATTGCTCTAAGAATCCAGTAATATCGTGTTTATGCACGAGAGATATATGCTCTCTGAACGACAACCTTGTCTCCGTGTCTGAGTAACCCAAGTCATCCACGATACGCTCTTGGGTAATTTTATCTGAGTCCTCATACCATGCCCAAACTTTGGTATTGCTCGCAGTTAGCGCCATAGACAATCTGTTTTTATGTTTTAGTGCCTCAGAGTGCGCAGCGCGCAGTACCTCGCTGTTTTTCTTGCGTCGAGCATAGATAACTAAGGTCGACACAAGGAAAACAAAAAAATAAATAGAATACGCCAAAGGCGATGCATAAATTGGATATGCCACCTTGATTTTCAAATTTGCGCGCGGCCCATAAACGTTACTAACGGGGTCAATTCGACCCACACTAAATTCGTATTCACCAGGCTCTAACTGAGGAAATGTGACTTCGGTAGAATTTGTAGGGGGGTATACAACAGAAACATCTCCCTTTAATTCATACTGATAGTAGGAAGCCGATGTCTTCTTAGACCGCATATCGGAATAGTGAATAGTTAGCCCTACATCGTCATGCTCTAGTAATACGGCACTGTTGTTGATGGTGCCGATGCCAAGCTTTAACGGCTGACTGAGCAAGCTTGCATCAGTAATAAATGTTGACGTTGCCACATTATCTTGGTCTCTGAGGCGCTCTGGTTGCAAAATAGTGAAACCTTTTTGCGAACCGAATGCTATTTTTCCATCGCTCAAACCTACTTTTGCCCCCCAGCTGAACTCACTAGTGGACAAACCTTCTGTAGCACTATATTGCGATAATTTAATGGTCTTTGGATCGAGCTTAAGGATGCCTTGGTGGCTCCCAATCCAGATATCACCATTTTGATCTTTCTCTAAACTAACGACGAGGTTAGTCGGCAATAAGTTACTCGTGTCAAAAAAGTATTTCTGCTCATTGGTTTTTGCATCGATTCCGTATAACCCATGACCGGGATAAGTAATCCATAAAATACCGTTATCATCCAAAATAGTGTCAGTAGGATGGATTGCATATTCCGCTTGAGACTTTCTTGCTTGGTGCAGTTTCTCTAGGCTTCCGCTTGACGTGTTAAATCGCCATAGCTCCCCAATCATAGACAGTAGTATTGAACCATCCTGCGCCCCATGATCAGGTAGAAACGTATAAAACTGGTCGTATTCGAGGTTTGAAGAAAGTGTTTCGGAGAGGGATACTTGCCCTTTCTTGTCATCAAAATTCCAAAACTTGCCATCTGAGGCGACGATATAATTCTCTTTTGATGTACGAATTAAATCGTATGCCTTGTCTGAGTTTAATAGTTTGTCTTGCTGGCTACCTAAAAGATAGGGTACAGGGCGTTTATGTTCCGTATCAAACTTTACAATGCCGCCGTAAGTAAGCAACCAAACCCGATCTTTTTCGGCGGGCCTAATCGTAAATATTGAGCCCGAAGAAACAACGGCTTTATCATCGTCAGTCACTAAAAACTGCTCTACTTTCCCAGTGTCCGTATGATACAAATTCAGACCATTGTTAGTCCCTAACCATAAATTTTCGTCATCGGTCTCATATAAGCTATAGACAATATTATTACTCAACTTGTCACTACTTTTTCCATCGCCCATAACGTTTTTAAATAGCGTAGACTGAGGTGACCATAGCAATACTCCCGTTGTGCCGGTAGAAAGCCACACCTGCTCGTCAGATGTTATTGCCACTTCGTACAAGTCATCGTCTGTTATTTGTAAACGCGAGTCTGATGGTCTAAATAAATGTGTTAGCTCATTAGATGACAAGTCAATAGTATACAACCCTTGGTCTGTGGACATGTAATAGAGGGAGTTTTCAATCAGTTCGAGATCCCAGACATTCAAATGCTTTACGACTAGCTTTGCTGCTGGCATATCGCCGTCGTGTTTCACGAAATTTATTAAACCAGTAAAGTCAAATTGATAGAGGCCTTCAACCGTACCCAGCCAAAACCTCTGATGTTCATCAACCAAGATAAGCTTGGTATTAATATTGTTTAGATTGGCGCTCTCTGAACTAACATGGTCAATTTTCTTGATATCGCCTGTTTGTAGATTTTTAGCATAAAGCCCGACAGAAGTGGCTACGAATAAAACGTCTCGGGTTAGATAGGTGTAACGGATAACATCGTCATTTGAAAGCTCACTATTAGAGGAAA
This sequence comes from Alteromonas sp. 5NW40-0090, assembly GCF_057552975.1. Lineage (NCBI taxonomy): Bacteria > Pseudomonadati > Pseudomonadota > Gammaproteobacteria > Alteromonadales > Alteromonadaceae > Alteromonas > Alteromonas sp. 5NW40-0090. Next base: position 292,016 of record NZ_BAAJLT010000001.1, read on the forward strand.
AAAGGTCAAAAACGGTTTCTTTTTTCTCAGTGACTAAATCAAATTTGATTATTAGATGGTCAAAGGCGACATATATGATGTTTCCAGGCGCAGAGATAAAATGAGAAGCGTATTGGTACCACGAAGGTTGCTCTTTGTAAGGAACATTAATTAATCTTTTCGACTTGCCGGTTTGCCGATTGATGCGATAAATACCACTACTGTAAGTACTTACCCATAAATCACCTCTTTGGTCTTCAAATAATGTATAGATACCATCGTCAGCAAACTCGTTATCTTGCCCCACGTATTGCTTATTTTGATTGCCGTCAAACCGATTTAGCCCAGCGTCGGTTGCTATCCACAACAGCCCTTCTTTATCAATAAGCATATCGTTCACGGTGTTTTGACTTAGGCCATTTTCAGTAGAAAGTATCCTGAAGGAAGGCATTGTAACGACTGGTTTTGCAATTGAGGAGGAAATGAACAAAAAGGAGGTGGTTAACGTCACCAACGATAAGTTCGTTGCTAAAGAGAAAAAGAAAATAATTCGGGTCTGCGCTAACATCAGTAAATAAGAACCTAAAAAGTATTCTTTATCGAATACTTGCTTCATAGCATGTCTGAATATTAAAACAAAAAATGCGAATGACAATTGTACTTTAGGTAGGCGACTAGGTTACTGACAGTTATTATGCCGACTATTTCAAATTAGTTAAAAAGACCAGACCAAGTTTGGTCTTTAGCGAATACTTGAGCTGTAGACAAATGCCAAGGCTGTGTCCAGCGAACCTAATTGGCACGCGCATCCACTACACAACATTTCAGGGCACTTTCATGGACGAATGTATAAACTGTCTTATTGACTGGTAAGCTAGAGTCCCCTTGGGGTTACTCTAGCAAGGTCGCTCACATCTAAGACACTTTACCCGCCAACTCGGCAGTTTCTTTACCCAAATTTTTAAGCTGCTTAATCGTCTTTTCATCCGTAATTGCGCCATCTTCCATAAGCGTATTTACCTTCGCGATAGCTTTTTGATTCGGCAGCACCATAGTACCCAGATTTTCAAGTAACATTCTCAGTACCACCAGCACGCGCATGCCGCCTAGCCCACCAGCAGACGCAGCCATAATTCCAGCCACCTTACCGCGATAGGCTTGTAATGGCTTTTCGCCTTCCCCCATGCGCGACGCCCAGTCGATGGCATTCTTTAGCAGTGCGGGATAGCTTGAGTTGTATTCTGGTGAAGCAATAAGAAAGCCATCATGGCTCATTAGCAATTCCTTGAACGCCTGTGCTTTTTCAGGCATACCAAACTCGGCTTCCTCATCTTCATTAAACAACGGCATTTGAAAGTCAGCCAGGTCTATAACGGTAACCTCTGCTCCAGCCTCACGTGCGCCCTCTGCGGCAACTTTCATAATAGCTTGATTGAATGAACCTTTGCGGGTACTACCTGCAAATGCAAGGATCTTAGTCATTTGAGTTTCCTGTCGTTAATTTAAGTAGTGTTCTAGTTGTCTGATTTATAGGAAGCTATCGCCCTGTCGGTTCTAATCGAAATGTAATACCACTTTACCTGCGGTTACACGCCGCGATTACGAACATTTTAAATCTCGCTGAGTCCGCAATTATCTATGCCCACTGGTAGAAGGGTCACGATTAGCGCAAACGAGCGTTGTAGGGTTGACGATTATGTTTCGTATAAAAAAAAGGCTGACAATCAATGTCAGCCTCTTTGTTATCAATATGTATGTTGTACCGCGAACACTACATTTTTTCTAGTGTTTCAATACCAAGTAGCGTTAATCCTTGCTCTAGCGTCTTGGCAACCAGAGCTGACAAGGCTAGACGGCTATCGCGTACAGCTGGCTCAATACCGTCTTTTAACATCGGGCAGGCTTCATAGAATGACATAAATGCTGAAGCCACATCATAGAGGTAAGTACACAGTACATGAGGCGTGGCTTCACGAGATACTGTACCAATCACCTCTTCAAACTGCATAAGTAATACGGCTAGCGTGTGCTCTTGTTTCTCAGCAATATTGATATCTACTGGCATGGTGGCCATATCCACACCCGCTTTTCTGAACAAGCTTTTCACACGGGTATAGGCGTATTGCAGATACGGCGCTGTATTACCTTCAAAGCTTAGCATAGAGTCCCAGTTGAACATGTAATCAGTTGTGCGGTTCTTAGACAGGTCAGCGTATTTCACTGCCCCAATACCTACCTTTCTTGCAACTTCTTTAAGTTCGTCTTCACTTAAATTGTTGTCGCGCTCAGCAATTAACTTACCCGCACGCTCAACGGCTTCATCAAGCAATTCGACCAGTTTAACCGTACCGCCAGTACGGGTTTTAAATGGCTTACCGTCACTGCCTAGCATCATACCAAACGGGCAATGCTCGTAAGTTTGCTCTTCTTTCATAAAGCCCGCTTTACGGCCCACAATTTCAGTTTGCTTGAAGTGCAGTGCCTGACGCGCGTCAGTAAGAATCAGCGTACGGTCAGCGTTTAGTTTGCCGCTGCGATAGCGCATTGCCGCAAGGTCAGTCGTTGCGTACAGGTATCCACCACCGGATTTTTGAACAATGTAAACCGCTGGGTTCCCTTCTTTATCGGCAAGTTCAGGAATAAATACTACCTGTGCACCTTGATCTTCTACTGCAAGACCTTTCGCTTTAAGGTCGCTGATTACGTTGGCTAGATCGTTGTTATACGCCGACTCACCCATAATATCTTTACGGGTAAGGCTTACGTTTAGCTTGTCGTACACTTCTTCAGAGTGAGCAATAGACACATCAATGAACTTTTCCCACAGCGCCAGACACTGAGCGTCACCACCCTGCAGCTTAACTACGTATTCACGGGCGCGGTCGGCAAAACCATCTTCTTCGTCAAAGCGTACTTTGGCTTCGCGGTAAAAGTCTTCAAGATCAGATAACGCAGTTTCAGCCACTTCATCTTCCAGCTTGTCTGATAGGTGCGCCAGCAACATACCGAACTGTGTGCCCCAGTCGCCCATGTGATTTTGACGAATAACGTTGTGCCCCAAGAACTCAAGTACTTTAACCACAGCGTCGCCGATGATGGTAGTACGCAGGTGACCTACGTGCATTTCTTTGGCCAGGTTAGGCGATGAGTAATCGACTACAATGTTTTGCTCTTTTGACTTAGCAATACCTAAACGTGGGTCGGTTAGCGACAACTCACACTGATTAGACAGCCATCCGTCATTTAAATGAACGTTGATAAAACCAGGGCCCGCCACTTCTAGCTTGCTGGCAATATCGTCGAGCTTTACAGTCTCAACAATTTTCTCTGCGATATCGCGCGGCTTTTGCTTAAGCTGCTTAGCAAGCGCCATCGCGCCGTTAAACTGATACTCACCAAATTCAGGTCGAGCGCTGCGCGAAACTGGCACCGGCGCATTTTCTACGCCCATTTCTTGTAGAGCTTCAGTAAAACGGTTAACTAATAGTGCATGTATATTCATAATATATTGTGTCTTTATTTAATCTTTATTAGCTTAATTTTCGCGCGTATTCTTGAACTGGATATCAGGGTAGCGCTCTTGCGCTAGCTGTAAATTCACCATAGTAGGTGCGATGTACGTCAGGTTATCGCCGCCATCTAGTGCAAGGTTTTGCTCACCTTTACGGCGAAATTCATCAAGCTTCTTCTCATTGTCAGAGTAAACCCAGCGGGCAGTACTTACGTTAATATGCTCATAAAGCGCGTCTACGTTGTATTCGGCTTTCAAGCGAGCGACAACTACGTCAAACTGAAGCACACCTACTGCGCCCACAATCAAATCGTTGTTGGCAAGCGGTCTAAACACCTGTACCGCCCCTTCCTCAGAAAGCTGGATCAGTCCTTTAAGCAGCTGCTTTTGCTTAAGCGGATCTTTCAGGCGGATGCGTTTAAATAGCTCAGGAGCAAAGTTTGGAATACCCGTAAAGCGGTAGTTATCGCCTGACGTGAAGGTGTCTCCTATACGAATGGTACCGTGGTTGTGAAGGCCAATGATATCGCCGGCATACGCTTCTTCTAGCAGTGAACGATCACCAGCCAAGAAGGTTAATGCATCAGAAATACGCACATCTTTACCTAAACGACTGTTGCGCATTTTCATGCCTTTTTCGTACTTGCCCGACACAATACGACAAAACGCGATGCGGTCACGGTGTTTCGGGTCCATGTTGGCCTGAATTTTAAATACGAAGCCACTGAACTTACCATCGGTACTTTCGATAGCCCCTTCTTCGGTTTCGCGGCCAAGAGGCGCTGGTGCCCACTCAACCAAACCGTCAAGCATATGATCAACACCAAAGTTACCTAATGCTGTACCGAAAAATACTGGCGTTAGCTGGCCTTCCAAGAAAAGCTCTTGTTCGAATTCGTTAGATGCACCGCGTACAAGCTCTAGCTCGTCACGTAAGGTTTCAGCAAGATCACTTCCTACGGCAGTATCTAACTCAGGATTATCTAACCCTTTGATGATGCGCACGTCTTGGATAGTGTGGCCTTGACCACTTTGGTACAAAATCGTTTCATCGCGGTGAAGGTGATATACACCCTTAAAACTCTTACCGCAGCCAATTGGCCAAGTGATTGGTGCACACAGGATATCAAGCTCGGTTTCAACTTCATCAAGCAGTTCCATAGGGTCGCGGATATCGCGGTCAAGCTTGTTCATGAAAGTCACAATCGGCGTATCGCGCAAACGAGTAACTTCCATAAGCTTTCGGGTTCTGTCTTCTACACCTTTTGCGGCGTCGATAACCATAAGGCATGAGTCAACGGCTGTTAGTGTACGATAGGTATCTTCAGAGAAGTCTTCGTGTCCGGGGGTATCCAGCAGGTTTACCAAGTGGTCACTATAAGGAAACTGCATCACCGAGGTAGTTACTGAGATACCACGTTCTTTTTCCATTTCCATCCAGTCAGACTTAGCATGCTGACCTGATTTTTTACCTTTTACAGTACCGGCGGTCTGAAGAGCACGTCCGAACAACAATACTTTTTCAGTAATGGTGGTTTTACCCGCATCCGGGTGCGATATGATTGCGAACGTACGTCGCTTTTTAATCTCTTCTAGAAGTTTCTTATCTGACATCAATACTTATCTTCGTTATCTATTATCCCTGTAAACCAATAACTTACAGGCGCGTTTTACACCGGATAAGCAATGCTTGTCCGCGCAAATTGTATATTGCGTTGAAACGCTTGATACGGCTTGGTAATTAATTGCGCGGATTTTAGCATTTTACTGGCCGTAACAGTAGAGCGAAATTACGTAGCATCTGCCTCATAACGGGTTAAATGAATCTACGGTTTAATTTCAAAGATGCCTTCAAGTTTTTATCATTCAATTTAACGAAAACCTTTACGTAGGCGCTCGACGAACTTATTAACCTACTCGTCCCATAGCCATTTACTTAGCATGCTAAGAAAATAAAATACTTAGCATGCTAAGTATTTCAACAGGTATTATGATGATGTTTTCAGAACCTATGCCGCTTCACTTAATTGCGCTGTTTGCACGTACTTCAAGAACGTGCAGAAAAACGGTCACTAAATCTGTAGCCCACCTTGACCTCACTGAATCGAGATGGCGTGTGATGATTCATATGGCTTTGCTTGGCGAAGGATGTACCCAACAAACATTAGCAGAAAGTCTTGAAATAGAGATGCCGAGTCTGACTAGAACAATCAAGCAATTGGAAACCGCGGGTTTGATCAAGCGTATTGTTGATGACAACGATAAGCGAAGCCGTTTGCTTTATTTCACACCAATGGGAAAAGGCCGTATGAACGATATTGAAAGCACGCTAGCCGCGCTGCGGGATGAGGTCTATGCAGGTATATCCGATGAAGAGCTAAATACAATGGCTCTATGTATTAACAAAATTGAGCAAAATGCCGTTCGGCTTCTGGAGGCGAATTAGTGAGTGAAAGAACACCCGACCAAGCTTTTGCAAGGTACGTAAAACTGGCGTTAGTAGCCTTTGCTGCCTGTTTTGTATATTTTGTAGTTGCTGATATCCGCATGCCAATGACACCTCAGGCAAGGGTATACCATCATGTTACACAAATATCACCTCAGCTAAATGGCCCAATCACTAAAGTATTAGTTAGCAATAACCAATATGTTAAAAAAGGGCAAGTATTGTTCGAGATTGACGATACACCCTACCATATTGCGCTTGAAAAAGCGCAGATTGACTTAGCAAATGTGGCACAAGAAAACGCTCAAATTGACGCCCAAGCAGAAGCAATGAAGGCAAGAATAGCAGCCGCGACTGCCACACTCGTAGAGCGCAAAAGTGATTATCAACGGTTGAACACCCTAATTGAAAGCAACGTGGTTTCTCAACAAGACGTGGATAAAGCTAACGCTCAACTTCAAAGCGCCGAGGCTGAATTAAGCGCACTTAAAGCTGAATTAAACCAGCAAATTGTTGCTAGAGGAGAAAGAGGAGATCGTAACCTCAAATATCGAGAAGCCCGCAACGCGCAAAATCTTGCCGAATTAAATCTGGCATACACCAGAATAAAGGCTCCACACGACGGTATTATGGCAAATATGCAGGTGACAAAAGGAACCTATGCCAAACAAAGCGCTCCCCTTGCATCTGTTGTAGATAATAGGCTTGACCTGGTTGCTGACTTTAGAGAAAAGTCGCTAATCAATGTAAAGAAAGGCGTGCGTGCTAAAGTTGTTTTTGATGCGATACCTGGGAAGGTCTTTTCGGCGCAGGTGGAAGATTTCGAGGCTGGCGTTAGTGATGGCCAACTGTCAGCAAACGGTACGCTAGCCGCAGTTGAAAAATCGAACCGATGGGTGCGTGACGCGCAGCGCCAGCGTGTTCACATCAGCTTAGAAGAAAGTGAAGCACCATTAAACCATCTGACGAGTGGTGCCCGGGCGACGGTTCAAATTGTTCCTAATAACCCTATAGAAAGTTTTGTCGCGAATGCACAAATTCGCTTTATCAGTTTATTGCATTACATCTACTAAAGCAGGTTATGAAAACACACCTCAGTGAAAACGATTTCCAACAGATGCTTAGGATTGCCAGCGGCGCGACTCTCGGGTTTACGATATCTAAGGCGATGGACTGGCCGAACCCAATATTTTTTACCCTTTATCCCATCTTATTGTTAGGGCTGGTAGCTGTTTTAAATGGGCACATAATAAGACAGTTTCTTGCAGCGACCGTGTTCCCGGCAATGATTGTGCTAGTAGTGTATGGTTTGTTTGGCACCCATCCGCTGCTTATTACACCATTAATCGCAGCAACCTTTGCTTTTTTATTTTGGCAAATGAGTAAGGGTACATTGTTTTTGTTTGGCGCATTTTCTCTTGTTGGGCTGTCGTTACAATTACACTTCGCAAGTTACAGTAACGATGGAATAGACATTTACCCGTTGGTGATTTCAAATATTGGCGCAATTTTACTTGCTTTAGCCATCGCTTTTGTCTTGCACCTGATATTTCCTGATAGAGCACCGCGAACGCCAACGCCTAGGTTATCTAAAGACCAAGCGAGCATCCGACACGAAGTCATACTATGCACTACAGTAGCTACGTTATCTTTTGCTGTGTTTCAAACCTTCGATTTAGTTGATTCTATTTCGGCGCAAGCAGCAAGCGTACTGATTCTTTTCCCTCTTTGCTGGAAAGGGGCCACTATGAGTGGTTGGCAGCGAGCAATAGGCACCTTAATTGGGTGTAATCTTGCCCTGCTCGCCCAGCTGGTTTTGCTGAATTATAGCGATACATTATTTTTCGCTAGTTTTAGCCTGTGGATATTGGTCTTTTTTATAAGTCGGCAGCACGTGCTGAACGGTGGGGGCGCAGGGACCGGCTTTGGCGTACTAACCACCTTTGGTATCTTATATGGACAGTCACTTTCCCCCCAACAAGATATTATATACAGTGCGCTTTATCGCTTTTCGTCCGTTGTCGTAGCTATAGCATTGAGCCTATGTGCTATTTTTTTTGTGCATGGCCTACTGAATCAATACCAATCTACCCGGCATCACACATTTTCTTGATCTTGCTTATAACAGGCTAGACTTGAACAGTGCTCTAAAAATATAAGATGATGATTATGTAATTTTGTTTTATCTTTTGAAGGCTTACATTTTAAACAATGTGCTATATTGATTTTTAGACAAGAAATGACCAACACTACAAGGACGATGAATGCTGCGAATATTGTTCGCATGGCTTGTGATAGCATGTGTTTGCCAAACCGCTAGCGCAGCTAGTTTCAATGATCCACAGTCTATGCTCTCTTTAGACAGCGATACCGTTTTTGCAGTAAGCAACTCTGCTGTACTTACAGGCAGTGAACAGTGGTTTTATAGCGCTGATGTTATAGAAAGATCGCCTTCACAGTACTTGCATTTTAAAGTTCGTATTTATAACCAATTAGATACGCAGGTTCCAGTCTGGTTTTCAATAAGCTTTCCTGCAATTAAAACACTCGCCGTCACCGACGGTACCTATCAATGGGAAACGGGAGACGATACACCTTACAGCACTCGTGCGGTTAACACGCCCAACTATCACTTCCCGTCTGTATTGCAGCCTTTGTCTTACACCGAGTTCACCGGCAGCATGTCAGGCGAAATACTTAGATACAGTTTCTCTGTTGCTACACCGGAATATTACAGTAATTTGTATATGAAAACCTTGCAGCGTGATATGGCGTTTTTCGGCGCAATGGGGCTGCTTACTGTTCTTTGTACATTGGGTTTTATTGCTAGCCGCAATTTAGTTTTTCTTAGCTTTGCGTCATTTATCTTTGCCACAACGTTTTGGTTCTTCCGAGTTTTTGGCTATGCATTTGAACTACTGTGGCCCAATACACCAAGTTTGAACGACATTAGCTATGCTGTAAGTATTTACTCTGTTTTGATTACCGCCTTTTGGGTATTGTTTCAGACACTGGCCAGAGACAACCATGAAGTGTACGGGGCAAATACGGTTAAACGTTTTTGCATAGTGCTGCCTTTTATGGGTATTTTACTTTGGCAAACGGTGGGGTTAGATATTGCTTTAAAGCTTCCTGTTGTCCTCTTTTTCCCTTACATACTGATAGCGGGTATTGTTATCTTCGTAGAGCATAAGCGGGGCTCTGACAGAGCCAAATGGCTTGCTGCCGCCATGCTTCCCGTGACCGTCAGTACGCTTATTTTGACCGTCATTGCTCTTTTTGAGGTTGACCTTTACCTAGAGCCCGTTGCCACCTTTATGACTGGGCTAGTTATGACATGCCTATTTATGGTCGCACTTACCGCAAGCTACATGGTGAAAGTTGTGCAAAGAGAAAGAGACGCACAAAAAGAAGCTGCACTATTAAAAAGTGAGCAAGCATCTAAATTAGAAGCGTTGGTAAGAGAGCGTACCCTAGCGCTTGAAAAAACAAATAGCACCCTGGCAGAGTTGGCTTCCAAAGACAGTTTAACCGAATTGCCCAATCGGCGTACGCTAGATATGTTTGTAGACAATACGTTTGATAAAACCTTACACGATCATGACGTGCTAGCCATTGCGCTAATTGACCTAGATCACTTTAAAAGTATTAACGATACGTTTGGGCACGATGTCGGTGACGAAGTACTAAAGGGCATTGCTAACATTCTTGCGCCACTTAATAATGAGGGGCAAATAGCAGCACGCTATGGTGGAGAAGAGTTTGCCATCGCAAAGCGCGTCACACAGCCTAATTATAACCAGTCTAGCGAAGCCGAGGAATTTGCAAAGCAATTGGAAGCCCTTCACTGTGCTATAAACCAATTAGCCATCGCATCGATTAATGACAGGAAGTTAGGAGCGTGTATAGGTTGGACATTATGTAAAGGCTCCGACGATATTGTCGAAGCCTTTAGGCGAGCTGATAAAGCCCTCTACGTTGCTAAAGATAAAGGAAGAAACCTAATCGTTCCGGCTTTATGACACCGTAACCACCGCTTTTCGCTTATCTTCTTTTGAAAATTGTAGCGCCTCGTTCAAATTATCGAAGTCAAACACGCTAGGTATTTCGACAACCAACGTTTGCGCAGCAACTTGTTCAAGTAGAGCCTCACCGTCTTTCACCAAACGCTGCCACTGCGCTAAATCGCCATAATCATGCAGCGCGCCTAGGGCTATTTCATGATAAGAAATAGTGCGCGTAAAAGGCGCATCAACAGGCTCTTCAATCCTGCCTAAAATACTTATTACGTGCCCATTGGCTTCAAGAAGCGGCACAAGCGACGCCGCATAGTCTGCTCCATTCGCGTCGAATACCGCGTAAAAGGTTTGCCCTTCAGGTTTACCGCGATGGATGGCTTTACGCCCATCTCACCGGCTTGCTCTTGCGAAAAGCTCCCTGAGATAACATGTACATTAAAACCGGCCTGAGAAAGCATTTGCGCCAGCAATTTGTTAACGGCGCCCATACCGCTGATTAACACGTCAGCCCCCTTTCGGACCGGCACTTTACTGAACGCTTGCCAGGCAGTAAGCATTGGACATGGCAACGCAGCAGCGAGTGCAAAATCAACGCTTTCTGGCAAAACCATTACACGGCTAGCATACACTTCACTGTGATCGGCAAAGCTTCCGTTTTCACCTAGGCTATGATGGTAAGCCACACGCTTACCCAATAGACTGTTATCAACGCCCTCACCTATAGCTACAACCACACCCGCACCGTCCACACCGGGAATATGCCCTTTTTCCCAATCGCGCGGGTTATCATCGATAAACTTCCAGTCAACTGGGTTAATGCCAATAGCATAGTTGCGCACAATAATACGCCCTGCCTCCGGCTCAGAAAACTCTTGTACGTTTTGTATCAGTGCTGCGCCAGCTTGTTCAAATTGCCAAACGTTAGCTTGCATAAAAGCTCCTTAACAAGGTGATTCTTCCGATTAGTCCCACGCAGGTGAAAAATCTGGGTTAGCTTGACGGTCACCACAGTCTAGCGCGTCAATCTTTGCGATATCGTCAGCGTCTAAGGTAAGTTCAAGGGCTTTGAAATTGGTTTCCAGATTTTTGCGCTTGGTCGACGATGGAATAGTGACTAAACCATGAGCCAGCTCCCAGGCTACCACTACCTCAGCAGTGCTCACGCCGTGCTTATCTGCAATCGCAATGATGGTCTCGTCTTTTAGCACTTTACCAACAGCAAACGGCATATATCCTGTGACTGTGATACCGTGTTTCTCACAGGCTGCACGCACTTTTTCATTAGTAAGATAAGGGTGTACCTCTACCTGATTCGTGGAAATAACGCCCTCGCCCAAGATACTCACCGCTTCTTCAATTTGTGCCACGGTAAAGTTAGAAATACCAATTTCTTTTGTTAGTCCCAGTTCCTTAGCGCGCAGCAATTCACCTAGGTACTCTTCCATGCTTTCGCCGTTTTCCGGTGACGGCCAATGAATAAGTAGTAGGTCAACGTACGACAGTTGAAGCTTTTCCAAACTCTCTTTTACGCTATCCACAAAGCTTGCTCTATTCAGCTTGTCATTCCACACCTTGGTGGTGACGTAAAGGTCTTCGCGTGCAACAAGATTGTTTGCAATAGCGTCTTTAATAGCGCGACCTACCGCTTCTTCATTGCCGTAAATTTGCGCCGTATCAATGTGACGGAAACCCACTTCAAGTGCCATTGTCACGCTGTTATAGGCTTCATCGTCTTTTAAGCGAAACGTGCCTACACCTAGCGAAGGAATTTTAGATTGTGACTGATTTACATTCGGCATGATGCCTCCTTGTTGGTTCCGTTATTTATGAAAGTGAGGTAATACGTTGTCAGCAATGCGCTGCATCGCGACTTCTACTGGTTGCGTATTACGTCTGAAGTGCAGGCCAATATGATCCCCCGCTTCCTTCATTGCAAAAGCTCTTGTGTTAGCATTCTTTGATAAGCCCATTTACACCAGTTTCAACTCCGAATCGGTGGCGTTTTATGGGCGCTTCGTCGCTCAAGCTTGTGCGCGTTTGTCTAAATAGCCGCTGTAACGTGTGACAAGTAATGCTGCAACAGAAATAATTGCACCAATCCACGCGGTATCAGATAACTGCATACCATCTACAATTGCACCACCCAGAATTGAGCCCACAGCTATGCCAATGTTGAATGCCGCAATATTTAAACCTGACGCCACATCAACAGCATTAGGGGTAAACTTCTCTGCTAATTGAACAACGTACACCTGAAGTCCTGGAACATTGCCAAAGGCAAAGGCGCCCCACACTAAAACGGTGATCACTGCGGCAACTTTACTGCCCATGGTAAACGTCAGGGCAAACAAGATGACTGCAAGGGCTGAAAAGATGATAGTTAACGCGCGGATTGGGCCTTTTTTGTCAGCAAGCTTGCCGCCATAAATATTGCCTACCGCGACAGATACACCGTAAACCAGCATAATTAAGCTGATGGCTGAGGGCGCAAACCCCGCCTCTTCCTGCAATATAGGAGCGAGATAGGTGAATGCCGTAAATGTGCCGCCATAGCCCAATATCGTCATTAGATACACTAATACCAGACGAGGCTGAACCAACACCCTCATTTGTTCACTCAAGGTGGCCGGTTTACTTTCTTTAAGATTGTTCGGTACCAGCAACGCACTGCCAATTAGCGCAAGTGTGCCAAGCGCAGACACCACAAGGAAGGTTGCTCTCCAACCGAAGTTTTGACCAATCCAGGTACCCAAAGGTACGCCAGTAACCAAGGCTACGGTTAAGCCCGTAAACATAATGGCAATAGCACTGGCTTCTTTTTCTTTCGCCACTAGCCCTGTAGCAATAGTTGACCCTATGGAAAAGAACACACCGTGCGCTAAGCCTGTCAAAATGCGAGCTAAAATTAAGCTCTCGTAGCTAGGCGCTTGCCAAGCAAGAATATTACCAGCCACAAATAGCGCCATTAAGCTAAGTAGAACATGCTTTCTATTCCACTTTCCCGTAAGGGCGGTAAGAACCGGTGCGCCAACGGCAACACCAACGGCGTACAAGCTCACAAGTAAGCCTGCGCTCGGTAACGTAACGCCAAGATCAGTAGCAATGGTGGGGACAAGCCCCACTATCACGAACTCTGTTGTGCCAATAGCAAACGCACTTAACGTTAACGCAAATAATGCAATAGGCATTTCAATTATCCTCAAAAAGTAATTAACGAGATGGCTTGATTAACAACGCCAACACTGGCTTCTATAACGAACAACTACACCGTTTTTTGAAAACCATTAATAAAGTGCGTACAGTTTGACGATAAATTTATTTGCAAAAAACAGCACTAATGACAAAATACTTTTGCGATATTTGAAAATATAAGGTGTGCGATGCCAGTCTCATCAAAAACTGAAGATTTAGAAGCCTTCCTAACCGTTGTGGATACAGGTAGTTTTTCCAGTGCCGCCAATCTACTCAATCAGCAGGTTGCAAAAGTTAGTAGAGCGATTACCCGCCTTGAAGATGGCTTAGATGTAACTCTATTGAATCGCACTACCAGACGGCTGGAATTAACAGAAGAAGGTGAGCTTTTCCTGCAATATGCCAGAGACGGGCTAAATATATTAGAAAAAGGTGAAGAAGCATTACGGCTATTAAAGCGGGCCCCTTCTGGAAAACTTCGGGTTGATGCTGCGAGCCCGTTTGTGTTCCACCAGCTAGCGCCGTTAGTGGGTGAATTTCGAGAAGCGTTTCCTGACATAACACTTGATATCACCAGTCACGACAGCATTATCGACCTGTTGGAACATAAAACCGATATCGCAATACGTATTGGTGATTTAAGCGACTCTAACTTGCACGCCAGACGTTTAGGAAAAAGTAAGCTGCATATTGTGGCAAGCCCACAGTATCTTGAAAAATATCCCATCTCTGAAGACGAAGGTGGAATTAGCACGCTAAACAAACATAAACTGATTGGCTTTAGCGACTCAACAAGTCTAAATAAATGGCCGCTCAAACAAGATATTAACTTGCAGTACAGTCTTCGTGCCTCAAGCGGCGAAACTATTCGCCAGCTGTGCTTGGCAGGTCAAGGTATCGCGTTACTTTCTCACTTTATGGTACACAAGGATATCAGCGCTGGCACGCTGGTAGAGCTATTTCGTGACGACATCGTCAGCCCAAACCGCAGAGAGTCGGTACAAGCGGTGTACTACAAAAATAGCGCAGTATCGTCTCGTATCTCTGCGTTTTTGGATTTTATACAGCCGCGACTAACCCTTTAACTCACCTTTGTTTAGCGTTGACCTAGTATCTTTTTAAGCGCGCTTTTTGGAAGACCATTAACGATAAGCGCTGCTATCATCAATATTGCGCCGGCCATAACCATAGGCAGTAGCGTTTCTTTAAGCAATATCACAGAGCTTACATAGCCCACTATCGGAGTGAGTGTACTAATAAGAACAATTTTATCTGGTGGCAATTTAGGCCCCGCCGCTACCATAAGGCCAAAACCGAGACCTGTTGCCACTGGGCCAATATACGTCAGTAACAACCAATCGCTTATATCGTAAGCCCCAAAATTAGGTGTAGGCTCAACCATCAGTGCAATGGCAAGCATGGCGAAACCCGCGATGGTAAACTGCCAGAAGACAGCTTCAATGACGCTTCCCTTCCACTTGTGAAAAGACACTCTTCGAATAGCGACCGCCCACAATGCAGATGCCAGCAACATACCAAAGAGCGGTAGCCATGCGCCCGGTTGTCCCGAAGCAAATAAAATCATTGCACAGCCAATGGTAGATATACCGGTAAGGATTAATCGCTTAGAAGGCGGGCGTTGTCGATACCATAGAGTGTCGATAAGCAGCATCCAAAGCGGTGTGGTGTAAATAAGAATACTGGCCGTGCCCGCAGGGATAAACTGCAGCGAGACAGTAATAAGCCCCATTGATAAGATAAACTGGAAAAACGCAACGACAAACACCACCGAGCGATCTTTACGGTTGAGCACCGGTAAACGTTTTTTGGTGATAACTACAAACAGCGCAAGTACAGGAAGACTTAACAAAAAGCGCAGGCACACCATCCATACAGGGCCAACTATCTCTAGTCCTAATTTCATACCTGGCCAGTTAAGCCCTAAGCACAACACCGCAACCAAAAGCATTTTTATACCTTTTGATTGCTCTTTTTCCGCCAAAGATAATGAAGACATGCGTTTTAAAAAATCCAATTGCACAAATTGCGTTAAGAGATATTTCCCCACCGAGAGAGGTGAATGTAGGTGAGGAATTTTACGGGCGCAAATATAAGTGAATTGGCAGAAGATTGGAACCTGCCAGACCATGTTACAACACAATTTATAGACCAAATGGTCAACTTTCTAGATCAGGGTGGAAACTTTGCTGTACATGTCACACACTGACCTTAAGAAATATGACTTACACGTACAACGCTACGGACAAAAGCTTCCTCTCGCCCTTTTCTATTTTGCTAACGCTATGCATGTATTTATCTGGCCGAAAAAAGTAAATGCGGTTGAAGAGACTAAAGATGACTTTCTCCGCCCAGAATTGGCCGCCCCGCTCCGGCTTTTTAAGCACCACATTGAACTTAAAGTAACGGCCGCTGCCCATAGGGTCATTATGTTCTAACACTCTATGACCCTCTTTGTAGGTAACCACATTAATAGCAAATCGCTTTGAAGAGACTATCGCTTTGTTGAGCACATTAGCCATGCTGATTCTACCTTAGGTGAAGAGAACGTGATGCGATTTAAACACGCGCTGCTATAAGCTGGGAAGCGTATGCTGAGTTCAGATAGTGCTTTGATATACGCGAAACGCATATGCCTAGGGATACAAAAACTAAGCTAAGGTGGGGTTTGTCCACTTCATGATTTTAGCGTTTTCTTTTTGTGCGCTGTTTCCATTACTCTTGTCATTCCCGTCATCATTACTTTTTACGGTGTAATAGTTTTTGCGGGTTTCTATATGCTCAAACCCAGAGCTCTCGTAAAGCGCAATAGCAGTATCATTACTTTCACGCACTTCTAGCCACATTTCACGCATTGCATTTTTCACCGATGTCTCAATGACAAAATCAACTAAAGCGCGACCTATGCCCTTGCCTCTAGCGCCACTGTCTACCGCAATATCCATCAGCGTAGCTTCATCAACAACTTCAAGCATAATGGCATAGCCAACAATCTTGTCATTATCAAAGGCGAATACCCCGTAATAGGGTTTGGTGAAACAGTCTGCGAAGGTACTTAGTTTCCAAGGCGACACTTGTGCCTCTTGATGGATAGCATGCGCTTGTTCTATGTGCTCGTCGAAGCCTTGCGGCGGCACGATGGTCAATTTCATTGACAAGACTACTGGCCGTTAGCGGAGTGGTTTAATGCGCCTGCTACGCTGATAAGCTGCGCCCACAGCTCCCGTTTTTGCACAGTTGTGAGTTTAAGTGGTGTGGCTGGCAATATAATGGCTGTTTCGGTTACTGATAGCGTACGGCCAATCATTATGGTGCTAGCCCACTGAGACGGTATACCCAACTGAACACAGGCTAGCTGCAAGTCTTTTAGCCATTGCTGTGATTTCGCTTTCTGTTCGGCACTTAACGGGATACCTTCAGGCGATACCGGCCCTTTTGCGGCAATAGACTTTGTTGAAGACTCTTGCGAGGTAACCGCATTGTCGAAAGACGGCGAAATGTTGTGTGACCGTGAAACGCCTGTTTCGGTTTGCCCTACTTTCCCTTCATTGTGCGATGCGCTAGGTGTGGAAAGTTTTGCAGCCCCGCCGTCTTTAGGCTTAGCCTTATCTTTCGCGCTACTGCCAACATTTGCCCGCAACTGAGCAAGCCGTGATTGCTTTTCTTCTTGAGATATTGGCGTTGAAGGCGGCTTATTGGTTTGAGCGTTTTGGCTGTAAGGAATTTGGGTCAATGAACTACTAGCAGTGCCGACGTTGCGTTGTGTTGCATTGGCGTTGTTTTGTTTCGCTTGGTCTTCCTGCTTTAGCTCAGTGTAGGCGTCTTTGGTGATCCAAACCGGGATCCCCATTTCTTGTAAAACCGCCTGCTGATATGAAGTAAGAGACATTGCGCAAAAACACCTAACGTGGATAGTTCATTATATTTGTTTAGTTTACTAAAGTTGCAGGCTTGGTTGAATAACTATCGCGTTCTTTTACTCGGATTGCACCTGCTGTTTAATGCTCAAGCGCTAATTCATAAGGGTTGTTCGCGAATTTAAAATGCCTAGCCCTTGGTATAAGAGGAAATAAAACAGCTGCAGCAAATTAAGCACTAGCAACAGAAACCAATAAAATTTAAGAAGAATTTAACAAAGAAACGATTTAAGATTTGAACGTAAACGTTCGCAAGAAGAGAAAGTGGCAGGGGTGGAGGGACTCGAACCCCCAACCATCGGTTTTGGAGACCGCTGTTCTACCAATTCGAACTACACCCCTAGCGCGCTGTGCATTATACGGATGACATTAAAAAGGTAAAGCCTTTTTATCACTACCATGCACTGCATGCTTAATTAACACGCAATGCGCTGTTTTTTCAATCGAATAACACCAAATAGGCTTTATCCATCACCTGTGTTTTGTCTTATTGCCCGCTTTTAAACCGACTTCTATGCAGCGTCACTTTAAATGCGGAGCAGTTTATGACAATTAGACCTTATTGGCGTTAAGCGCAGCAAACCACAGGTCATTAGTGATAGCGACAATCTCGGTGTGCAGATCAAATTTCGCTATCGCGTCGCGCTCATCGATATTCATTAGCTTGGCGTAATGCTTAACGAGCTCTCTACTTTCATTGATTTCAAGTTTATTGATAAGGCAGCAACTTGCTAAATCGAAGTAGCGGTTTCCCATGGCGGCATATTCCCAATCAATAATTTTGAGTGAGTTATCTGCGCTCAGTAATAAGTGATTAGTTAGCAAGTCATTATGACATAACACATAGTCGTCATCGTCTTGTTCACTTTTTATTACTTGTTTCCGCAATGATTGGGCTTTTAGATAAAGCTCACTGCTCATATTAAGCTGTGCAACATTAATATAATGCTGCCATCTTGATGCTAAATCTAATGGCCTAGCGGTAATGGGCGAAGAATGAATACGAGCAAGAGTGTTCGCCAGGTCAAACGTTGAAAGCGTCGCACTTTCACTGTGCTCTAGCCACTGCTCAACCCAGATGGTTTCATCATCGCTTAACCATATAGGTTGCGGCGCTACTCCCAACCTATAAAGCTGTTGCTGCAAAGCAAATTGGTGCGCACGATTAACTCCACTAAAGTCATCATCGCCCATCCATTTCACCGCTAAGTCGACAGGGTTATGATCCGACTTTGGTTGCCCACTACTTTGAAGGTTATTTGCAATCAAGGATAACTGACTATCTGCGAGCTCTTGAACGCGGTAAACGTGATTTACCGCTCCAGCAGGGTGTGACGAAATTTTCGCACTGTCGCTAAGATTAAGCGCCTTTTGCAGCGTGGCGATGATATCCAACCTGTTCACCTTGTTTTTTATATTGTACTAGCCACTGGTAATACCCAAATACCGCAAAACCAACATAGCCTAAGAACAGGCAAGCAGATAATGCATAACCCACTTGCAGGTATAAATAGGCGGACGCTAAATTGATGAAAAACCAATAAACCCAGTTTTGCAGGATTTTATGCGCCACCATAAATGTTGTGACTACACTCAATAAATTGATACTCGCGTCTAATAGTAGGTACTCACTATTGAACTGTGAGCCTGCCACCTCAGACAGAACCCAAGCGAGCAATAACATACTCGGCACAATGAGCAAATGAGCCCAGAGAGGCCAATGAAGCACTGGCTTAACATCGCCGTCTTCCGCCCCTTTCGACCACTGATAATAACCGTATCCCGCCATTATCATATAAAAGAAGTTAAGCGCAGACTGAAATGGCAAAGTCACCTGCCAAAATAGCCAGGTGTAAATTGCGGTACTTACAAAGGCGCACAGCCAACACCAGCTGTTCTGTTTTGCGGCTAACAGCACATAGGCAATAGCGAGGACAACCGCTACCCACTCTAAAAGCGAAGTAGCGGCAATTTGTGAGGTAAACTCAGAAAAAAAGCTAGCCATCAAGATGATTTTCTAGATTGCATGGCATCGAAGTTCAGGAACTTGGCTACGAAAATAGCCTGCCCCACCTCTTCATGGGTCCTTTGCATTTCTTCACCAAGTACTTTCATAACCACACCATAGTCACCTGTAACCTGCGTGCTGGTTGAACTTGTTGAAACTGTAATATCACTATAGCTATTTAACCTATCAATGAAATCTTGAATAGGTGGAATGTATTCGTTAACCAATGGGTACAACGACAGTTCAACCATAACTTGCATGTCTGTTTCCTTTTATTTTAAAACGCGTACTTTACAGTAACGCCAAACTGACGACCGTTACCTATTTGGTAATATGGCTCATCGAAGGCATACTCATCGCGAGGGTCGTTGCTGAAACCACCGAATCCACGGGTGTAGTACTCACGATCAAACGCATTTTGTACCCACAGTGATGTCTGCCAATCACCGTGTAACACCACAATCTCCGAATTAACCAGCGTAGTACTTGGCGAGGTTACATCATGGCCGTCAGAAAAACGGTATTCGCTTTTGTAATCTACATCTACACGCCAAAGCATGTTATCTGTAAGTGCGTACTCACTATACAGGTTTGCGGTCCACTTAGGTGATTGAGCCTGTCTTTGCTCAGACACTTCAGTACCGTCTGCAAGCGTATACCCTTCAAAGGTAGCGCTTAGGTAACCAACACTTGCATCAAGCTGCCATGCATCACTAGCAATCCAGCTAAGCTCCAGCTCGGCCCCTTTGTTTGTGCCTAAATCAGCATTATCGATAATATCTACAAACCCTGCTGTACCGTCATCGCGAGTGATAACGTCAAAATCGCTCACCTGGGTATCTTTTCTATCCATGTAGAAAATTGCAGCGCGAGCAATTAGGTCAGGCGTAAGTAATGGGCCCTTAACGCCTACTTCGTAGTTCCAGTTATACTCTTCGTCGAAGAATCGCTGATTGTCGTTCACGCGGCTGTCGGGGTTAAAGCCTGCCCCTTTATATCCGCGTGAAATACTGCCGTAATAGAAGTGATCGCCCTGTGTATACTGAAGCGCGACTTTCCCGCCGACCATGGTGGTATCGAACGCGCGAGTAAGCTGGTTGTTATCAGCGTAATCAAAATCGTAGTTTTCGACTCTTAACCCTGCTACAAGTACTAAATCTTCGTTCAAACGACTTTCAGTCTGAGTATAGATAGCGGTAGTCGTAGGCGTATATTCACTGGCAAAGTCACTATCCAAATAAGTGTACTGACGTAGCAGCTTTTCTTCCGTACTTTTATAAAATACGCCTATTGTCCAGTCAGTCATACCATCAAAAAGTGCGGCACTGTCAGACGACACGAAACGCATCTCTCCGGTCTGTGTTTCTACATCGCGATAATAGGCGTCAAAAGACGTATAACCCCACGGGTGAAACCCTGTGAATGTCCAGTCTTCATCGTAGCCATAAGCAATATTATGAGAAGCATGGGTGGCAATTAGAATAAAGTCGCCCGCAGCTGTATTGGTTGTAGAGCGCGCGCTAACAGCGTGGGTTTGGTGTTCGTCAAATCCTGGTTCATCAGACAGCGTTTTGTTGTCATTGTCTAGCGAGAATGCATCGTAACCGTTATCGATATCGTACCAGCGATAAGTAAGTGCAAGTGTGGTTCGCTCATCTACGCTGCCTTCAACGGCAAAGCGCAATGCGGTCTCATCAATATTATTGGTGTCACTTCTATCTAAAAAGGTGTTTTCTACAAAGCCATCGCTACGGTTATGCACCAGCGCTACGCGATAGCCCCAGTCGGCGTTGATATCGTCGCCAGTGGCACCTTCAATGCGGTAACTGTCTTTGTTACCAATGCGGGCTTCAACGTAGTCTGGGGCGTTGCTACCCACGTCATTACTGGAGAGTTTAACCGCACCGGCCAATGCACCTGTGCCGTATAAGGTAGCCTGAGGTCCGCGATATACCTCTAGTTGTTTAGTATCAAAAATAAGACCTGCCGCAGCAAGGCCTGAAAAATCAAATTCATCGACGATAAAGCTTACGGAAGGATTGATAGGCTCGGCGAACTGACTACGCTCTCCAATACCGCGAATTTGCACAAAGCGTCCGCGAGACGCACCAGCTGCAAAGTTTACGTTTGGAATACTGTTTAGCACACTGTCGATATGGCTCGGCTGTCTACTGCGAAGACGCTCTTGATCTAAAATGGTCGCGCTAGCACTTAACTGGTCGAGTGTAGTTTGACGAAAATCACCAGATACGACGACGCGCTCAATATCTGATGGCGTGCTATCTGAAGTGTTACTTACATTGGCGTGTTGCGCATAGGCCGCAACGGAACTAGCAAGCAGTGAAAGTGTGAAAAGTGTTTTATACATGGGATCTCTTATTCTTATTTAAGAAAAAAGATCCGGGTCTAACGGCAGGTGATAAGGCTATATTGTGAACCATCCCTACGCCGGTATTATCCGGATCAGGTTTAAGGGTTCCCACGAATGTGGATCTCAGACCGAAAACGGACACCCCTTGGTATAGTGTTGCGCTGCTAAAACTAGCAAACTCAACATCTGCGACGGAGTCTACCAGTTCGATACACGCCGTCAAGCAGATAACACATTAAGCTAAGGTCATAAATTTTATATGATATAAGGCGTAAAGAGCCAAGGGCTATTCAGCACCAATATTCATATTAAGACGACGTACTTCATCGTCAGTCTGAGCCTTTAACCCTTCCAAGGTTTTGCCGTGTGCGGTTGGTTGACGGGTATCTGGGTCAACTTTTACAAAAACGATATCGTCTGCAAAACAGATGGTTTTTTTCGTTGCTTTGTTACGAACCAAACAGCTTACAGTTATAGACGTGCGGCCCACTGCTTTAGTTTCTAAACCAAACTCTACAATATCTCCCTGCATAGCCGGTGATTCAAAGCTAATTTCACCGATATGCTTGGTAACCAAGCAATTAGTTTCTAACTGACAAATTGCCCAAATTGCAGCTTCTTCGTCTATCCATTCTAACGCGCGGCCACCGAACAACGAATTGGCGTAATTAAGGTCGTTTGGCATAACTAAACGCCGAGAAAGAAAGCGCATTCGAATTCCTCATAATAAATCGCTACTATAGCGTAAGATTATACCGAAAAAACTGATTCATGGCGCTAACTCAATTACGCGAATGGCTATTAGCCCCTTATTGTAAAGATGGCTCAAACGTCACTCCCCCGCTCCACCGAAAAATGCTTGTTGTCTCTGGCGGAAATGCTTTCTGTAATGCCGCACTTTGCAGCATACACTCGCTCGCGGATGACGTTTCATCTATCAGCATTGCAAGTTTTACTGGCAACACGCTGAAAGGAAAAAAGCGCAAACAGGTATTAGGTAGCGAATACGACATGGCTATCTTGGACTGCCGCGATACTTTCAAGCCAGGAGATATGATGGCTGTAGCAGGCACTGTTAAACGCAAAGGTTGTTTAGTAATTGTGTGCCCAGATTTTAGTGAATGGGTCGAGAATGTTTCTGTGCCGTTTATTTCAGAAGGTTTTACGCTTTCTCGCAGCCGATACCTTGCTCGCTTTATTGAACGCCTTCGGAATAATGCTTATGTAGCCTTTCATACAGAAACTAAAACAATTCTGCCTGATATAGAAAGGTATCGCGCAGAGCAAATATCCAAGCAACACGCTTTTAAAAGTGCGCTGTTTAAAACACAAGAACAACAAGATGCCTATGAACGTTTATATCAGGCATTCTCAGTAAACCAATTAAATGCTCTCGTCACTGCTCCAAGGGGACGAGGCAAATCTTCTCTATTAGGTATATTCATTGATAGCTTGATCAGCGAAGGGAAAAACGTGCTGCTTACTAGCGAGCAAGTGAGTAACGTTACTAACCTAATGTCGCGTATTAATAAGCACAAGGGTTCAATGCCCTCCTCACTTTCATCATCTTATGGCTCCTCTGATGATAAAGACCAAATGCCAGTTAATCACAAAATAACACCTTTAGGTTCGGTTAAATGGGTGCCCCCTGACAGTGAGCTTCTCTATGGCAGCTGTCCTTCTTCTGATTGCAATAACAACACCCGTTTCGATCTTGTTGTGGTTGATGAGGCGGCGTCCTTACCATTACCTGTTGTGGCACGTATATTGGCCCATAACCCACAGTGGGTATTAAGTACTACTCTTCAAGGTTACGAAGGCTCGGGAAATGGTTTCATTCACAAACTCATACCTAACTTACCCAACACTGTTGAACATCTAAGTTTGTCGACGCCGCTGCGTTGGTTTGATAAAGATCCTGTTGAGAGGTTCTTAAATCACACCTGTTTGTTTGAAGAATATTCCGAGAAAGATACCCCGTGTCTTTCCCCCCCTGAAAACCGAACTAATAACATCGCTCATATAGAACAAGAAGACAGTGCGTTGTTAATGAAGGAATGTAGTTTCAATATTTGTTCATTTGAAAATATAGCTGAACACATGCTTCAACAAGTGATGTCACTTCTTGCGCTTGCACATTACCAAACAACGCCTGACGATTTCATGCGTTTATTAGACAGCCCTGACGTGCTTGTTGCCACAATTAAAACAGAAAGGTTAGTGCTTGCTGCGGCGATAATTAATATTGAGGGAGGTAACAGCTTGGGCACTTTATCTTGTGAGATTGCGTCGGGGCGTCGCCGTCCTCAAGGTCACCTAGGTGCACAGCGGTTAACATTGCTGTCGGCAGACCCTGAAGCCGCGACGTTTAATTACTGGAGAATTAACCGTATAGCAGTGCAGCCAAAGCACCAAGCCAGAGGGATTGGTAGCTACCTTGTTCAAAAATTGATTGAGACAACGCATGGTCAAGCCATTGATGCTATGTGCACGTCGTACGGGACAACAGCTAAACTTGACAAGTTTTGGTCTAATAAGGGTTTTCACATTGTTGATTATGGCAGAAAACCAAACAAAGCCAGTGGAGAAACCAGTGCTTTAGCTATCTTACCCAAAACCTCTAATGCAAAAGCTATGGTTGCGAGGCTTATCGCGTTGAAAACTAGCCTCAACAGTGCAGCAAAACTAGATGAACTTCCCCATTCTGTTCTTTCAACCTATGTAAACAAGCTTACTCACTTTACTCAAGGAACACGCACACTAGACGATGTGTGGCCCATCTTAAATAAGTTAGCTTGCGAAATACAACCGATAAGCAACACGAATGACCATAAGTCGCGTCGAAATAGCGAAGGACAGAAATACAGTAACTTAGCTCTAGAGCGCGCAGAATTGCTTGCTCTACTCAATAAGCTAGTTAACATTATAAAATCAGAGGGTTACTTGAAAGCACTCTTTACAAGTTCTGATAGAGAAATAGGGTGTATCAAGGCGTTATTAGAAGAGCACGATATAAAAGTAAACGGATTGAAAGAACTCACATCCTTAATTAGAACGACTGTCCAGTCCGCTTTCGATTCAATTAATCAATTTATATAACGCTATTCAAAATAGTTCTGAATGCTTCTACTGTTCGTTGGTAAACGAATTTATACTTTTATTGCTTCACCTTTGGGGCAAAAAAGCCTTAATTAAAGACAAAAAAAAGCCTCCCGAAGGAGGCTTTTGAGCTAAATCCGAATATTAAATATTAATACCGCGGTTTTTAGCTTTTTCCTTAATGTAAGGTTCCCACGCAGCCGCGTTACGGCGTAGTGAGCGATCTTTCTTAGCTTCTTGAACATGCTTGTAAGCAGACCTAAAATCGCCCGCGTAGAAGTTCGCTTCCATTAATGTGAAGTGAATTTTCTCAGGGTCTTCAGCACCACGTTCTAGAGCATTTTCTAGAGCTTTGATAGCGCCTTTATAGTCTTCAGCTACAAGAAGAAGCGTACCTTGCTTACGATAATGCTCAGGGTCTGAACTCTTAGCTGCAGCTTGTGCATACAAGTTTGCCGCTGTTTTGAAGTTCTTAGCCTGGTGATACGCGTTAGCAATATTAGCCAGCATATCTGCATCGTTCTTAAGCAAGCCGTCTTTCATGTGCTTTTCAAGCAACTTCGCAGCCTTGTAAGGCATACCGTTGCTTTGATAAAGCTGTGCAAGCGTTTTGATTTCTGACTCTTTCTCTAAATAGCCCTGCATGTAAGCAAGTTCTAGTGTTGATAGACCTTTCTTATAGTCTTCAACCAAGATGTAGAAAAAGCCTAAACGAGACCACCAAGTCTTTTCCTGTGGGAAAGTTCTTACAAGATCTTCCGCAACAGCAACTGTCTCGGGGTACATTTTACGCTCGTAATAAGACGTTAACTTCAGTACATACGGGTTTTTGTTTGGCTCTTCGTACAAAGCAATCGCTTTGTCAGCTGGCTCGACCATCTTGGCTAATTGCTTAGACTCAAAATAGGCTTGGGCCAAACGCGTATAAACGTCAGCATCTTCCTTACACGTGAAGTCCATCCACGCGTTATACCATTTAATGGCATCGGTGTACTTTTCTTCCTGCATACTCAAATCACCTAGCAGTTTAAGTGTTTGAGAGTGCTCAAGGTCGTTTAGTACTTTAGGTTCAACTGATTCAACCAGATATCCTAAAGCTTTACCGCCCTGACCTTCTTGCGCAGCAAGTAAGTTACCAATGAAACGCTTTACGTACGCTCTATCGAAATCGTCTGATGCGTCGATTTCATATAGTACGTTTAGTGCTTCATTGACTTGGTCTTCATTGTAAAATTCAAAAGCTTTCTGAACTTTTTTACCGGTACGCTCACCTACAAGCGTTGTTTTTCCTTTCTCATAGCCAGGACAAACAACAGGTGCTGACTGCGCTAGAGCAGCGGGTGCTGATAGCACCGCACCTGCGCCTAGCACTAAAGCAACGGCTGACATTTTGAATGTACGTTTCATCATGATCATTGCTCCAGTTTAAAGTCTAGCTGTACGAACATGCCAGGTTGTTTAACCGGCTTGCCATCAACGATCTTAGGCTTGTATTTCCACTTACGTAGAGCACGACGTGCTTCACGGTCGAATACGCGCTTAGGTTCAGCTTCGATAACTTCGATATCTTCAACACCACCAACTTCGTTGATAGTGAAAGACAGTCTTACCCAACCTTCACGGCCATCGCGGGCTGCATCAGGTGGATATTTCGGGTCGATACGAACGATAGGTGTTGCTTCACCATCACGTTGCATTGCACCAACACCACCAATGTTTACACCAACACCACCTGTGTCGATAGCTGGAATAGCTAAGCTAAAGCCATCTGCATCAGGTTCCGCGGTTTCCGGCTCTACTTGCTCCATTTTAGGAGGCTGTGGAGGCGGTGGCGGCGGTGGTGGTGGAACACGAGTACGCGTTTGCGTCTGGTCGTCTGGTTCCTGCATTACAATATCGATCACCGGTGCAGGCGGTACTTCGTCTGCTGGTCTAGATGAATTTTCAATCAACTTGGCCATTAGAACGAACAGGGCAAATGCAACCGCAGCACCTAATACAATAGATACAAGTATACGTAACATCTTATCCCCTTGCCGCTACCGAGACTCGGTTAACGCCAGCGGCTTTAACCTGATCCATAATTTCAACTACTAAACCATGCTTCGCTTTTATATCAGCTTGAATGATTACGTAGTCAGTTGGCTGCTCGGTAAGCAGTCTTTCAATATTCGCTCTTACGCTGTCCGGCGCTACTTCACGCTTGTCTAGCCATACATTTCCGTCTTCCGTTACGGCGATGAAAATGTTTGCATTTTTGTGAAGAATCGCCTGGCTCGCATCTGGCTTGTTGACTTCGATCCCTGCTTCTTTAACGAAAACAGTGGTAACGATAAAGAAGATCAGCATGATAAACACGATATCCAACATGGGCGTCATGTCGATCTGTGCATCTTCTTCCTCGGTTCTGACTTTTCGAGCCATAATCTCTCTCTCTAATGATGTGGCAGGCTATCAACTAGCCCTTCTCTTGCCAGCTTCACTTTCGCTTCAAGACGTGAACTGATGAACAGCCCAGATAGCGCGGCTACCATTCCCGCCATTGTCGGGATAGTTGCCATAGAGATACCAGCTGCCATTAGGCGTGCATTGCTGGTGCCCTGTGTTGCCATTGTCTCGAAAACACTGATCATACCGGTTACTGTTCCAAGTAGACCGATTAATGGACACATTGCAATAATGGTTCTGATAATCAGCATTCTAGCGTTTAGATCGTCTGACGCTTGAGAAATCCACGCGTCACGGATTCTATGCGCATACCATGATGTGGTATCTGCTCGGGCATCCCAATTCGCGATGATGTTTTTCTTCACCTTTGGGAAGACCGAGGTTAAATACCAGTAACGCTCAATCATTAAAACCCACATAAGAAAGAGCGCGGCAGCAACGAAGTAAAGTACGTCACCGCCGGTAGCGATAAAGTCCCTGACCGATTCGAATAATCCAATCAGGTAATTCATATTACGCTTTCTCCGACTCTGAGTGAGCAGCTACGATACCAGCAGTTTGCTCATCAAGAATGTGGATGATTGACTTGCTACGAGAAGCTACGATGCTGTGAGTAAGGATTAGAGGCAGAGCCGCGATAATACCTTGAGCAGTAGTTACAAGAGCCATTGAGATACTTCCTGCCATCATACGTGGGTCACCAGTACCGAATAGTGTGATGGTTTGGAACGTCTCGATCATACCTAGTACTGTACCTAGTAGACCTAGTAGAGGTGCAATCGCTGCGAAAATCTTGATTACATTGATGCCGCTTTCAATTTTTGGAAGCTCGCGAAGAATCGCTTCATCAAGTTTAAGTTCAAGGTTTTCTGCATCAGCAGTTTTGTTCTCTTGGTAAACTTTAAGGATACGACCTAGCGGGTTGCCTTCAGAAGGACTGTTAACGTTCTTAAGCTGTGAACGCATTTTGCCACCGGTGATCGTAAGCGTGATCATTTTGTAAACGCCAATTAGTAGACCAATCGCTAGCATAAGCGTGATTGTGTAACCAACTGGGCCACCTGCATGGTAACGCTCAGACATCGTTGCTTTCTGCTTCAATAGACCAAGGATTGCACCTTGAGA
Organism: Alteromonas sp. 5NW40-0090; assembly: GCF_057552975.1. Classification (NCBI taxonomy): domain Bacteria; kingdom Pseudomonadati; phylum Pseudomonadota; class Gammaproteobacteria; order Alteromonadales; family Alteromonadaceae; genus Alteromonas; species Alteromonas sp. 5NW40-0090. Next base: position 320,149 of record NZ_BAAJLT010000001.1, read on the forward strand.
TGGGTCAGCGAAGAAAGGAACGAAACCAGAAGTAGCGTCGATTAGATCGTCAGCAGATGCTACGAAGTGACCATCAGGTTGACGACCAAGAGGCTGAACAACTTCAGCTTCAGCGTCATACGCTAGGTAACCAGCTTCGCCAACAAGGTTGAATGTACCAACACGAACAACTTCTTGCTGTGAAGAACCGCCGTCTAGATTAACTACTTCTGTAGTGAACTTAACTACTTCACCACCTTCAGTCATTTCTTTTTGAAGCGCAAACCATAGGTCTTCTAGTTCTTTAATGTTTGGAAGACCTTTAGAATCTTCTGACATTTCAGCTAGGAACTGGCCACGGCCAGGGAACTGTGCACTAACGATAGACGTAGAGATACGGCCGTAAGCTTCAGAAGATGCTTGACGTACCACACCGAACATTTCACCAAGTGTACCTGTTGCTTGGTCAAGCTCAGCTGCTTTTTCGTTTAGCGTTACTTCGTTGTCTGAGAATTGCTTCTGTAGACGGTCGCCACGAGCTTGTTCAGCTTTAAGGTCTGCTTGTGCTTTGCGAAGAAGCGCTTGCTTGTCAGCACGTGCTGATTGGAACTCAGCTTCGCGTTGCTTGTCTAGACGTGCTTCAGAAACACGGTTCTGTTGAACTTGGTCTAGAAGGTCTTTCAGGCTCTTTGCTTCCTGAGCCTGCGCTCCGGTTGCTGCAACTGCAACTGTCGCAGCGGCTAAAAGAGATTTGAATACTGGTTTCATTAACAATTACTCCGCTGCGCTAATTGGTAGTTTAATCAGATCCGCAGGAATGACGTTGTTAGCCATTTTAACTGCGTCAACAACTGAAGACAGATACTCGTCACCCAGTTTTTCCCATGCGCGGCTTTCGTTGTTCCATACCCAAGCATGAGTCTGGTCAAGAGAAAGTGCAACTAGCGCCGTACGACCTAGGTTGAAGAAGTCAACAGTAACTTCTGTACCTGCGTCGTCGATAGTACCTTGGTAAGAGTTGATCTTAGTACCGTACTCAACTTCTACTAGGTAGGCTTCTAGTACCTGACGGAACTGCTCAGAAACAGTAACGTTGGAGTTAGCCATTAGATCGCGAAGACGCTCAACGCGCTGTAGACGCTCGTCTAAGTGAATAGGACGGTCTAGCTTAATGAACTGCTCTAGGCTGTCGATCATGCGGAACATAAGAGGAACGATGCCCTGCTTAGTTTGCTCAATACTGTCGATTTGACGTTGTAGAGAGTCGATACCGCGCTGCTGGTCTGCAACAAGGCTAGCGATATAATCGTTGTATATCTTAAGGTTTTCTGTCTCATCTACTGTTTGACGATACTCAACAAGTAGTTCTTGAGACTGTTCAAACAACGTGTTGATTTTTTCTTGAGATTTCGCTGCAGCCGCGTGGATTTTCGCTTCTTCTTTATGAAGATCTTCAAGCGTATCTGCAGAGACTGCACTACCTGTTAGTGCGAATGCACCCATAACAGTAGAAGCAATAAGAGTTCTCTTGCTCATTTTGGACATAGTTCCCAACCAAATTTCTTATTTGAATCCTCGCCGATAAGGAAAATATTCGGGCAAGGGGCGTATAAAACTTTCACAATTTTGTTTCAGGAATGTAGCGCTGACATCAAAAGCCAGTACTACGAACGTAGTATACTCACACGGAATGTTACGTTTAGTCAAGTAACACACTGTTTACACCTAACAGATTTTCGTTTAACTGCTCGTTTTCCGTTCAGTTAGGTTGAATAAGCATTCAAAATAATCTTGCATAATTCTAGCCACATCTTAATCGTTTAATAATTACTCAAAACTAATACGTTTAAATGCACGAAAATGAAAGATAGGTGCAAAAGTGCGCTGCGCTTTGCACTAATATTGATCATAAAAAGCCATCATTATTGTTGCAAGGCACCTTATATTGCCGGTATTTGAATTTCAGATGACAGTGTTTTTAATCGTAAATGTTAAATAAAGCGTTGAAAATTAACATTGGCTTGCCATGCACAATTTGTTATTTATACCGCATCCATACATTACAAGAATGATTACAACGTGAGCGCACCTGCATATAGCTATACAATAGATGACAAGCCAGTTTGGGTATTCGACGATTTATGCACCCTAGATGAAGCAACTGGTATATACAAGGGTTTAGAGATAAGTGCCTTCAAGCACACAGAAATCGCACGCCCTGACACGGCGCAATACAAACACTGGGCGGTAGAGCTAAGTGATACACAGGTGCGAGGGCTGGCAGTTTATCAACACGCTATTAGTGAAATATTTAATACCACAGGAAAGCACTACAAGGCATATCGCGGTTATGTGAATTACGCGTCTTACGGAGACATGCTGTTTACACACACTGACTGTTTACCTGAAGCAGACGAACTTACTGTACTGGTTTACCTGTGCCCGGAATGGGATATTGAATGGGGTGGCGAAACGCTTTTTTATAACAGCAAAAATGATTGCGTTTTCGCCTGTACGCCAAAGCCTGGCAGAACTGTTATTTTCCATGGGGCAATTAAACATGTAGGCAGACCACCAAGTCGAATTTGCTTCATGCCGCGATATACCCTTGCTTTTAAGTTAGAGCCAGCTTAAGTCGGGCTCTTAACTCGTTTTATCTGGCACGATATCAAAAGCGACGGTTAATCTTTGCTCATCAGTTACAATTGGATTTGTGCCGTGCCACATATAGGAAGGGAAGAAAGCAATATTTCCCTCTTTCGGCTTCACTGCAAAGTCTTCTGGCATTTCGACGCCACTTATATCTGGCCGCCCGAAGACCAACCAACCGTTGCCATTTGTTTTAACTTCAGCCGGTACGTCCACATACAGAACTCCACTCAGCCACCCTTCTGAATGATAGTGAGATTTGTGAAATCCTTTCTGTCGCAACCTTACCGACCAACTGCCGATAAAATCAATGTCTTGACTCAGACGGGATAAAAATGGATGTTTTTTCTCTTTAGTAAGTGTTGATAGAAATGATTTAGCCCTAGCTTCAATTGAAGTTTTTAGCTCTTTAATTACTGGGTGCGCTGAATCGAGAAGGTTTTCAAATGTCTGAGAACCATTGCGAAGCGATTGCCCAATAGGATGCTTTTCGTTGTTGTGCAGCGTATTGAGGTGCGCTTTGAGGATGTTTATAAATTTTGTGTTTGTGTCCTCGTTTCCTAACAACGGCTGCACACTCACAAACCTTTGATAATCGCATAACTGATTATATTTGGCCTCATCACCATTAGCTTTGTACGCTGTAGATAGTAATGTCCAGTAGCCCTGATTAAGGGGCGCAATTCGGCACACAAGCTCGAGCGCTTTTACAGCCTCTTTGTACCTTTTAAGACTTAATAATGAGTAACTTTTCTCAATCAGTAAAGGAAGCGTCTCTAGCGTGGGATTAGACGCTTTGACATTAACGGTTGCTAGCGCTTTTTCAAAATAGCCAAGCTCTCTTAGCGTATTTGATAAACTGGCCGCTACGGCAATTTGATAAGTAGGAAGTTTAGCTTCAATGAGCTTTTCTAACCATAGCTTAGCTTTATCGTACTCTTCTACCCTAATCATAAATTCCGTATAAGCTAAAATTAAATCAGGGTTGTTAATTGATAAGTTTGCTTCTAAATAAGAAAACGGCGTTTCCAGATTTTGAACCCAAGCTAAATGAGCATATTCTTTATGCAAACTTACGCTAGTAGGAAAAAGCCGTATCCCCTCTTTATAAGTGGCGAAGGCCTCATCCATTGACCCCTTTAATGCTAATACTGCAGCTAGATTCTGGAACAGTTCTGCGGTTGGGTTTCCCGTCGATAACGCTTGTTTGTAAAGCGATATTGCTTCGTCGAACTGGCTATTTTTGCGTTTGATATTTCCTAAGTTATTAAGCGCTTTTATATTTTGTGGTTCGGTGTCTAATAATTGCTTCAAATAACGTTCAGCCACATCATCGCGATGGTCCTCTACTAAAATTGATGCCATTAGCAGCAAAACTGTGTTTTTGTTTGGCTGTGTTGTCAGCAGCTGATGACATTGCTTTTCAGCTTCACAATAGCGCTTGGCAGCATAAAAAGCCCTAGCTAAATTATATCTGTAATCAAACCCGTTAGGCTTGATTTTTAGGGCTTTTGTAAACCATAAAATAGCTTTTTCGCTTTGCATTTTGTCGAGGAACAAATTTCCATAGCTGTTCATTAGGTCAGTAGACTGTGGAAACAGCTTTAAGCCTTTCTCAAAGACTTTACCAGCGTCATCAAGTTTACCTATTTTCCTTAACGCACTGCCGTATAATTGAGAGACTACAGGGTCTACACGAACTAACGCCCCGTTTTTTTTTAATGTATTAATTACAAAAAGAAAATCCCCTCCGTTAAAAGCATTAATGAGGGTTGGAATGACAATATTTGGCTGCGACTGCATTATTTATATAACCTTTTATCCAAAGAAGCTAGCGCTCCATACTGCACAGACCATTCGCCATATTTGGAAATAAAATGGGCTACATCTTCTCGCTCTTTAAGCGTTAGATGGGGATTCCAAATGTCTATTATTAAGACTGCCCGGGCCGTTTCGGCCTCATTTTCTGCGCTATGCTGATAGCTGTCGTCAAACAAAATCGCTGTTTTTCCTTCGCTCCAATACATGCGTTTATTAGCGACCTGTAAATAGGACTTATCATTAACTATCAGTGGAATATGTAACGTCCACTTAAGATTAGAAATGCCGAAATGGGGAGGGATTTTAGTACGTGGCTGCAGCACAGAAATGACTACCTCTGGCGCGTGTACCGGACAATGGGCCAGAATTGGCGAGTTAAATAATGCTTTTACTTCGCTGGGCAAGTTATCACTATGTTCGGTAAACTTGCCTGCTTTCATAACATGGAGCGAATTCCAATTTTCCGTTAACCTTGCCCACTCTTCGGTGTCAGGCACAACGCCTATTTCATGAATGTACTGTTCGTTAGCACGTGACAATAGAGACATAAAAGCGTCTTTATGGGTACTAAGCGCTTCAATAAATATATCAAGCCCTTCTACCACACTTATATCTGAAAACGGCACGGAGGGAAGGTTTGGAATAAATAAAAAACTAGGGGCTTGAAGTGCCTTATCAAACCTCTTTTGTTCCGCGCCACAAAACATCGAGATAGCACGTTTAATTCTTTCACTCGAACCCATTGATGCGGTTTTTGCAAATAGATCACGTCGAGCCAAATTCGCGGCGTTGTGAATATGTGTAGCTTGAGATTTAGAAAGCAGAACGTCAGGTTCTGGCGACAGATATTCAGGGTAGTGCGAATAAACATCGCGGTAAAGAGAAAGTGCGTCATCATAGTCGCCCGAATTGATTGCGACTGTGATCCGCGCTAGTGCGTCTTCAGGGCTATTATCGTTTTTTTTAGTCATACAAAAATGGGAAGCGTTTTGCCTCCCATATTAAACTAACATTGGATGTATTTACAGGTCACCGCCGCCAGTTTCTGTTCCACGCTGCATGCGCAACCAGCCATCGCGACCAGCTTCACGCATTTGTTCTCTTTCTTCTACAGAGTAACAAACGCGCTGCATGCGATTCGAGCCAATCTTTTTCTCCATTTTGCATACCATACCATCGTCTTCTGCGTTGGTATTAGCTTTAGCATACTGAGAGCTTTGATTGCCAGTTGAACCACATGCGCCTAAGGCTAGAGCTAGGCTTGATGCAAGAATTACTTTCGTTACTTTTTTCATCCGTGTTATCCCTTAGTATAAGTACCGTGAACTACGTTACCATAAATAGTTGGACATTCTCTAATCCATTTTGTAACTAACCATTTATTTTGTGAAATAGGCGGTGCGCCTGCATGATAGCTGTTTAGTAATAACTTACCATTTTCATCCGTGTTAGAAAAAACAACGACAGTTCCGCTTATTGGCGCAATCCTAATATTAAGTTTAGGAAAAAGGGTTTCTCCACCCTCGCCAACTGTATTCAGATAAACGAGCGCTGTCTTAGTGCGCTGCTTTCCGTCTTTAAACATGTGCGCATCGTTTATTTCGTTTAACCCATCATAGTGAGGTCTGTACTGTTGGCCGGGTTCATACCGCAATAAATTTAACGCTTCACCGTTACTTTTCGGCGTATTAGTGATTTGAGATATAACTTTATCTAGCTTTCTGGTGATCCAGTCACAATGATTAGGCGCGATGATAGCAACATAACTAGTACGCACACTGTCGATTCTGCCTTCTCCCGTTAGAGGATCTACAATCATTGAGGGTTGTAACAATGCACTGAATTTAGTAATTATGTAATGACATTCATATTCAGACAGTATGCTTTCATACACCTTTATAGGTAACGATTTATCTAACACGTTTGAAGGTTCATATACGCTATCAAGGGACTCAGATATTTCTTGAATAACTTGTTGCTGCACGCTCTCGTCATTAGTCGCTTGTGCCGTTGAATTTAAATTGAGCTGTTGAAAGATATTTGGCGCTAAGTTACGCACTCTGCTCGCAACATAAGAAAATGTAGTGCTACCTACCGATAGATAAGAAAGCGCAACTAAGTAAGCCTCTACAACACCTTCATTACCGAGTGCAAGTAACGTTTTAGCCACCAGCTCGGTATTCGTTATTACGTCACCAAAGTAACCAATTTGTAATTTATGGAACTGTACGACGGGCTTATCAGCACATTCTACCCCTTTTAAGAACGCGACTGATTCACCAGGGTTCTCCCCTGATATAAAATAAGCATAATCTAGCGCTGCATTAACATCTCCCAATTCGCCAGCTTGCTTAAGCCATTGCATTGCCTCATCGGTGTTGCCTGACACATGGGCTTGGTTAGCATTCTTGATGCACTGTTCTATATTCATTACCTGTTGTCCACACAATATTTAGGACGGGTCACACATAACAAAAAAGCCTCCGAAGAGGCTTTTTTTATTCTATCTACAACTTCAATTAGAAGTTAAGGTTTACTCGTGAGTAGAAGAACTGTCCAGGGATTTCATACATAGACGGGTCGAAGCTGTTAGCAAACGTCGAGTAAGAAACTTCTGGGTCAGTGTCGAACAAGTTGTTCACACCAAGCGTGATGCGTAGGTTGTCGTTAACCGCATAACCTAGTGATACATCGTGGTACGCCATATCTTCAAGCTCGTTGAAGCTATCACCACCAATCTCTTCACTTGGATCACTACATAGTTCTTGGTCAAGTGAATCGCTGATTGAACACTGTTCAGTCGTGTGACCGATGAAGCGAACTAGCCAGTTAGCTGTCCAGTCGTCGTATGCCCAAGTAACTGCTAGGTTGGTACGTAGACGTGGAACAACGTCACGGTCGCCTGCAAGACCGGCATCGTTAAACTCAGTAGATGTATTTGTTACTGGGTCGATTACGATAGTAGTACGCTCGTCAACATAAGTACCATCCCAGTTGATGCGGAAGTCACCGTACTCAGTTTCAAAGTTATAAGCTACATTGTAGTCGAAACCAGACGTTGTCTGACCACCAAGGTTAGTTGCGCCGTTGAATAGGTCAACAACGTTACCACCTGCACCACGTGTGATTAGTGAACAAAGGTTAACGCCAGTTTCAGCACAAGCGTTAAGGATAGTCTGTGCACCTACAGTAGAAACCGCGTTATCAACTTCGATATCAAAGATATCAAACGTGATTGATAGGCCTTCAACTGCTTCTGGCGAGTATACGAAACCGTATGTAAAGCTCTCTGCTTCTTCAGCTTTAAGGTTCGCGTTACCACCGATAGTAGTACGGATTTGCGTGTTAGGTTGCTGATAAGTAGCAGGGATACCTGCACAGCCTGGTAGGTCAGGATTACCAGCCGCACCGCCATTACATGGGTCAGTTAGTGGAGAGAAGCTATCGCTGTTACCACGGAACAATTCTTGTAGTGATGGAGCACGGAATGCTTCAGACCAAGTACCACGAACAAGTAGATCTTCATTAATGCGCCACTTAACACCTACTTTAGAGTTAGTGGTGTCGCCGAAGTTGCTGTAGTCAGAGTAACGAGTAGCAAGTTCTAGGTCTAGCTGCTCTACGCCAGGCATATCTGAAAGTAGTGGAACAGCAAGTTCTAGGTAAACTTCTTCTACACTAAATGCACCAGCGGTAGGCTGACGCGCGTTACCTGAAGTGATACCCGCAGCGATGATTGCATCTGGCTGGTCATAACCTTCCTGCCAACGCTTCTCGTAACCTGATGCGAACGCTAGGTAACCAGCTGGAAGCTCAATAAGCTCACCAGAGATGTTTGCAGAGTAGCTTTCTAAAGAAGTGCTTTGCTCATCCTGTGCAGTGAATGTAATGTAATCAAGCATTTCTTGCGTGATAGTACCTTCACCGATGTCTGTTGAACCACCGAATAGGTTAAGCGGAGTACACTCGCCCGTGCAGTTAGCAGGGTCGCCAATAGCTTGTGCTACGCGGTTCATGTTTAGAAGGCCATCAGTCAACTGGTTCTGAGTGATGTCAGCATATGTGTAGTTTGCATCCCAGAAGAACTCTCTGTCAGCAAATTCAATTACACCTTCGAAGCCCCCGTTGAACTGGAACTGGTCAACGTTTTGTTTGAAGCTACGGAAGCCCGCTTCCATCATACGACGACCGAATAAGAACATTTCGCGTGCATTTGGATCTGCATCTAGTACTGATTGGTCAGTTGAAATGTCTACGCCATATGGGTTGAACGGGTTGTTCGCTGCTAGCGTAAAGCCCGAATCACCAAAAGCAGTACCGATGAATAATGGAGTAGGCGCTAGAGCCTGCTCTGACTTACGGTTACCGTAGAAGCCCGTTACATTAACAGATAGGTTATCTGTAAGCTCATAACGTGCTTGGCTGTAGATGTTAGTACGTTCTTGCGGCGTAGATAGATAGTTAAACGGCGCGAAGTTAAAACGGCTAGTTGGTTCAACCCACGGCTCTAGACCACCATTGCTATCGCCTTGCTCGCTGAAAGCATTGCCATCTTGGTCAAACGTAAAGAAGCGACCTTGAGGAGGAGCCGAAGAACCACCAAAACCTTCTGGCGTACCAAACGTTGGAACAGCAGAGATTTCACGGTCACCCGCTAGTGTAGGCTCTTCTTCTACGTAACTGATGTTTACGTAAACATTACCTTTGTCGTTAGCTGTACCAAAGCCGATATCCCACTGCTCTTTGTTGCCGTCGCCTTCGTCATATTGGCCAACGTAACCAGATGCGTGAACACCTTCGAAATCTTGACGAGTAATGATGTTTACAACACCTGCAACCGCGTCAGAACCGTAAACCGCAGATGCGCCATCTTTAAGTACCTCGATACGCTCGATGATAGACGCTGGGATGTTGTTAAGGTCAACAGAACCAGTAAGACCTGGAGACCAGCGCTTACCGTTAACAAGAACTAGTGTACGGTTTGAACCGATACCACGGATGTTAATAGTAGTTGTACCATTACCGCCGTTGTTGTTGTTTGTGTTAATAGCAGAACCAGCTGCTGGGATAGACTGAAGAACGTCACCAATTGAAGTAATACCGAATTTTTCGATATCAACACGTGACATAACAGTAACTGGGTTTGCACCTTCAATGTCGGTACGACGGATACGAGAACCTGTTACTTCGATTTTTTCTACTGCGTCCGCTGCTTCTTCGGTTTCCTGTGCGTTAACTGCACCAGTGAAGCCGATAGATGATGCAGCACCGAATGCGCACGCTAACTTCACTGACTTAGCCAGCTTAGAGTTTATAAACATGTATTGTCTCCCTGGACCACTAAAAACTCTTTAGTGTGTGTTTCTTAAATCGTTTATATAACGAATTATTATTAGTAAGGTCAAAGCCTCACTTTGATAATAACCACATCCTTAGCGAACGGTCAACTGGGATCAGACGGGTGTTCCGTAAAAGTTCAATTTTTTTTTCTATTTTTACCTTGTTTCGTAAATATTAACTTACATTTAACATTTGGAGCGCAAAAAACAACCTGCCAGTATGCTTTTTACACTAACCAATAAAAAAGGCGCGGTTTACACCTTAAGTATACCCGCGCCTATTCTTATTTTTAGTTATGACACTATTTAAAACGAGTAATTTACGCTGAAACGAACATATCTAGGTGTTTGCCATGCGGTCGGTAGACCATAATTTGGGTTTACATCAGGGTTTGTTGGGTCAGCCGAGCTCTCATCGTCATATATTTCATTAACTTCTGTTACACGGTCGTTGTTAAGCAAGTTGAAAATATCAGCTCGAACTACCAATGTTTGATCTTCGCCAATATCTATATTGTATGACGCAGAAACGTCGATTGAGTAATAGCTGCTCGTGCGGCCACGCGAACCACGAGGCGCTGGCTCACCACCGGCAAAAAACGACTCTGAATCATAAGCTTGAGCAAAGAGATCTGTAGGATGATAGCCAAATGCGTTTATAGGACGACCAGTCCAAAACTGTAAGTTTGCCCCAAGCGTTAAGTCTTCAGTTACGGCATAGGCACCGTAAAGTTTAACTTGATGACGTCTGTCATTCGGTAAGTCACCATAAGCATTATCAAGCAGGCCAGGTTGGTCAAATAAGGTTGTTAAACCTGCGTCATCCTGACCGTTATCTGAGCGTACATAGCCTTCGTTGTTACCCCAGCTATGTGACCACGTGTAGGCCGCGTTCAGCATCCATACTCCGTCCCATGCTCGTTGCCACATAAAATCTACCGCTGCATATTTACGAATTGAATCAGGGTAGCCCAAGTCTTCCGCTGATAGGTCCATGTAAACTAACTCACCTTCAGCACCCGGCAACTCGGTAGTACCAATACGCATATCAGAATTAGGGTTTGTAAGTACATACTGGTGGAACCCATCCCAGATATCGGATACGTCGCCGTAGCCATTCGCTGCCGCCCACTCAATAACCGCCGCATCAATTGCCATATCTTCTATAGTGGTCGAAAGCTCTCGATATGTACCTTGAATTGACATGCTCCATTCATCGTTCAATTGGAATTGGTAACCCGCGATAAATTCATCCGAGTACATTGAATCCAAGTTTTGATCCACAATTTCATCTGGTGATTTCGCGGTACCGTCAGCGAATACATCATCAGGCTGAGTTTTAGCGCCCGTCAGATTAGGGATTCCCAAGGCTTCATCAGCAAAACCTTCAAACGCGTAGTACTCTTGTGTGTAAGTTTCAGCGCCTGCTAGACGAATATTCGTGTTTGCAGCAATAGGTAAGTAGTATCTGCCATAGCTCGCCCATGCTTTTGTCTCGCCATCACCAAACACGTCCCATACTGCTCCAAGACGGAGTGCCCACTGATTGTCGAGTTTAGCGAAAGACTCACCGTCCGCATTGAAGTTTTCGAATGTATCGTTACGAATACCGGCGTTAATGACCAAGGTGTCAGTAACCTGCCATTGGTCTTGAACATAAAAAGCAAAGTTTTCAGAGTCGAACTGACCACCGACGTTATAATCGCGATAACGAACTTGGTAAATTTCCTCGTTAGCTAGATCGCTGTCATCAACATAGTATAGATAGTATGCACCGCCTGAGTTTATGGTATTGCTGTTTGAAGTAAGCTTCTCATAATCAACACCAAATCGTAGTGAGTGATCGCCCAAATACCAGTCTGCATCGAGTCGTATAACCTCACGTTCATCATCGCCTTGCTCTGCCGTAAAGTTAGCCCATGTATTTGTTGGAACGAACGCTGCCGTGCTGTCATAGCGGTAATAAACAACCGGGTTGCCATCTAACTCGCTTCGCACGGTTCTGTCTTGTTTGTTAATGCCATACTGAGCAGAGATTGAGAAATCATCATTAATGATGCTCGTCCATTTGGCCGTGTAGTTTAAACCACCTTCATCTTCGTAACCTACACGACCGTCAGTGAATTCACCGCCGTCAACAGAGTCATAAGTCGTGATTTCTGTTGAACGTTCATCAGAAAATGCAGTAATTTCAAGAATATTATTTTCTGTAACGTACCAGTCTAGTTTGGCTACCCAAAATGCATCATCGTCTTTTTCAAAGAAGCCGTTTTGTGATACGCCGCTACTGGTGTTTGTTTGGTCGCTTACGTAATTATTTTCAGCTGAACGAGGGTTAAATAGTGCATAGAAGAACAACTTGTCTTCTATTAGTGCACCGCTTGCCCACACATTGACATCCCACTCGTCTATTTCATCTCGCGTATTGTCGATGCGATACAAATTGTTTTTGTTATTACGAGACGAATCACGCTGTTCACGTAGTGCATCTGGTTCCCAGTAAAAGTTGGCACCCGCTTTGAATTCGTTAGTACCACTTTTGGTTTTAGCGTTGATAACACCGCCTGTTACACGTCCAAACTCAGCTGAATAACCACCCGTTTTTACTTCAAACGTTTCGTACATATCAAACGGTGGCTCACTTGAACCCACGCCAGTACGGAAGTTAGTGATGTTTAATCCGTTAATGTAGTAACCATTTTCGCCCACAGACGCACCGCCAATTGAAGGCAAATCTCCAAATGCTGAGTCACCCTGAGTAGTACCTGGTGCTAATAGCGCTACAGAAGTCAGGTTACGTGGAACCGGTACTCTATCGAGTGTAACGCTGTCTACAATAATACCCGTGCTTGAACTTGTTACATCAACCATCGCAATCGTAGTACCAGTCACTTCAATACGCTCTACGTCATCGCTGGCAAGACGCATATCTAGGTTTGTTTTGCCGCTAATGCCAACTTTTACAGATTCTTGAATGGTAGTGCGAAATCCATTTTTTTCGGCGGTAACTTTGTAGTTACCAGCAGGAAGTAGTGGAAAGCGGAAGTTTCCTGACTCATCACTTTGTACAGAACGTGTTAGACCCGTGTCTAAGTTTTCGATGGTAACGGTAACATTTGCAAGGCTGCTGCCATTTACTTGAACAGATGTTCCTTGAATAGAGCCATTCGTGTTATTCGCTAAAGCTGGTGCAGTTGCACCAATTGACAGTGCAACCGCTAATGCAACTGCACTTCTCTTGATTTGATACATGTACGTATTCCCTGGTTAGTCTCGATTTAGTATTAAGCTTTTATTAAAAATCAATTAAGCCAACCTAAATCATTGTAATTATTAAAGATAATAAATATTACCCAAAAGGATAATTGACTATCCAGAGCATAGTGATCAACTTATTTGAGGATAAATTGCGACGAAACGATTCTTTTAAGCGATTACCCGTAGAACCCGCCTCTAATATCGATAAACAACTGATATAAATGCACTTTTTCGCATATTAACGTCTACTGTAGATAAAAACCTAGCTGCTTTTTCACAGATTCAGGTAACTCAGGCAACGCACTTTTAGGCAATAAAAATGTTGCCATGTTAAAAAAGTCTAGATAGATACGATTAGACTCAGTAGTTTTCTTTAGATAATGGTGCCCTGAAGACCCTCCGGTCCCAATCTTAGTGCCCAGCATGCGCTGCACCATCATTGCATGACGGTAGCGCCAGATAGTGAGTTGCTCGTCTATTTCAGTTAATGCAGTAATAAGTTGAAACGGAAGATTAAAGATAGGCTCTTCTGAATACTGCTTTATAAATAGCGCAGACAGTAGCGCCTTATGATTTAGCCGGAACTTATCTTCACCTCGAAGCTTTTCGAATTTAGCTTCATCAAACAGGGCGTCGAAGTTTTCCGTAGTGGTTTGGAGGTCTTTAAGTTCCTGACGTTTTTCAGTCTCCGACAACATATCACTGGTAGAAATGGTGTGATGGTCATCTTTCAACATTTCGTCAGCTGCATTTTTGTAGTATTGCCAAAAATCGAACCCTTCTGTTTTTAATAGCGGCATTCTAGATAGCCAATTATCGACCAGTTCAAACAAACTTGGTTTGCTCTCGAGGCTCTCTAGTAGCGCCCTATCTTTATCGGTCAGTCGGTTATAAAAGCTTTGCTTATCGAAATCGATTCTAAAATCGCGTTTTAAACCAAGAGAAATTTCTAAGCGTTTAAACTGAATACTTTGGAAACCAGACGCAGGTACAAGGTAATCTCGAAATGACAAAAACTGCTGTGGCGTCATGGTTTCCATAATAGCAATTTGATCATTCATCAATTTTTGTATTTGTATGACTCGCTGGAGTCTATGCACAACGAGTGTTAACTGCTGATCTTTTACCGTTTCTTGGTTAAAGGTATCAATAACGGCATTGAGTTCGTGAAGAACCTGTTTAAACCATAGTTCGTAAACTTGATGTACGATGATAAATAGCATCTCTTCGTGCGCAGCATCACCGTATTTTTCACTCTGCAATTCTTGCGCGCCCAATACTTTGTCTAAATGTAAGTAATCGCCGTAATAGCAGGGCTCTATATTCTTTTTCATTTTAGTGCTGCCTTAATACTAGTTTTAACTGGGTGATTCTATCACCGTCACCTCGACATCCCCAGAATACAAGCTATATATTATAAGGTTACATAGCGTAGGGTAATGTCGTACAGCGGTGTGCGTAAACGAATGTATCCATTCCAAACTTGAAGGGTTTGTATAAGCTAAAGATGCTTTTAAGCTAGGGGCGCTTTGTGCAACTTATTGCTCGCATACTATTTAAACCGCTAAAGCAACATGCTTACAAAAATTATAAGGGGAACGAAGGTGAAACTAGATGATGACATTCACAACTACTATGAACATCTTGTACTAGAAAGGATAAGTAAGCTTGGGCTTGATAAAACTAAAAGTCCCGACTATTTGGCCGACTTATGCTGCCTTGCGTTAAATCAGGTTCCACCTCGCTATATTCGATATGAGGTCGACATGGCATTTTATCTGCCGCAAAGTGAACGCAATCAAATGGAAATGAATGTTGAGCACGCAATAAGAAAGGGGTTGAAATACTTAGATGAAACTGAAAAAAACAAAAAAGACAATATAGAAGGAATAGAATAGATAGTTGGGTGGCGGGCCCCCAGCCACATCCCGGCACATGAGTCATCTGCTGCGGCTGCTCCCTTCCAGGCCTGACCGGGTTCACAGAGTATCATTGCGGGAGGACCAAAAGCCCACCATAGAAACTCGCATTCAAAGCAAAGTCATTCGCCCCTGCTTGAGTGCGGGGCGCATTATGACTATTTGGCTTTGAGTTTTCAACCCTTTATAGAAAATCTCTCTTCAGCAATAAGGTTTGCAACACGGTTAGTCGCGGCGCCCTCTCGCTCTGCGCGGGTATAAATCTCTTTCAGCGTTTCACCGATTTGTTCAATATGTGTGCGAAGCGCTTCGTTAGAACTTGATTCCATACGCTGATGAAAGATGTCAATCACCCCACCCGCATTGATTACGTAATCTGGTGCGTACAAAATACCGCGTTGCTGAAGCAATTCACCAATATCTTCACGTGCCAACTGATTATTAGCGGCACCAGCAATCACTTTTGCTTTTATTGCCGGTAATGTCTGATCGTTTATCGCAGCACCTAATGCACACGGCGCTAACACATCAACGTCTAAACTTAAAATTTCTTCTGGTGCCACAGCAGTTGCGCCAAATTCAGCAACCGCTTTTTCAACGCCTTCCGGATAAATATCAGCGACATAGAGTTTAGCGCCCTGCTCGTGTAGGTGCTTGGCAAGTCGATACCCAACGTGTCCCATTCCCTGAATAGCCACGCTCACCCCATCTAAATTACGCTTTAAACCATACTCTACTGTCGCTTTCAAACCTACAAACACGCCATAGGCAGTCGACGGTGCTGGGTTTCCATCTGGAACTTCACCGGCGTAGTGATACTGCGCTTTAACACCCGCGATGTAGTCAGACTCCGTTGCCATCGTTTGTAAATC
This sequence comes from Alteromonas sp. 5NW40-0090, assembly GCF_057552975.1. NCBI lineage: Bacteria > Pseudomonadati > Pseudomonadota > Gammaproteobacteria > Alteromonadales > Alteromonadaceae > Alteromonas > Alteromonas sp. 5NW40-0090. The sequence continues at coordinate 335,986 of NZ_BAAJLT010000001.1, forward strand.
TGTTACAGAAATTCCTGAGTCCTCGGCAGTAAAGTACTTGCCACCCAATGACTCTACAAACTTACCCATCGCTTTCATCATTTCCGGCGATTTAGCTTTACGAGGATCGCCAATTATTACCGACTTGCCGCCGCCAAGCTCTAAGTTAGCCATTGCGGCTTTGTAAGTCATTCCTTTAGATAATCTCAGTACATCGGTCAACGCTTCACCGCTATTGACGTAAGGCCACATTCGACAGCCACCAAGTGCAGGGCCAAGATTAGTGTTGTGTACAGCAATAATGGCACTCAGGCCCGCCTTCTCGTCGTGATAAAACGCAACATGTTCGTGATTATCGAACTCTGGGTGATCAAAAACTGACATATTTTCCCTATTAATACTGTAATGAGTTAAAGCCTACCCAAGCCAGAGCTGTCACGAATTCTAAACAGTGCTCGTTTGGGTCAATGTGAGAGTATGATAATGATTTGCGATACACTTGGAGCCTTAGAGTCGGCCTCGCAAACATCGACAACATTTTGCCAAGTGTATCTGATTGCTCTGAGGACAGGCCTTGCAAAGTTTGTTAATCAATTTTACAAACTGAAACGCAATAGATTTGAATACTATTTTTCTAGGACAGCTATCCTAGAATTTTTTTTGATATATAATAAACATCATAAAAACGACGGAAACAGTGTTAATGAAATTGGATAAGTTTGACCGTGAGATTTTACGCGTACTTCAGCAGGACGCCACGGTATCAATGGCAGATTTAAGTCAGCGTGTTGGATTGTCACATACGCCATGTTGGCGAAGGGTCAAGCGAATGGAAGCTGACGGTATTATTCTTGGTAAGGTCACTCTGCTAAACAGCAAAAAACTTAATTTGGGCGTGTCAGTATTCATCTATGTCACGCTTAAGAATCATGACGGCGACTCACTGACTGATTTTGAAAATGCAGTTCAAAACATTGATGAAATTGTTGAGTGCCACACAACCAGCGGCGAAAAAGACTATTTGCTGAAAGTGATAGTGGAAAGTATTGAAGAGTACGAGTTCTTACTTAAAACGAAATTGACACACCTTCCTCTTGTTGACCACTTAAGTTCAACTTTTGCGCTCAAACAGGTGAAAAACACCACCGAACTACCGATTAAACGCCAATAACTCAAAAATGGGGTGAGAGTACATTTATACTCTGCCCCGTCAGTCTAAGTGGCGTCTATTTGATTTTCGGGCTTAGCCCGCTCAAAAGCATCTAACTCGTTACAGTTCTTCGCTATCTTACTAATTAAAGGGTAACGACTCATATCGACGTTAAATCGTTGCGCATTATACACTTGGGGTACTAAGCAAATATCAGCCAGCGTAACATCGAAATCAAAGCAGAACTTTCCAGCTTGGGTCTGAAGACGTTTTTCAATGCCGTCGAACCCCAGTGTTATCCAGTGGGATGCCCACTTCGCCACATCATCTTGTGACGCCTCAAAGTTCCCTTTTAGCGCATTTAGTACACGTAGGTTACCCAAAGGCTGAATATCACACGCGATATCTTGTGCTAGCGCTCTGACTCTGGCTCTCTCTGTTCGATGTTCAGGAACCAGCTGGTGTTCGCCTTCATACCGTTCATCAAGATATTCGATGATTGATAGCGATTGATTCAGAATAATATCTTCGTCTTCGTCGACGAAAGTTGGAACAAGGTGTGCGGGGTTCAGCCGTGAATACTCACTGCTATGCTGTTCACCACCATTATTTACAAGATGTACTGGCACATACTCGTATTCAACACCTTTTAAGTTAAGCGCAATGCGCGCTCGATACGAAGCAGTTGAACGCCAATAGCCGTATAGTTTTATGCTCATGTACTCACCACTTATCAAACGAGTGTTAAGGAAGCGTCTGCTTGTACTTGTTTAACTGCAGTTAACTTCCTTCATCAACAATAGTGCGGAAAACAACAAAGCGTCTTAATGGTGAAACCTTTTTTCCCACTCAAATGCTTATATCCGTTTAAAGCAACCTGCTAAGTAGTTAGCTCAATGGTTTTACCTGCTGTTCGATTGCACCAAATACTGAGTTGCCTTCTCTATCAAGCATTTCAATGCGAATGCGATCGCCAAACTGCATGAAAGGCGTGGAAGGTTTACCGTCGCGAATCGTTTCAATCATTCGAACTTCGGCAATGCATGAATAACCCACCCCGCCTTCACTAATAGCTGAGCCGTGATCAGTACCTTGCTTATTTGAAACCGTGCCTGAGCCAATGATAGCGCCAGCACCTAGATTTCTGCTCTTCGCTGCATGTGCAACTAATTGACCAAAATCAAATGTCATGTCCTGACCCGCTTCTGGCTTGCCAAACAATTCACCGTTATAAGTCGAGCGTAAAGGCAAGTGCACTTTACTATCTTTCCACACATCGCCTAATTCATCAGGCGTTACCGCCACAGGAGAGAAGCTAGAAGCAGGTTTTGATTGAAAGAAGCCGAACCCTTTTGCTAGTTCGCCAGGTATCAACCCTCTAAGCGAGACATCGTTAACCAGCATAACAAGGCGGATACGCTCTGAAGCTTGCTCGGGTGAGCATGCCATCGGAACGTCATCGGTGACAACCGCTACTTCGCCTTCAAAATCTATTCCCCAGTCATCGCTTGGCAATATGATGTCATCAAGAGGTCCGATAAAATCGTCTGAACCACCTTGATACATCAGGGGATCAGTCCAAAAGCTTTCCGGCATTTCTGCATTTCTTGCTTTTCTCACAAGCTCTACGTGATTCACATAAGCACTTCCGTCAGCCCATTGATAAGCTCTAGGCAGCGGTGACTCGCAGCGAGACGCGTCAAAGGGTACGCTGTCGCACGTGTTATTATTAAGTGCTTGGTATTTCATCTGAAGCTGAGGAGCAATCTCTTTCCAGTTATCCAATGCTTGCTGCATCGTTTTCGCAATGTCTTGTACACTGCACGCGCGAGAAAGATCCTTCGACACTACCATCAGGCAGCCATCGCGGGTTTCATTTTTGTAGGTCGCTAATTTCATTGTTCTTTCCTCGACGAATAATTTATTTGCTGCGCTTATAGCTTCAGTGTTAGATCACTTGGCGTGAACAACGAATTTGATGCTTCAGCGCTACAACTCTGTGCGTAAGCGTTAGTTTTCTAACTACAGTTATGCCACTAGTCGGTATAACTTGAGAAGTGTTAGAGCGACGAAGTTTTATTTCGCTGTAAGAAAGGATGTACGCACTACACCGTCTATCCTATAGACATGTCATAGCAGGCTTGCTGTACAGGCAATGTAAATTTTTCGTAACAGATAATGTTGTTGGGCTATTGAATGAAAAAGAGACAACAACGGAACGCGCTGACCCTAGCCAAATTACAAAGGTCAGCACATGGATGAGTTAAAGCTTAACCGTCGCTTTGTTGATGCCGTACTCTCGCAGCTTGTTCGCGATAGCAGTATGGCTCAAGCCTAGCTTTTTAGCTAATTGGCGAGTACTCGGATAGGAAGGGTACAGTCGCTTGAGCAGGTCCTTCTCAAATTTCTTCACTTCCTCATCTAATGTTCCGTCAAAGTTTTCATCTATATAGGTAACACTAGGGGCACAGCTTGGAAGCTGGATATCTTCTTTCGTTATTTCCTTCCCATCAAGCAGTGACAACGCGCGATATAATGCATTTTGCAACTGTCTAACGTTGCCGGGCCATGGATACTGCTGCAGAAAATCAACGCATGATTTGCTCAGCTTCGCAGGACGACGGCCTAACTTTGTGCTGTGTTGAACAATAAAAGACTCGGCAAGAGGCACGATATCTTGTCTTCGGTCTTTTAATGATGGCATAACTAGACTTAGTACATTTAAGCGGTAGTAGAGTTCTTTTCTAAATCTCCCTTCTTCCACAAGTTGACCTAAATCACGACAGGTAGTGCAAATAAATCGAACATCTACCTTAACGGGCTCAGAATCTCCTACTCTTCTAAATTCGCCATCTTCAAGAACGCGCAGTAATTTGGCCTGAAGCTGTGAAGACATATCCGCTATTTCATCGAGTAATAAAGTACCGCCTTTCGCCTGCTCCAGCAGACCTACTTTTGCGTTTGGCTGATTAAATGCGCCCGCCGCATAGCCAAACAACTCAGTTTCAGCCACACTATCAGGTAATGAAGCACAGTTAAGCGCTAAAAACGCACCTTCACTGCGTCGGCTAGACTGATGGCATGCTCTGGCAATCATCTCTTTACCCGTTCCCGTTTCGCCGAATATTAGAATAGGAGCGTCTAAATCAGCGATTCGCTTCGCTTCATGAACGACGCGTTTCATAAACGGAGATTGGGTAATAAAGCGATCAAAACTGTCGGTGGGCGACTGGTGAAAAGCAGTAAATTGTTGACCAAGGCGCATTTCTGATTTCAAGATAACTACGGCACCCGCCATGATCATATTTTTTTCACCATCAGGTACAGTTATAGGCAGCATATCGGCAAGATAGTCCTGTTGAATGAACTTCACTTTTGACGATTGTGGGCCTGGTGACTTTCCATCCATCCACTTTGTAAAGTTGAACCCCTTAACAGCCTCGCTGATCTCTGTACCTACGATTTCACTGCTCGGCATCTCAAGCCCAGCGCTCACCGCTTCGTTACACAATAAGATGTTACCTTTAGCGTCTATTGAGAACACAGGGTCAGGTAGCGTTCTTAATATCGCAGACAGCTGATTCTTTTCACGCTCACCTGGCATGAAAAGGGTCGTCTTTACATCATCGATCCCGTCAATACGGCGAATTTGAGGCATAAGATGTTGAAAATCTGCAAATTCGATATTGGGAAAATTAAGGAAAATTTTACCTGCGGGATCAATTTCAATACCGCGTAGGTCTATTTCTTTAGTAACGAGAATATCCAAAACATCTTGAGTAATTCCAAGACGGTCCTGACAGCTTATTTCTAGACGCATAGGGTGTTATAGCTTTATTGTAAACATATTTGTACAGAATATCACACTTTTACAAAAAGATAACAAGATAAATGTTACAGATGATTAAATTTGTGTTGGAAAAATCAGTAGGGACGCTCAAAGCACGAAATAGAAGGCTAAACAACGCCTTCAAACTCGAATGCCGCTTCAATGAGCGGCATCCTATATAAAACACATTTATTTAACAATAGTGTTAACTGGCTTTTTTCTCTTTCGGAGGGAAAAGCGGGGAAAACAACCCTAGGGATTTAGCTTTTTCCACAAGCGCCATGATATCCATTTCAGCTAGTTCGAAGAGATGGTCAAACTCAGGCAGAATGTAATATAAAGGCTGCATAATATCGATGCGATAAGGTGTTCTAAGCGCATCAATAGCAGTAAGCGGGTTACGCAATGGGGTGTCGCTGTCCAATGCGTATATGGTTTCGCCAGGTGAAGATAAGATGCCGCCGCCATATATCTTAAGTTCATCCCTCGCGCGCACCAATCCAAACTCTACGGTGAACCAATAAAGACGAGCAAGATAAACTCGGTCTTCTTTGCTGGCAGCAAGGCCCAACTTTCCGTAAGTGTGAGTAAAATGAGCAAATGCTGGATTAGTTAATAACGGACAATGGCCAAACACTTCGTGAAAGATATCGGGCTCTTGCAGGTAATCAAATTCTTCACGAGTGCGAATGAAGGTGGCAACAGGAAATTGCTTATTCGCCAGTAATCTGAAAAATTCGCCAAAATTAATTAACGCAGGCACTTCTGCTGTTTGCCAACCCGTTTTCTCCATCAGTACTTTGTTGATGTCGGGTAGCTGAGGGATTTCCTTTTCATTTAACTTCAACAAATCAAGCCCGTTCAAGTATTCTTGGCACGCTCTCTCTTTCACCAGCGGAATTTGTCTCGCATAGAGTTCAGACCAAATTTGGTTCTCTTCGTCTGACCAATGGATAATGCCATTTTCGTCAGATTGTCTCGACTGGTATTGCGTTGATTTTGGCATAACTTCTGTAACCAATAAGAGTTAAAAACTTGCCTATCAGTCTAATGAAATTCGTGACGTCGAAAAGTGTAAGCCCTTACGAGCGACTCGATTTTGCTGTAACAGGAATTTTACAAAACCAAGTAAACGCGTTGTTTTATATAACAAAAAGCCGCTCATTACGAGCGGCTTCATTCAACTTTGCTTGTTGCGCCATCGCCAATTAAAGACGACTAATTTCTTTATTAAGTTGGTATTCGCGAGACGTTACATATGTTTCCATTTTGCGAAGACGGACTTCGGCTTTTTCAAAGCGATTACGAATATCATGAAATGCTTGCTTAGGTGGCTCACCCGCTTGCCACACTTTCGTCTTCACTTCGACTTTTGAACTTTTTACCTGACCACCGTTGGGATTTGTCCATCCCTTCCCCTTTGAAAAAACAGGTTGTGCTGGTGCATTTTTCAACCCAATGGGCTTCTTATCAAGAATGAACCAAGCTGCGATATAAGCAACAAAGATGAAAGGTCCAGCCAACAAAAAGAAACCTGTTACTACTAAAATTCGAACTAACCAGGTTTCAAGGCCAAAATACTCGGCTACCCCTGAACAGACGCCTGCGATCCTTGCATTCTCTGGATTGCGATAGAGCTGTTTACCATTTCTCATGCTCTATTCCTCCACTCAGGCGCCTCACTATCCAAAATGGCCTCTAATGTCTCAATTCGCTCACTCATTTTCTCAGCTTTCTCGGCCAGATCTTGTAAGGAAGCATGCTCTTCTGCACTCAGTCCTTGGTTGACCTGCTTTTTACTGCGGTAGTGTAAAATTAGCCATATGGGAGCTACAAATATTGAGAACACCACAAGGGGCATAACCAACATTGCAATTGTACCTTCATCCATCTCAATCTCTCCTACAAACTCTGATGTAACTACCCCCCTTGCGGTTTAACATCAGGAGGGTACAACCTATTCTTATTATTCTGATTTTTCAGTGCTTTTATTCGCACTTTTAACTTTCGCTTTCAGCGCCGCAAGTTCGTCTTCCACTTTATCGCTAGCTTCTAACTCGGCAAACTCGTCTTGCAGTGTCTTTTTACCTAAATCATAGGCTTCTACTTGGGATTCAAGGTCATCGATCTTACGCTCGTACTGCTCAAACCGTCCCATCGCGTTATCAACTTTAGAGCTATCTAGCGTCTTTTTCACTTCAAGACGTGAGCTAGCGGTTTTCTGGCGCATAATAATCGCTTTCTGACGACTCTTGGCATCCGCAAGCTTTTCTTGAAGCTGACCAATTTCATCCTGAAGTTTGCTGATTTGTTCATCAACAATGGTCAGTTCTTTACTTAGTGCGTCGGCAGCTTCTGCAGACTTTTTCTTTTCTTGCAGTGCAGCACGTGCTAAGTCTTCTCTGTCCTTACTTAACGCAAGTTCTGCTTTCGCTTCCCAGTCACTTGCATCGCTTTCATACTTCGCAATTTGATTCACAATTTCTTTTTTATTGGCTAAGGTTTTTGCAGATGCAGAGCGCACCTCAACCAATGTGTCTTCCATTTCCTGAATGATTAATCTAACCATTTTCTCAGGATCTTCTGCCTTATCTAAAAGCGCATTAATGTTCGAATTCACAATATCTGTAAAACGCGAGAAGATACCCATAATAATTACCTCTTGCTAAAAATGGTAAGTGTTAAAAACACCACACTTGATAAATAGGTTACCCTTGGTAAACATAGTATTCAATATACTTGCCAACTTTCCGTCGATGCTAACCTACTATTTTTTATACATTTTTCACGCAACCAAATAATACTCGTTTATCAATTTATTTTGTTCTACACTATTAATTGGTCGAAATGACTAACTTTTGAGGGATTTAATGAGTAGGTATCGACAGCAAGATAATTTGCTTGGTCAAGCGAATAGTTTTCTAGAAGTTCTAGAGCAAATTTCACAGATTGCACCGCTAGACAAGCCTGTGCTTGTTATAGGCGAGCGAGGCACAGGTAAAGAGCTGATAGCGGCCCGACTCCACTTCCTCTCGAAGCGCTGGGATCAAAACTACATTAAACTAAATTGCGCAGCGTTAAGCGAAAGTTTATTAGAGAGTGAGCTTTTCGGCTATGAGGCAGGCGCGTTTACTGGCGCGTCAAAGCGTCGTGAAGGCCGTTTTGAAGTCGCTCATAACGGTACCTTGTTTTTGGACGAACTTGCCAACACATCAGGCCTTATTCAGGAAAAGCTGCTGCGTGTCGTTGAATACGGTGAATTTGAGCGCGTTGGTGGCAGCAAATCAGTAAAAACTGATGTTCGCCTTATCGCAGCGACAAACGAAGATTTACCGGCTCTTGCTGACGCTGGTGAGTTTCGCGCTGACCTTTTGGATCGACTTGCGTTTGACGTTATTACTATCCCTCCTCTTCGTGAACGTCGTGAAGACATCATGATGTTAGCTGAAAATTTTGCTATTAATATGGCCCGCGAAATGGAGATGGAGTTATTTAGCGGATTTACCGAGAAAGCCAAACGCACGCTATTAGATTATGATTGGCCTGGTAACATTCGGGAGCTCAAAAATGTAGTCGAACGAGCGGTTTACAGAACCAACAACCCTCATCTTCCAGTACATGAAATAGTGCTTGATCCTTTCGAGTCTGTCTATCGTCCAAAGAGCAGAGTAAAAACAAACGATAGAGTGAGCACATCAGACTCGGTTAGCAAAAAAGTACAGACAGACATACCATTTGTCAGCGAGCGGACAGAAAATGTTGACGTTACTCCGCTTGCCTCAGCCCCAAAGCAAGAAATTGTTGAATATCCCATTGATTTGAAAGAACGCTCTCAACAACACGAGATAGATATGATAAAACAGGCACTTGCTGATAGTCAGTTTAATCAAAAGAAAACCGCAGAAAAATTGAGCCTAACTTATCATCAGCTACGAGGCTATCTCAAAAAATATAACTTATTAGATTCTTCCGCTGAAAACGTTGAGGCGTAAAGCATGTCCCATGGTTTGGTAACGCGTTTGTCATTGTGTTTATGTACGGCGCTTCTAGTAGCATCTTGTGCTAAACAGAATAAGCAAGCGTTTTACAATACAGGCATCATTTACTGCTCTGAAAGCAATCCAGTTACTTTTAACCCCCAGCTCGATACATCAAGTACTACCTCGGATGCCTCGTCTCACCAACTGTACGATAGACTGCTCGATTTCGATCCAGGCTCTGGTCGCATTGTACCAAGCCTAGCGAGTAGTTGGTTAGTAAGCGATGATGGACTCACCTATGCTTTTCAGCTTCGCAAAGACGTTTGGTTTCACAAAACAGGCTATTTCGAACCAACGCGGAATTTCAACGCCGACGACGTTATTTTTAGTATAAACCGATGGCGTTTGCGTTCGCATCCTTACCACTATGTGTCAGGTGGGCGTTACCCGTATTTTGAAAGTATTGGTCTTGCTCAAAATATTGAATCGGTAGAGCGTGTCAACGGCTATCGCGTTGAAATAACGCTTAAACGCCGCGATAGCTCATTTTTATCAAATTTAGCCACAGACTTCGCCGTTATTTTGTCAGAAGAGTATGCCGACGCGCTTGCAAAGGCCGGTACACCGAGCCAAATTGACGAACTTCCCATTGGCACTGGACCATTTAAATTTTACAGCTATCGCAAAGATCACTTTATTAAGTATAAACGCCATGACAACTATTGGCGCATACAAGCAATGGAAGAACACACCAACGGCAACAGTGGCGTGACATCACAACCTCAGGGGGTGAGCGAAGAACAGAAGCGGGAAACGCCCGTGGTCGAGCAACTCATTTTTGATATAACCCCACGAAGCTCACTTAGATTGGCAAAGCTAATGACTGGGGAATGTGACGCAACAGCGTTTCCTGCACAAACCGAGCTTGAAGTGATCCGCACCGAAAGTGACCTGACACTAGCCGAAAAACCGGGCCTTAACATTGGCTTTTGGGCCTTTAACACCCAGCGACCACCATTTGATAACCCAGATGTAAGACGGGCACTCGCTGTCGCTATTGATAAGAACACCCTATTAGAAGCGGTGTATTTCGATAGCGCTACGCGAGCGAAAACATTGCTGCCTGCAGCAAGTTGGGCGTTTCAAAATGATGCTGATGACACGGCCTATAATCCGGTATTAGCGCGCAAATTACTGGCTGATGCTGGTGTAGCGCCTGGATTTTCAATGACGATATGGGCTATGCCTGTAGAACGCGCTTACAACCCAAACGCGAATAAAATGGCTGAGCTTATTCAGCGCTACCTTCGCGACGTTGGGGTAGAGGCCACTATTGTAAGCTACGATTGGACTACATTCAGGCGCCATCTTCAGGAAGGCCTGCACGATTCAGTATTAATTGGCTGGTCTGCAGATAACGGTGACCCTGATAATTTTTATCGTCCCCTTTTGAGCTGCGGCGCCATACCATCGGGCACAAACCGGGCGATGTGGTGTAACGACGACTATGATAAGCTGCTCAACGAAGCCCTTCAAACCGATGATATTGAAGAACGTACCGCTATTTATAAGCAAGTGAACCGTCTATTATACGAGCGTCTTCCCTTGGTACCCATTGCCCATGCTTATCGCTATCAAGCATACAGAAATGAATTACAAGGCATGACGATAAATCCCTTCGGTGGTGTGCGTTTTGGCGGGGTAGAAAAAACACTGTGATCCAGATTCTCGTAAGATACTGTACTTTATTTATATTAACGCTTTTAGTGTTAACAATTATTTCGTTTTCACTCGCATACCTTTTCCCAGGCGACACCCTCGAAAACTTGACCGGGCTTGTGCCTCAAAACGAAATTCAGCGCGCTGCACTTGAAAAACAATTTAAGCTAGACCAGTCCTATGTTTTTCAATTTTTCTACTACGTGGGTAATCTACTGACGGGGGAATGGGGGTACAGCTTCACCTCTGGTCTGCCGCTTCGAGAAGAAGTGGGCATTGCCATGCCCGCCACCATAGAATTAGCAACATATGCGATGTTAATGGCTTTGTTCATTGGAATACCTTTAGGGTATTATGCCGGTATTCGCTGTTATTCAACGTCTGATCATTTAATCAATAGCACGAGTATTACTACCTATTCTTTCCCCGTTTTCTGGTTTGCGTTACTGCTAATTCTCATATTTAGTTTGCAATTAGACGTGGCACCACTATCTGGTCGCATAAGTTTGATTTACGACATAGACCCAGTTACGGGCTTTATTCTGTTTGACGTTTTACTGTCAAATATCGAAAACAAATCTTTGGCATTTAAAGATGCCCTATCGCATCTAGCACTGCCTACATTTGCGATTGGTGCCATTACCACCGCTTCAATGATTCGCATAACCAGGCGCTCTGTGATAGATGTCAAGCATCGACCATACATTGCTGCTGCAGTGTCACGCGGGCTTTCTAGCTGGCAAATATTCTTTCGTCATATTCTCCGTAATGCGCTGCTTCCTATTTTACCGTTAATGGCCATTCAAATTACTACGCTTATAACAAATGCTATGATTGTTGAAACCCTATTTTCATGGCCCGGTATTGGCAATTGGTTGATTCAAGCCATTTATCAACGAGATTACCCCGCTCTGCGTATCGGCATGATGACGGTATCTACGGTGGTGATTACCCTAACTATCCTCGTTGATTTATTTAACCGTTTGATTGACCCAAGTAGAGAGAAATACGAACGTGCCACAGTTTAGTTTGTACGAAGAAGAATTTCATCCATCGCCGTGGCAAAGAACCTGGGCGTCGTTTAAAGCGAGCCACATTTCTATGCTCGGCTTAATCATGCTGGCGCTGTTTGTTGTATGTGCATTGTTCGCTCCTGTCATCACCCCCTATGATGCAATAGAGCAAAATATTGATGGGTTATTAATACCGCCAAGCTGGCTAGCCAACGGCTCCATTTCTCATCTTTTTGGCACAGACGCGTTGGGACGAGACTTGTTTACTCGTATTATCTATGGCTGCAGAACTACGTTAGGTTCAGCATTTATCACTGTTGTGCTTGCTATGTTAATGGGCGTGAGTCTAGGTACGCTCGCTGGCATGCTAAGAGGAGTGCGATCCAGTGTGGTTAACCATCTACTAGATGCACTCATGGCTATACCTACCCTCCTCATTGCCATTATTATCGTTGCTATATTGGGTACAGGCTTGGTCAACAGTATGTGGGCCATCACGCTGGCTTTAATTCCTCAGTTTGTGCATCACACGCGAAGCTTTGTGCGCGCTGAGATGAAGAAAGACTACATCGTGGCATCAACATTAGATGGCGCTAGCAAATGGCAGCTTTTCGTTCACTCTATTTTACCCAATATGACGGAAATGCTGGTTGTGCAGGGGACCCTTGCGCTTTCTATCGCGGTTATTGATATTTCAGCACTGGGCTTTTTAAATTTAGGGGCCCAATCACCGCTACCTGAGCTAGGCGTTATTCTAGCCGACGGGCTGGATGTAACTTACTTGGCACCTTGGAACGTAGCGGTCCCCGGCATGACGATATTTTTTATAGTGCTTTCCATTAACATTGTGGGCGATGGACTACGTTCTTCGCTTCGGAAAAGGGTGAGTTACTGATATGCCAATGCTTGATATTAAAAATCTCACCTTAGAAATGCAGAACGGTGAAGGCACAATAAAGGCCTTGGATAAGGTAAATTTGTCGGTAAGCTCGGGAGAGATCCGCGCTCTGGTTGGTGAATCTGGTTCTGGTAAAAGCTTGATTGTATCTGCAATCTGTGGAGCGCTGCCCAATCAGTGGAATTTAACTGCCGACCGCATGAGCTGGAATGGTGAAAACCTTTTAGGCATGTCGGTACAGCAACGCCGCGAAGTGATGCGTCGTGAAATCGCGGTAGTTTTTCAAAACCCGCAGGCTAGTTTGGACCCATCAGCAACGTTAGGCGAGCAACTCGAAGAAAGCATTCCTGATGAATTTGTTGAAGGTGGATGGTTTTGGCAACGAGCTCAGCACAGAAAGAAGATAGCCATAAGTACCGTACATAAGGTGGGAATAAAGCACCACAAGCATTACTTGAGCGCATTTCCTCATCAAATCCCTGCTGATATTGGTCAAAAATTTATGATCGCGATGGCGTTGGTATCTCAACCAAAACTGCTAATCGCAGATGACCCTACTCGAGGCATGGAGCCAACAACAAAAACACAGATATTGAAGCTATTTACGCGCCTGAATCAAACCCGTTCGCTATCTATTTTGTTTGTCAGCCATGATTTGCTGGCAATCGCAAGTATGTCTCATTCTATGACAGTGCTATACGCTGGACAAACCGTCGAATCTGGAAAAATGAAGCACATTAAGAAGCGCCCGCTTCATCCGTACACCAAAGCATTGCTAGATAGTGCACCGAGTTTCAGAAAAGATTTGCCGCCGAAGTCATTACTACCAACCTTAAGCGGCTCTATTCCAACGCTTCAACATTTACCTATTGGATGCCGATTGGGTCCGCGCTGTCCGCGCGCGCAACGAGCCTGTGTTCAAACTCCTGCAGTACGTAAAATTCATGACCATAACTATAGCTGCCATTATCCGCTTCATATGGAGAAATTGTAATGGATATTTTGCAGGTAAAAGATCTCACGTTTGTACATAACGAAAAGAAGCGATGGTTAAAGCGGCCTGAAGTATTCCAGCTTGGCCCGGTTAATTTGAGCGTTAAGCGAGGAGAAACTATCGCCATTATTGGTGAAAACCGTTCAGGTAAATCGTTACTTGCAAAATTACTAGTAGGTGCACTGCCGGCCGATGCGGGTGAAATCGAAATAAATACCCACAAGTATTTAGCTAAGTACCAGTCAAAAGATGGGCAGCGAAAACGCACTCACGACATTAGGATGATTCTGCAACACAGTGCTGAGTCGATGAATCCGGCTGTACCCGTTGGCAAAATTCTTGACGAACCTTTGCGTTTAAATACAGGGCTAAGTGAAGCCGAACGCAAACCAATTATTGAAGATATGTTGGTTAAGGTAGGGCTTTTACGCGAACACTATTACTTTTACCGTCATATGCTTTCTGATGGACAACAGCAGCGCGTAGCGCTAGCCAGGGCCATTGTATTAAAACCTAAAGTGTTAGTGGCTGATGAACCTTTTGCAGCACTAGACCCTACTATCCGTTCGCAAACCGTAAACCTTATTTTGCAGCTGCAACAAGAGTTGGGCTTAGCCTTTATTTTTATTAGCCACAATTTAGGGATTGTGCGTCACATTGCAGATAGAATTATCGTAATGGAAGGCGGCGAAATTGTAGAGGAAGGGAAGACCGAGACCATATTTAGATGGCCACAGCATACTCGTACTAAGAAGCTAGTAACCGCATACCAATCGCTAGTGCCTCAAAATACGATAAGATAAAACGCTAGCTTCCAATCTCATTAAACTTCTCTCACGCTGATTTAGCCTATGAAACTGAATGCGCTAACTATCTTCACTCTAGTCGACACCCTCTGCTGAAATAGTGCTAAAAATTTAAAAAAGGGGCAGTGAGATGCCCCTTTTTCTAAATGCGGTTGTAGGACCTACCCGACAAGTGCCAAAAGAATACCTGCGGCAACCGCACTACCTAGCACACCGGCTACGTTAGGTCCCATTGCATGCATTAGAAGAAAGTTATGAGGGTTAGCTTCTAGCCCAACCTTGTTCACCACTCTGGCTGCCATTGGTACAGCAGAAACGCCAGCCGCGCCTATTAGCGGGTTTATACTGCCACCCGACAGCTTACTCATTAGCTTGGCCATAAGTACACCCGCAGCTGTGCCTATACCAAAAGCGATAGCCCCAAGCCCCAAAATACCAAGGGTTTCAACCGTAAGAAACGCTTCGGCTGACAACTTAGAGCCTACGGCCAAACCAAGGAAAATAGTAACCGTATTGATGAGCTCGTTTTGGGCTGTTTTGCTCAACCTGTCTACGACGCCACACTCTTTCATTAAGTTACCAAAACAGAACATGCCGACAAGCGGCGTTGCGGCGGGCAAAAACAAGATAGTCATAAACAGCACAGCAAGCGGAAAAATAATCTTCTCTCGCTTTGACACAGGTCGAAGCTGCCCCATTTTTATCTCGCGCTCTTCTTTTGTAGTCAGCGCTTTCATTATGGGTGGCTGAATAATAGGCACCAATGCCATATAAGAGTATGCAGCGACCGCAATCGCGCCAAGCAAATCAGGCGCAAGCCTTGAGGCGAGGAAAATAGCCGTCGGCCCATCCGCGCCACCTATGATAGCAATGGCGCTCGCGTCCTTTAACGTAAACTCAAAGCCAGGTATAAGGTTTAACGCTATAGCGCCAAATAAAGTAGCAAAAATGCCGAACTGCGCAGCTGCGCCAAGCAACAACATTTTGGGGTTAGCAATGAGCGCACTGAAGTCAGTCATTGCGCCTACGCCCATAAAGATGAGCAGAGGAAATACCCCTGTATCTATGCCGATTTTGTATATGTAGTGCAGCAACCCACCTACTTCTGAAAAACCAGCAATAGGGATGTTAGTAAGCAATGCACCAAAACCAATGGGCAGTAAAAGCAATGGCTCAAACTTCTTAACAATGGCTAAGTACAGCAAGCCAAAACCTACCGCCATCATAATCAGCTGGCCGGCTTCAAAGTGCGCAAGCGCGGTACTATCCCAAAGTACCATTAACTTATCCATGTACTACCCCAATAAGATTAACGGTTGACCACTGGTTACGGCATCGCCTTCACCAACGGTAATGTCGGTAACAGTACCTGTAAATGCGGAGCGGATCTCTGTCTCCATTTTCATGGCTTCAAGGATCATCACCACATCGCCTTCTGACACGCTGTCGCCGTTTCTCACCAAGACTTTGAAGACGTTACCTGCAAGCGGTGCATCGATAGACTGTGAAGCGGTAGAGGCTGATGGCGCAGCGCTATTGGTTTGAGACTGTGCCTGCGCCTGAGAGCCAATAGCAGGTGTAACGCTCGTCAGCGTGCCTGAAGGTGCCACTTCTACGCGATACACTTTTCCATCTACGTTTACGTCGTAAGTTTCGTTCGCGGTAGCCCCTTGTGAGTTTGACTTGGCTTCAGCAGGCTTAGGCGCATTCAAGCTTTGCGACTCTTGCGCGCTAGGTGCAGGTTCAAACGCATCAGGGTTGCCGCGGTTTTCGATAAACTTAAGCCCTATTTGCGGGAATAAGGCGTAAGTCAAAACATCATCAATTTTATCGTCTGACAGCGATAGTTGCTTTTTCTCAGCCAGCTCATCAAGCTCTTTACTCAGCGTATCCAGCTCTGGGGCAATATTATCTGCAGGGCGGCATGTCACGGGTTCTGCGCCATCAAGCACACGCGCCTGCAATTCCTTGTTTACTGATGCTGCGGTAGCGCCATATTCACCTTTGAGAACGCCTGCGGTTTCTTTTGTAATGCTTTTGTAACGCTCACCGGTGAGTACGTTAAGCACTGACTGCGTGCCCACGATTTGTGAGGTTGGCGTAACAAGAGGAATGAACCCAAGATCTTCCCTTACCCGTGGAATTTCTTTTAACACTTCTTCGAATTTATCTTCAGCGCCCTGCTCTTTAAGCTGACTTTCCATGTTGGTTAGCATTCCGCCCGGTACTTGAGCCAAAAGAATACGTGCATCTACCCCTTTGAGACTGCCTTCGAACTTGCTGTATTTCTTTCTTACTTCCCTGAAGTAACTGGCAATTTCTTCTAGTTCGGGTAGTGCAATACCCGTATCGCGCTCTGTACCTTCTACGATAGAAACCATGGTCTCAGTTGCGCTATGACCATAAGTCATGCTCATTGAAGAAATAGCCGTGTCCAGCATATCAATGCCGGCATCGATAGCTTTTTGATACGTCGCCGTACTCAACCCTGTTGTGGCATGGCACTGCATGGCAATAGGTACATCAACCGTTTCTTTTAATCCGGTAATCAATGCCTCGCACTCGTACGGTTTTAAAAGCCCAGCCATATCTTTTACGCAGATAGAATGAACCCCTAGGTCTTCAAGCTGTTTCGCCATTTCGAGCCAAAGCTTAAGATTGTGCACAGGGCTTACCGTATAAGAAATTGTCCCTTGCGCGTGAGCGCCACTGTCTATGGTCGCTTTTACTGCGGTTTTCAAATTTCTAATGTCATTCATGGCATCAAAAATTCTAAATACATCTACGCCACTTTCGTGAGCACGCTCTACAAAGCGGGTGACAACATCGTCAGCATAATGGCGGTAACCCAATAGGTTTTGACCACGCAACAGCATTTGCTGTTTCGTGTTAGGCATGGCTGCTTTTAGCTTTCTGATGCGCTCCCAAGGGTCTTCCCCTAAATAACGAATACAGGCATCGAATGTAGCACCACCCCAAGACTCAACAGACCAGAAGCCAGCTTTATCTAGTTTTTCCGCTATGGGAAGCATATCTTCAATACGCATGCGCGTAGCAAGAAGGGATTGGTGGGCATCACGCAGAACCAGCTCGGTAAGGGCCAGAGGCTTAGACATGGTAACTCCTGATTAGGCTTTATTTTTTAGAATTTTGGCGATGGGTATGAATTGCGGCAGAAATAGCTGCGATAACGTTTCCGTCTATTCCTGGTTGTACCGCTTGATTGTTTCGACTCAAATTAGCTGAAGGCCCTTTTAAATTAGCTGAAGGCTCTGCTGTTTCACCGGGAAAGGCTTCACAAAATCGGGCAATGAGATGAATACCCACAATAAGAAGCCCTAAGAATGAGAAAACAAATACCATTCCTATAAGCATAAGAGACCCTGCTTCAAAGAGCAGGCTAGCGACGGATCCCGAATCCATATTCAATCCTGTTGTTATTTTGTACCTGAATAAGTATCACGTGGTTTTTCAAAACACAACAAAGCAGCATAAAAAACCACTTTAAAATGAATAAAACCCGCCAAAATGAAACTTAATGCATTATTCTTTAATAAATTTGCAACAAAAGCATATTTTAGGAATTAGCATAAGCGTTGCCGATGCCAGCAACCTGCGTTTACGTTCATTTATACTTACGCCTTAATGAAAGCCTATATTTTCCGTAAAGTCACTGTCTAGCTGTTTAGCGAAATCTTTCGCATGCATCGCCACTAATTCTAGCTGCATATGTCGTTCATCCTCAGGTACGTATGCAGGCACATTTACTGGACTTCCCTCACAGTCCACCGCCATAAAAGTTATAAAACAGCGATTTGCGACCGACGTGGTATTTTCCGTGGCGTTGCCCGATTTAACCACAACATAGATATGCATACTTGACGCACCAGTGTGTACCAACGATGCGGTTATCTCAACTAGCTGGCCTACTTTTATAGGTTTTATGAAACGTATGCCATTGGCAGACACCGTGACGCAGTAACATTTGGACCACTGCGCGGCACATGCATAGGCTGCTTGGTCAATCCATTTCATTACAATGCCACCGTGAACGTTACCGCCAAAGTTTACGTCGGTAGGTTCTGCTAAAAATCGAAAAGTAGTAGATGGATGTGCCATAGCGTACCCCGCACTTTACTGCTGTTAGACACATCAAGTTTAGCTTAAATTTTAGACAGCGCGTTTATACGAAAGTAGAGTTAACCAAAATTAGAAGTGTAGAAATGAAAAAGCCCACCTAAAAAGGTGGGCTTATCAATATGGCGCGTGTGGAAGGATTCGAACCTCCGACCGCCTGGTTCGTAGCCAGGTACTCTATCCAGCTGAGCTACACACGCGTAAACTTGTGTACTTTTGAATATTACCCCAAAAGGTGACGCTTTAAAATAAGTGGCGCGTGTGGAAGGATTCGAACCTCCGACCGCCTGGTTCGTAGCCAGGTACTCTATCCAGCTGAGCTACACACGCGCAAAACTTGTTGTTGGCCGTCACTGCCAACGAATAATGGCGGAGAGGGAGGGATTCGAACCCTCGATACGCGTATATGCGTATGGTTCCTTAGCAGGGAACTGGTTTCAGCCACTCACCCACCTCTCCTTGACTGCGGGGTGCATTTTACGGATTCATTGGCCTGAGTCAAACCTTTTTTATAAAGAAATTGTTCACCCGCTGCCATTTTAAACGATTCGAGCAAAAAACCAGTAATTTGTTCGCAATACAAGCAATTAAACCGATTTTTATTTAACGATGCTCGTTAATTTGCATTTGAATATGCGCAGCTTCATTGCAGTTTTAACTGACCCGCCTTAATAATTTAGTCAATTTTTCAAAAATAATATCAAAAAGTTTTGAATTTATTTGTTTATAACCAAGTACGCTGATTCGTATTACTTACTTAAGTTATTTAAAAACGCTCCAAAACCTCGAATAAAGCGCCAAATATCTCGATGAAAAAACCGTCCAACCAGAAGGCATAGTACAAGAAAAAAGCTGTGCACGACCCAGAAAATTAACTTGCTCGTTAGCGCAAGACATCACAGCGTCATTTCTGTCGAAATAGACCAGAAACAATAGACTTGCGCTAAAGCCCGATAAGATTTACTCACTTAAAACAAAAAAGGCCAGCGTAAGCTGACCTTTTCCTATGAAGCGTATTATGCAATTATTCTGCAGAGCCTGGCTGACCGCCTTTTTCTGCTTGAATGCGCATGTATATCTCTTCACGGTGCACAGAAACTTCTTTTGGTGCATTCACACCTATACGTACCTGATTCCCTTTTACACCTAGTACGGTAACGGTCACATCGTCACCTACCATAAGCGTTTCACCAACTCGACGAGTCAAAATAAGCATTCTCTTGCTCCTGTTCCTTAATACTGAACATCATCCATTAAGATTTGCCAACCCATCGGCACGACCCGATGGAAGCGACAGTGATTCCATGTTTCTGCGTCACTTCAAAAACTCACTGTTATACACAAAAATAATTATAGCTTATCTTGTAACCAAGCGTTAACCGAATCTAGCGCCTGCCCCAAGTTTTCAGGCTGATCACCACCTGCCTGTGCCATATCAGGGCGACCGCCCCCTTTGCCACCTACTTGTGATGCGACAAAGTTAACTAGCTCGCCCGCTTTAACTTTACTAGTGAGGTTTTTAGTAACGCCAGCAATAAGATTCACTTTCGCGTCATTAGCCACACCTAATACTACGATCCCTTCGCCAATTCGGTTTTTAATGTCATCCATCATTGAACGCAATGACTTCGCTTCAACACCTTCCAAATTAGCAATAAGAACTTTAACGCCATTTATCTCTACTGCATTACTAAGCATATCAGCACCTTGCTGACTCGCCAGTTTTTGTTTCGCAGAATTGAGCGCTTTTTCTAGTTCTTTAGTCTGATTTTGTAGAGAAACTACACGATCAAGTACATTTTGGCTGTCTGTTTTTAATAACGCAGACAATGAAGACAGTGTCGCTTGTTGGGTTTGCACGACTTCAAGTGCGTGTTCTCCAGTAACTGCTTCGATACGTCGAACGCCCGATGCAATACCCGCTTCACTGGTAATTTTAAACAAACCAATGTCACCAGTACGCGTTACGTGAGTACCGCCACATAACTCAACAGAGAATGGCCCCATGGTTACCACGCGAACTTTTTCGTCGTACTTTTCACCAAACAACGCCATAGCGCCTGATGCTTTGGCTTCATCCAAATCCATAAGTTCAGTTGCCAACGTGTGGTTTGCACGTATTTCTTGGTTAACTCGTCTTTCAATCTCAGCAAGCTGCTCAGCCGTTACTGCCTCGAAGTGCGAGAAGTCAAAACGCATGCGAGGCGCTTCAACCAATGAACCTTTCTGGGTTACGTGCTCACCTAGAATTTCACGCAGGGCTGCATGGAGTAAGTGCGTAGCACTGTGATTCTTTTTAATGGCTTCACGATTTGCTGCATCAATCGCTGCGGTTGCCGTATCACCTTTAGATACCGAACCTTTAGCAATACCTTTGTGTGCAAACGCATTACCCATTTTTTGGGTGTCAGTAACAATGAATTCACCGTTTGCCACGCGAAGCACACCTTTATCACCTGCCTGACCACCGCTTTCAGCGTAGAACGGTGTGCTGTCTAATACCACAACGCCTTCTTGACCGTCTTCAAGCTTCTCAACAAACGCATTGTCGGCAATAAGTTCAACCACATTCGCCTGGCCTTCTACATCGGTGTACCCAGTAAATGAGGTTGTGTGGTCAATGGCGAGTTTACTATTGTAGTCTGCACCAAAGTTGCTAGCCTGCTGTGCACGGGCACGCTGTGCTTGCATAGCAGCTTCAAAACCTTCTTCGTCAATCTTAAGGTCGTGCTCACGTGCTACATCATTGGTTAAGTCAGTAGGGAAACCATAGGTGTCGTAAAGCTTGAACACTACGTCACCCGGCACTGTGTCGCCTTCTAGGGTTTCTAATGTATCGTTTAGGATAGCCATACCACGGGCTAACGTTTTGCTAAACTGCTCTTCTTCAACACGTAGTACTTTTTCAATTACCGGTAGCTGGTCTACAAGTTCTGGATATGCTTCACCCATTTCTTTGGCAAGTGATGCTACAAGCTTATAGAAGAAAATATCGTTTGCGCCAAGCTGATAGCCGTGGCGAACAGCGCGACGAATAATGCGGCGTAATACGTATCCGCGCCCTTCATTCGATGGCATAACGCCATCGCAAATTAAGAAGCTGCACGAACGAATGTGATCGGCGATAACCCGTAGCGATTTATTTTCTAAATCTTCGCTTCCAACAATTGATGCTGCTGATTTGATCAAGTTTTGGAAAAGGTCGATCTCGTAGTTGCTGTGCACGTTTTGCAAAATAGCTGAAATACGCTCTAGGCCCATACCGGTATCGATTGAAGGCTTAGGGAGTGGCTCCATAGTACCGTCAGCTTGTTTGTTAAACTGCATAAATACCAGGTTCCAAATTTCGATAAAACGGTCGCCGTCTTCTTCTGGTGTTCCCGGAGGACCACCCCAAATGTGCGCGCCGTGATCGTAAAAGATTTCAGAACAAGGACCACATGGACCGGTATCGCCCATAGACCAGAAGTTATCTGACGTGCTAATGCGAATAATCTTTTCTTTTGGAACACCAATATAGTTTTCCCAGATGTCGAAAGCTTCGTCATCTTCAGAATAAACGGTAACTAGCAGCTTTTCTTTTGGCAAACCAATTTCTTTGGTCAGGAAATTCCACGCAAACTCTATCGCTTCTTTTTTGAAATAATCGCCAAAGCTGAAGTTACCCAGCATTTCAAAAAAGGTATGGTGACGCGCAGTGTAACCTACGTTCTCAAGGTCGTTATGCTTACCACCTGCGCGAACGCAGCGCTGAGAGGATACCGCACGGGTATAGCTGCGTTTTTCCGCACCTAAAAAACAGTCTTTAAACTGGTTCATGCCCGCGTTAGTAAAAAGAAGTGTGGGATCATCTGCCGGAACCAGTGACGAGCTCGCCACCGCTTGGTGGCCATGGCTTTTAAAATAATCGATAAACTTGTTACGTAAGTCAGCAGTTGATAATGTCATTGAAAACCTAACTTCCTTTATTCTATTTTTGAAACGTGCGATTTGCCTGTTCTAATGAGCTTTATAATCGGGGCAGTTTGCGAATACGCAATACGCTTATCCTCGCTATAATTCTCTGGATAATTAAAATGCACACAAATTTGCGCAACAATACCATGGATAACGCAATTTTGTTAAGTGTAACGGGGGGAAGATAGGCTCAAATTTCACTTTAAGTAGACGAAAATAGCCAGTATTCATAAAACAAATCGCCAACGGCATCTATTTGTCGATAAACATGAGCGTAATCCAGCCATTTTAGCTAGATTCGTTTGCGCTTACGGCATATTCAATGTGATCTTGGTAAAAGCCACGATATTGAAGAAATTGTTTCTGCTTTTGTCTCAACGCGAATTCGTTTTCATAAAACTCGCCAAACTTTTTCTCTTTTACCTTTTTAGCACTTTCAAACCAGTCAGCGTCAATCTCTCTCATTGCGTGTTCTGAAGTACTTTCATCTACACCGTATTGCTGTAAGTCTAATTTAATCGCGCGGGGTCCCTTTCCTTTTAAGTACAGTGCGCGAGCTCGGCTTTCTGCAAATCTAGCATCGCTTTGGATATCAGCATCCTTGAATTCCTCCAGAATAGGCATGAAAGCATCACTCGCTATTCCCTTCTGCTGCAACTTTCGCATAATCTCGTTAAAGCTATGCTCTCGTCGTGCCAGCATGCGAGTAATCGCGTCGGTAATGATTTTTCGGTCAAACTCTGACATTTTTGTAAACTTACTCTTCTGTATTAAACGTAGAAACCGCGTTATTTTAGCGTTAAATACTCGTACATTGCGACTATCTAACGTTTTACGCACTTAACTTCTACATGATGTAAACCGCATGACAGCATCTGACTATCGCATAACAATAATAGACTCGATTGAACAGTTCTCTAAGGAGCGCTGGCAATACCTCGCAAAAGAAGCGGGTCCTTTCGTTTCTTATGAATTTTTACATGCTTTAGAACGCAGCGGTTCGTGCAGCAATGAATCTGGGTGGCAGCCTTGCCATATTGCTATAGCGCATAGGCAGCATGAGGCTGTTAATCTCGTTATTCCCGGCTACCTGAAAACTCACAGCTACGGCGAATACGTTTTTGACCACGCGTGGGCTAATGCTTATGCACAGCACGGTCTCGACTATTTTCCGAAATGGATATCGGCTATCCCCTTCACCCCCGTGACAGGTTCTAGACTACTTTGTGATGAGCACATTGCGCTTACTCCATCGCTTTTAAGTGAACTGGAAAACACATTGACAGCCTATGTAGAATCCGTATTTGGTGAGGCTTTATCTTCATTTCATTGGCTATTTCCCAATGAAAGTACCTCGGCTCAACTCATTGGCAAAGGCGAGCCTGAGGCCAGTGAGTTAGGCGAAGAGTTGCCTAGTGGCCAGTTCAAAGTTCAACCCCGTTCTCCCAACCACTACCTGACCCGATACGCGGTTCAGTTTCAGTGGCATAACTACGGATATGGTGATTTCGACGACTTTCTTAACGCGCTTACCTCCCGCAAAAGAAAAGATATCAAGAAAAGTCGACGCAAATTGAGCGAGCAAGGGGTCCGCTTTACCCATCATACCGGCGATGAGATTAGCACTGAGACCCTGAAGTTTTTCACAAAGTGTTACAAAGCTACCTATTTAAAACGAAGCGGTCACGTGGGATATTTAAATGATGCGTTCTTTGAGCAGCTTGTCGAGAGCATGAGCGATAACATGCTTATCGTTACGGCAATAGAGAATGAGGTAGCAGTAGCCAGCGCCCTCTTTTTCTACGATGATACAGGACTGTATGGCAGATACTGGGGAGCGCTGAAAGAAATAGACGGGCTACATTTTGCCTGCTGTTATTTTGAAGGCATTGAATTCGCCATTGAGAAAAAACTATCGATTTTTAATCCCGGTACCCAAGGTGAACATAAAATACTTCGAGGCTTCGAGCCCATTTATTGCCGTTCTCATCACAAATTACAACATCCGTCGTTTCACACTGCTGTAGCAGACTTTTTACAGCGAGAAACGCCACATATCGCAAGCTATTTTAATCAGGCACGGAATGCTTTACCGTTTAACAAGGAATTTGTGCCTACTTTAAAAACAACGAGTGTCACTGCACCTAACGACGACACTTATAATCACAACGAGAAAAACGATGAAATATAAACTTCTTGCCGTAGCGATTGCGGCATCTTTGGGACTTGCTGGTTGCGGTCAGCCTGAAAAAGCCCAAGAACAAACCAGCAATGTTGAAGCGCCAGAAATGAAAGGCGAAGCGGAACTAGGCTCTTTCGGCGTAGACTTAACCGCTCGCAATGAAGCGGTAAAACCTGGTGATGACTTCTTCATGTACGCAAGCGGTACATGGTACGACAACTACGAACTGCCCGCTGACAAAACTCGCTACGGCGCGTTTACTGGTCTTGCAGAGCGCAGTGAAGAGCAAGTTAAAAACATCATTGATGGGCTAATGGAAAAGTCTTCGCTAAATGCAGAAGAAAAGCTTGTTCACGACTTTTTCGTTGCTTATATGGATACAGATACCATTAACGAAAAAGGTATTGAGCCAATTAAAGACGTACTCACGTCTATCGATAGCATTGAAAACAAAACTGACCTAACCAAAGCATTTGGTAATAGCTGGTTAGTCGGCTCAACCACGCCAATTGGCGGCGGTATGTGGTACAACCGCCTTGACCCAAATGAATATCAATTAAGTGTTGGTGTTGGTGGTTTAGGCCTTCCTGATCGCGACTACTACCTGAGCGATAGCGAACGTTTTGTTAAAATTCGTGAAGCGTATGTAGCGCACATCGAGCAGATGCTTAATTTTGCAGGTGAAGAAAACGCAGCTGAAAAAGCAGCGAACATCCTTGCCCTTGAAACACAAATTGCAGAAATTCAGTGGCCTCGCGAAAAACGCCGTGACCGCGATCTTACTCTTAACCAGATTGAACGTAGTAAGCTGTCTGACGAGTACCCTGGCTTTGATTGGGATACCTATTTTGCTCAAACCGGTTATAAGGTACCTGAGCTTAATATTACACAGCCTGAGCCAGTAAAAGACGTTATTAAGATTATTAACGAAGCTGATCTCGCTGATTGGAAGTCGTACTTGAAGTACCACACTATTTCAAACAATGCGGGCTTCCTATCTGAAGACATCTACCTAGCCAACTTTGACTTCTTTGGTCGTACATTAAGCGGTCAGCAAGAGCCTCGTCCTCGTTGGAAACGCGCGGTTAGTCAGATGTCTGGTACTGAGTCACTGGGTTTTGCAATCGGCAAGATTTACGTAAACGAATACTTCCCAGAAAGCTCAAAAGAGCAGATGGCAGAGCTGGTTGAAAACTTGCGTACAGCACTCGGTGAGCGTATTGAAAACCTAGACTGGATGAGCGAAGAAACTAAGGTAAATGCAAAAGAAAAGCTAATGGCATTTAACCCTAAAATTGGCTACCCAGACGAATGGCAGTCTTTCGACGGCGTAACCATCAGCGACAAAGACTTAGTTGGCAATGTTCGCAACCTACGTACATTCTTCCAAGACCAGTCGGTAGAACGTGAGCTAGAGAAAACGGATCGCAATCGCTGGGGTATGACACCGCAGCGCGTTAATGCCTACTACAATAGCTCGTTCAATGAAATTGTGTTCCCAGCGGCTATTTTACAACCGCCATTCTTCGATCCTAATGCCGATGCAGCTGTTAACTACGGTGCTATTGGTGCGGTAATCGGCCACGAGATGGGCCACGGTTTTGACGATCAAGGTTCTAAGTCTGATGCCAACGGTATTCAGCGCAACTGGTGGACCGATGCCGACCGTGCAGCATTTGAAGAAAAAGCAGACATGCTAGCCGAGCAATACAGTCAATACGAGCCTATCGAAGGTAACTTCGTTAACGGTCGCAACAGCCTAGGTGAGAACATTGGCGATGTGGGCGGTTTAGCTATGGCCTATCACGCTTACAAGCTTAGCCTTAACGGCAAGGAAGCGCCGGTAATTGACGGTCTGACAGGCGATCAACGTTTCTTCCTTGCTTGGGCACAAGTGTGGAAAGAAAAGCGCACCGAAGAAAGCATGCTGAACCAACTTCGCGCAGGTACACACGCACCAGGTCGTTATCGTGCACAAGCACCAAGAAACCATGATGCATGGTATGAAGCGTTTGACGTGAAACCGGGTGATGCCCTTTACCTTGCGCCAGAAGAGCGTGTAAGAATTTGGTAACTCGTTGAGTGCACAATTTTGTGAGCCATACATTGGCTCACTACGCTAAATAGCATAAAGCATTTGGCAACAACTGCTTAAACTATAAAAAAGGCGGTACGACTTATGTCTTACCGCCTTTTTTTATATTCCGAATTCAATGTTTTTTATGATTTAACGTATCTGCAGCGAGCCCTAATTTATTTTGCGCAGTCCTGTTTATCTTCAACTGCTTGCTTATTTCCCGTATTGGGCAATTAAATCACGAACGTACTGCTTACAGCGTGCTACAGCCTCTGAAAAGTCGCCATTCCCTACGCTTCCCATTGAATAACGCAGCCAATACCCATCAATTAATGCAGCAGTAGACGCAGCGGCGTTTTTGACCTGCTCAGGCTGAAGTAGCTTGCGATAGCTAAACGCTAAATTACGCTCTAAACGTTTGTGGTTAATACACTGCAAACGATGCAAGCCTTCGTTGTGGAGTGACAGCGCCCAGAAATTAAACCAGGTATTGGTGGCTGAGCTTGCGCCTTGTGTTTGTGAAAAGTTATTTTCGATAATGAAATCAATTCGCTCTAGCGGATCGTCAATTCGCTGTGTAATTTTGAGCGCATCGAGAAGGTGGCGCATGGTTGCTTCAATTAAGCCTTGTTTGTCGCCAAAATAGTGACTGATTATCCCTGAAGAAAGCCCAGCTTTTTTACTAATTAAGCTAATCGTTGTTCCGTGATAGCCCACTTCTGCCATCACGTCTAACGTTGCTTCAATTAATTGTTTCTTACGAACTGGCTCCATTCCCACCTTGGGCATGCTACAACTCCAAACCTTAAATCTAAAAAAATAACCCGCGACAGCGCTATGCTGCCGCAGGCATGATATCACGATTAAAAGGTTAAGCGTGCGTTGACTGCAACAGCGCGAGGCGCGCCAATCCAAAATGCACCTGGGGCAATGGTAGACGCATAGTCTTCATCAAACAGGTTGTTTACTGTTAAACGCACTTCCAGCTCTTCAACACCTGGGCCAATGTTTTCGATAAAACCGCCAATATAGAAGTCGCTAACTATATAGTCATCAACTTGTGCAGCGTTATCAATATCCAGGTAGCGACTATCAACGTATTTGGTAGACAAACCAGCAAAGTAGTTATCGCGAGCCCAGTCGAGGCTTACAACCGCCATAGTGTCAGGTGTACCGATAACGGTATTACCTTCAATGGCTACCAGGGATACCTCAGGGTTTTCAGCGTCTGCAATGGCCGCTTGGGCATCGGCAAGGGTATCGTATTGCGTACCTGAACTGCCTACCGTCGCAACGTACTCAGAATCACTTAAGGTAATCGAAGTAAACAACGAGAACTCTTCGGTTAACATAACGTCTGCTGAAACTTCAAAACCACTGGACTCTATACCGCCCACGTTTTTGTATCCACCCGCGGCTGCTTCAAGAAAGTCTATGCCCTCTGAGGTTTCGTTACTGGTAAATTGAATACGGTCGTTAAACTCAATATTGTAGTAGGTCACGCTGGCATTAAAGCCCGGTGATGCGTAGCGCAAACCCACGTCTATGTTGTCAGCAGTTTCTGGCTTTATAAAGCGAAGGTCAGTATCGTTACGTTCTAGTTGCGCATCTTTAATTGCCGCAAAGTTTTCACCGTAACCTGCAAAGACCTCTAGCCCTTCAAATGGCAATGGTGCAACAATACCCGCTGAGAATAGCGTATCTGAATCAGTATTCACCGCTAAGTTGTTGGCTGAATCAAAGTTGTCCGTTTTTTCAATATCGACGTTAAACTTCTTCGCACCAGCACGAATTCGGGCAAAGCCTAGATCAAGCTCATCTTCAACATAATACATTAAGGTATCAACTGGGAAGGTTCTATCGTACTGCACCCAGTAAGGCACGTTGTCATAATCGACGCTAATAGACGAATTAGTAATTTTGTGCCAATCACGAGACTCGCCTCGCTCATAGTCTTCCCACCAAATACCAAATCGGACCGTATTATCAAAATCACCAACTTTGGTGTACCAGACTGCATCAGCATTAATACCAATACGCTCTTTATCATAATGAGTATGACGATATGAGCCCACAGGAATTGCGCCTTGCTCGTGACACCCCGGATCATACTCAGCGCCTGCGCCACCATAAGGGAAAGTCAATGAGCTTTGACACCCTTCAATAGGGCTTAGCTGATTGCCTTGTCTATCCACAAAGTAAATTTGTCCGAGTTGTTGCCCGCCGTAAACCGTATTACCGACCACAAGCTCTGAATGGCCTTCTGCGCCGTCATCAGTAACATCAACGATATATGGAGGCACCCACTCACCACGGCCTTCATTGTCGTGATAATACACGTTGGTCATAAAATCGACCTGACCAATCGTAAATTCTGCCTGTAAATAGGCGAATAAGTTTTCACGTAACGTAGACCAGCCACGGCGATATGCCTGATCTTGATAAGGCACGCCTGTCCATTCGTCGGTTAACTGATCCCAATCTGGGTTTTGTTCATATTGCGCCAGCCCATAAATGCGCTGATAGTTATCTTCGTGAGTATCGTCGTAAGACAGGTAACCCGTAAGCGACACGTCGTTAACCGTAGAGATAAACTTCACGGCTAAGTGGTCTCGGGTGTTCTCTGCTGCTTGCTGCATAAAGTCAGAGCTTTCTTGGCTTGAAAGACTTATCCACGCGTAGGTATCTTTAAAAATTTCGCCCGTTTCATAACGCACGTAATATTTTGATGCGTCAAATGAACCCGCTGTCACACTAGTAACCAGTCCTTGTTCCATAGACGGGTCTATGGTGGTGAAATTCAGTGTTCCGCCAAGGGCTTCATGTGAACGGGAAGCGATATCCGCCGTTCCTTGAGAAACTTCAACGCCTTTTACGTTTTCAGTGTCGATATAGCGATTCGCTTTTGCGCCACCACCGTAGTTTGAATTACCGTTGGCAATGCCGTCTACCGTCATACCAATTTGCTGTTCGTTTAAGTTAACTTGAAAGCCACGAATAACAATAGACGTTGACCAATCATCGGCTCCAAAGGTATCACCTTCGTTAATAAGTACACCCGGCAGGTTATCAACCGCAGCTAACACGCTGCTAAGATTAGCCTGTTGTTTAAACATGTCGTCACTCGTTGCATTGTTCGCGTAAGAAACGCTTCGCCCTACAACGGTGATTTCTTCTATGCGCTCTTCGTCAGCACGTTCCGCTTCTTCGGCGAGAACCGGTAAAGGTGCTGTTACCGCTGCCATAGATGATAGAGCTGCAAGTATCGCTACAGATAGTTTATTGCGTGATTTCATGTGTTTCCCAAAGTAGTTGTGTATAGTTTGCGCACCACTTTAGAAGCGAATTGTTACACTTGCGTTAAGTTTAATTGAACAATCAATTAATTTAAAAGCAATTCATTTAATAACTAACGTTCAACGGAAGCTCAGACCAGCTTGTTGATTTAGATTGCAGTTGCGTAATTAAAGTTAATAAGTGAAAGAAACAAAAAAGCCCTCACTAAGGAGGGCCAAAAGGGAAAGGTTTATCTTACCTTGATATTAGTTTACGACTGCGTTGCGGCTTGAAAACGGGTGTTTTTGCTTTCAGTCCCGGCTACTTGCTTTTCTGCATAAAGCAAGGCGTCGTGCAAGGTTTCAAAATTGGGTATACCAGGGTGTGCTTCGTTTACGCCCTCTAACACCTTATTGACCTCAGCGTTTGCACCGCAAATGACTAGCTGACGACCAGCAGCAAGTGCGTCTGAGGTAACTGTATCAACTGCCATCGCAGCAGAAACATCCATAAGTGGAACGCGCGAGAAATCTAAAATGGTGACTTTAGAACCCGGTTTCACACGCTCACGAACGTGGTGGCCCAAATCGGCAGCCGCACCAAAGCTTAGTGGTCCGCCAAAACTAAAGATTGATACTTTGTCTTTAAGCGACTCTAGTAGGTCATTATCTTTAGGGTCGTTTAACGACTCAGGGATTTTCTTAAGCTCTTCAATTTGCAGCTGTGCGATTTGCTTAACGTAAGCTAATGCTGCGAATACCACGCCAACACCAACTGCTGTGATCAAATCTACAAATACCGTTAGCGCAAGTACCATAATCATAAGGCCAAAGTCCCAACGCGGTCCTTTGTGTGCACGCTTTAAGTAGCTCCAGTCAATGATATCTAAACCAACTTTAACCAAGATACCGGCAAGAACAGCGTGAGGAATTTGCGCCGCTAGCGGGCTAAGACCTAACACAATTGCTAGAAGCACTAGCGCGTGAACCATGCCTGAAATGTTGTACTTACCACCACTACGGATATTTACAACAGTACGCATAGTTGCACCTGCACCTGCAATACCGCCGATAAGACCAGCAAATGTATTACCAATACCTTGGCCGATTAGCTCTTTGTTACTATCGTGACGGGTACGCGTCATGTTATCAGCAACAAGAGATGTAAGTAGACTGTCGATGGCTCCCAGCACTGCTAGAATAAAGGCGGCTTCAAGAATAAGCAGTGCTTTACTTTGCTCAAATACTGGAAGGTGCAGACTTGGTAGTCCTGTAGGAATGTCACCAAGAACAGGTACAGATAGCGCAAGGCTTACTAATGTTCCGATAATTAGTGCAGCCAGAGCACCAGGCACATACTTACCTAGTTGCGGTGGCCACTTGTAGGCAATAACCAAAGTACCAAGGCCAAGCGCCAAGGTTGCAAAATCGATATCGGCAAGCGCGGTTGGCAAGTATGTCAATGCGCCTATCGTTCCGCCAGGAGGCTCATGACCCAGCAAGCGACCGATTTGAAGAATAATGATGATTGCACCAATGCCCGACATAAAGCCCGAAATAACCGGGTATGGCACTAAGCGTATATACTGACCTACGCCTAAAAAGCCAAATACTATCTGAAAGATACCGGCTAATATCACGGCGGTGAATATAAGGCTGGCGTCGCCTGATAGACTTGCGAACAAGCCTGCAAGAACAACAACCATAGGCCCCGTTGGACCAGAAATCTGAGCTGGTGTACCACCGAAAAGTGCGGCAAAGAAGCCAACCGCAATAGCACCGTACAGACCCGCCATTGGGCCTAAGCCTGACGCTACACCAAGTGCAAGCGCCAGTGGTAAAGCAACGATACCGGCTGTTAAACCGCCGGTAAAATCGCCTCGTAGGTTTGAAAGGTTAATTTTTACCATAGTTATAGACCTTATTCACCGCGAGCAAGTTGTGCTTCGGCAGTAGACTCGTCCATTACATCAAATTCACCAGACTCAGTGTTGTAGTAAAGCACTTCACCTGAACCAATGTTATAAACCCATCCGTGAAGTTTAACCTGACCTGTTGCAATTTTTGCAGCAACAGCAGGGTGAGTGCGAAGGTGCTGAATTTGCTGAACAACGTTCTCTTTCGTTACCGCTTCTAGATCGTCAA
The DNA here is from genome assembly GCF_057552975.1 of Alteromonas sp. 5NW40-0090. Lineage (NCBI taxonomy): Bacteria > Pseudomonadati > Pseudomonadota > Gammaproteobacteria > Alteromonadales > Alteromonadaceae > Alteromonas > Alteromonas sp. 5NW40-0090. Next base: position 368,127 of record NZ_BAAJLT010000001.1, read on the forward strand.
TAGAAAGGTCTGAATGGCCACAGCGCTCTTTAACAACTTCAGTTGCAACACGGCAATGACCTAGCCACTCTTTTACATGCGGAAGCGCACTTAAGCCTTCAGGGTTGATGGCGCCTTTCATCGCACCACAGTCAGTATGGCCACAAATAACAATGTGAGAAACGCCCAGTGCAGCAACTGCAAACTCAATAGACGCTGTCATGCCACCAGTTTGATTGCTGTGAGGAGGTACGATGTTGCCAGCATTACGGCAGATAAATAGTTCACCCGGATCAGTTTGTGTTACTAAGTTCGGGTCGATACGTGAATCAGAGCACGTAATGAAAAGCACTTCAGGGTTCTGCCCAGTAGCTAGTTTTTGAAACGTAGCTTTTTTGTTTGGGTAAACTTCTTTCTGGAATTTGGCAACACCTGAGATAACGTGATCCATATATAACTCCCAATTTTTTAATAATTGTAATGATTATGTAATTACGCCAGTTTCACCTGATAGATTAATAGTTTAATATACTAACTCGCGATAGCTAAATGCTATCACCGCTTACGTATCACTATTCATAAGCATAGTAAGAGAGAGCCATTTTCACCATGCAATTCAACGGAAAGACCCCGTCAATTAACCAAATCCGCTATTTTGTTGCAGTGGCTAAATACCTAAGCTTCAGGCAAGCAGCGGGAATACTGGGAATTAGTCAGCCTACTCTGACCAGTCAGATCAGTGCGCTAGAAAACCTATTAGGGCTAACGCTTTTTGAACGTTCACGCACAGGAACGCTGTTATCTCCCCAAGGTAAAGCCTTGCTTGATGCAGCGGAAGAGGTGCTACAGGCCTCTCAACGGTTCAGCGAAATTGCACGAGACTTGTCCGAGGGTGAAGTTGTAACCTACCGGTTAGGAATACCGCCAACACTAGGGCCTTATTTGCTTCCCTTTGTGCTACCAGATCTGCACAAACGGAAGCCCGGCTTGCGCTTCTATGTTCGAGAAGGCGCCCCTAACGCATTGCAACACGGTCTACTGCGTGGTGAATATGACCTAATTCTTTCCCCACTTTCGGGCGAAAACTCTCAATTGATCACGCAACCACTTTTTAAAGAGCCGTTAAAATTTGTAACGCCTTCCGATCATAAATTAGCGGGCAAAGCCTATGTTAAACCGCACGAGATAAGTGGTGAAAAAGTATTAACGCTAGAAGACCGGCATCACTTTCACCACCAAGTACAGCGTATTTGTGATGAGATCGGTGCCGATTTACAACGTGATTACGAAGGAACCAGTCTAGATACTTTGCGCCAAATGGTGGTAATGGGAATGGGCGTGGCCTTTTTGCCAGGACTTTATATTCATTCTGAGTTGCACAAGCCTGAAGCGTTACATGTATGTGAGATTGCTGATATGCCTATTGAGCGTCAGCACTCATTAGCGTGGAGAAACACTGCGCCTGGACGAAAGACCTTTAGAGAAATATCAATTATCATAAAAGAGATAATTGAAACTCGCCTGTCGGACGCCGTGACTATAGTCAGTGCTGCCCCAAGCCCTCTTCAAAAACGTTAAACTGGTTGTAATTTATTATGATTGATAGACAACATTTACGAATAGTAAGAGCGATAGATGCTGAAGGCACGATGACAGAAGCGGCAAAATCGCTTTTTCTAACCCAGTCAGCGTTAAGCCACGCAATGAAAAAGTTGGAAGCCCATTTTGACGTACCGCTTTGGAAAAAAGACGGCAGAAGACTCACGCTGACTCAGGCGGGTCAGAGTGTATTGGGCTTAGCTCACCGAGTTTTACCCCAGTTTGAGCATACTGAAGCCCAATTACGCCGATTCGCCGATGGAAAACAGGGCATATTACGTATTGGTATGGAGTGCTACCCGTGTTTTGAATGGTTGCTCAAGGTAGTGGCGCCTTTTTTGAAAGCCTTTCCAGATGTTGATGTAGATGTACGCCGCGCGTTCTCTTTTGGCGGTTTACAAGCACTTCACGGGTACGATATTGATATATTGCTCACACCAGACCCTCTTTCACTTGAAACCATTACCTACACACCAGTGTTCGAATATGAACAAGTGTTGGTAATGGATAAGCACCACCCTTTGGCAGAGAAGCCATTTGTTACACCGAAAGACTTAAGCAATGAGACCCTTATCACCTACCCCGTAGAACTCAGTCGACTGGACGTATTCACGCATTTTCTTACTCCTGCCAATTGTACGGTCAAACAGCACAAGACCATTGAGACGACTGAAATTATCTTGCAAATGGTTGCAGCGGGGCGTGGAGTTACGGCGCTGCCTAAATGGTTGATTGAAGAATCGAAAGAGCGCGATCTTTTAGCGTACCGGTCTCTTGGAGAGCATGGTATATCGAAAACCTTATATTTGGGTCATAGAAAAACGCAGGACGTATTGGGGTTTGTAGATGATTTCATTTCTCTTTCTCAAACCCACAAACCATAACCCTTCTAAGCTTTACGGTGGAGATGCCATTGCTTGTTAGAAGTGGGTGAATCGCTTGCCATCTAAAATGGCAAGCGGGAAACCACTATTTTAAAATGCAACTGAATGCGCAGTACTTTCAGCCACGAGAGGCACTAAATCTTAAATTGGCCCACCAGCTCTTTTAAGTCACCAGAGACGGCACTGAGCTGCGTCGCTTCCACCGCTAACTCTTCAGCGTGTTGACTAGTTTTGTCACTTAAGCTTGTGATTGCCACGAGCGACTTATTAATGTCTTGAGCTACACCCGTTTGCTGCTCGGTGGCAAGAGCAATGTGAGTACTTTGCTCGTGAACCAAACCTATAGACTGTGTAATATGTTTAAGCGTTTCGACAACTTTTTCTGTCTTATCAACACCAGATTGGGAACGGGCTTGTCCTTCCTGCATGACACTGTTGGTCTGTTCAGACATCGCTTGCAATCGCTCAACCATTTTTCGTATATCAGTGGTCGATTCTTGTGTACGGCTTGCCAGCGAGCGAACTTCGTCTGCAACGACGGCAAAACCGCGCCCCTGTTCTCCCGCTCTCGCCGCTTCAATGGCGGCATTTAAGGCAAGTAGATTAGTTTGTTCAGCGATGCTGTTAATGACGTCGACTACAGCACCGATGCTGTCTGACTCTTTGCTCAATCCGCCCACAACTTCAACACCCTGACTGATGGCGTCGGCTAGCGCGCGAATTTCTCTCATAGCGTCTTGCACTTGCTCACTGCCGGCTTGTACCAATTCATCTGCTTTAGTCGCAGCGTCACTGGACTGTGCCGCATTTTTTGAAATTTCAACGACGGTGGCGGCCATCTGCGTCACTGCCGTAGACACATTGTCCACCTGACTACGCTCTTGGTTAATTTCCTTGCTAGTCGCGTGACTCACATCTCGAAGGTGATCCGCTGCATCAGAAACAGCCTTAGTGTTAGCGGCAGTATCTTTTAGCAATGATCTTAGTTTATCGGTAAAGGTATTAAACTCTATGGCAAGCGCACCGATTTCGTCGTTACTCTTAACTTCCAGACGCTTGGTTAAGTCGCCGTCGCCATGCGCTATTTCCGCCATTGCGTTGCGCATTTCGACCAAAGGCTGAGTGACTTTAGCACTCGCAAAATAAGTAATAAGTGCTATTAATCCAATAATAACAATGGCGACTATAATTGCCGTAGTAATTGCATTATTTATAGGGCTATCAATGATGCTTGCAGGGATAAGAATACCCAGCGACCAGTTCATTTGTGGGTTAGTTAACTTAGCGTGCTCAAAAACCGCAACATAGTCTTCCCCCTTCCAGGTTACGTGCACAATACCAGATTCATTAGCCGCTATATTACCCGCCAACTTGCCAAACCCTTCGGTGCTATCAAACACGCTGTCAAAGTTGCCAATAGAGGAGCTTAGTGGCAACGCCTTGCTCTGTTTTGGAAAGTAAACAATGTTTTGGTTTTCGTCGAGTAAAAACGCCGTGCCTTGTTCTTCATAACGAATGGCATCTATGACCTTACCCACCGTGCTAATAAGAATATCGACCCCGCCAACGCCTAGTAACGCTCCATTTTTGTATATCGGGGCTTGTACTACTGCAGATACGCTTCCATCTTGAGAATCGACAGCGGGGGGCGTTACATACAACTTGCCCTTCTCTACGGCAGTAGTAAACCACGGGCGCTTAGTTGCAAAGTAACCGGCGTTAGGATTGCCAGCATCAGGACCCGAAGTGTCGACGCCGACTCGGCCCTCTTCGTAAAAGTATTCACCCGTCTTAGCTGAACCAAAGAATGCAGATTTAATAATGGGATCTTGGCTGCTGATGCCCTTGAAAGTGGCATAAATATTTTTAGATTGAGCCAGTTGGCTTTCGGGCGCCCCTCGCGTGTTATGGCGCGTAAAAAAATCTTGTAGAAAAGGGCTACTTAGGAACGCTCTAGCAACGCCGCCATAAGTTGCGAAGAAGCCTTCAACGTCATTAGCCTCACGTGCAACTAAGGATTTAAGCTCTTTTTCTACGCGACTGCGGGTGTTATCTGCAACGGTATTGACTAAGAAAAACGCCGTGATAAGTAACATCAAAGCTATGCTACCACCAACGATAAGCATAAACTTCTTTTGGAGTGATATGGATTTCATTTGTACTTCTCATTGTTTACTAAACGCCATAACGTGTGAAAAGTGTATTCCAGCACTAGGGCCTGTTGACCTTTGTTGTACATTTTTGCAGCGGTCTTTGTGCCATCTAGACAAGGCGGATGTTTGACGGTTTAGTTTTATTAGTATAAAAGCGCAAGTGAGCCGAGCTCGCTTGCACTTCTAATACTTTGAGATATACAGGAAAGTTTTACAACCTCTGAAAGTCAATTATACGAAAGTTTAAATGCAGAGCGGATTGAACGCTTAGAAGAATTAGCTGTAAAAGCAGAGATAAGCGGTAGGCGTAGACACTTTAACGTCAAAAGATGCATCGGCAGGCACATTAAAACTGGTACCCGTTGCGAAAGATTGCCATTCGTCACTTCCCGGTAGCTTTACCACTAGCTCACCTTCAACCACTTTCATCAGCTCTTTTTGAGAGGTAGAAAATGTGTATTCACCCGGCGACATTACGCCCGAGGTACAAGGGCCGTTTGCAGATTCAAACCCAATCGAGCTCACTTTGTTGTCGAAATAATGGTTTACTTTAAAGCTCATAGCTACTCCTTTGATTGATGCAATTGATACTTCTTTAGCGTTTTCGCCAAATAAGCATATGGTTGTTGGCGGGCATGTCGATAATTTCTAGCAAGCTTAACTCGCCTGCCCAAGCAGTAAGTTCATTGATATCGCGGTAGCCACCATAACCACGCTCTAAAAGCGAAGCATGGAAGGCTTGGTTACTTTCAGAAGTAAACTTACCGCTGTGTGTAAAAGGGCCATACTGACAGAATATTCCCCCTTTGGGTAAGTGCAACGCTACTGATTCCATTAGTAGCTTCGCCTCTTCTTTTTGCATGATATGCGCGGTGTTTGCCGTAAAAATGCCGTCTGCGTCGAGATTGGGAAAGTCATCTTGCCCAACGGTAAATGCTATGGGAGGTTGTATATTCCCCGCATTTGAATCACTCAGCCACGCGGCAATGCCTTCGTGATAGTGTGGTTGGTCGCTTGTGTGCCAAATAAGATGGGGTAAGTGTTCAGCCAAAAATACGGCATGTTGACCTGTCCCGCTTCCTATTTCCAATACTTGTCGGCAGTTAGCAAATGTACGTTCAAGCACGCTCAAAATAGCGCGCTTGTTGTTTTCACAGGCCTGACTAAAAGGCTTTTCGACTTGCATACACGTTACCTGCCTTACCAGCATTAATCACTTAGGTTAGGACCCAACCACTTTTCAGCTTCTTCCAAGGTCCAGCCTTTACGTGTGGCGTAATCTTCTACTTGGTCGGCTTGAATTTTGGCAACCGCAAAGTATTTAGCATCAGGGTGAGCAAAATACCAACCCGATACCGACGCGCCCGGCCACATGGCGTAACTTTCCGTAAGCTTCATACCTGTATGCTGCTCTGCTGACAATAAATCCCAAATAAGCTGCTTTTCAGTATGCTCGGGACACGCGGCGTAGCCTGGTGCCGGTCGAATGCCTTGGTATTTTTCGCGAATAAGTTCTTCGTTACTCAGTGATTCGTTAGCGGCGTAACCCCAATAGTGTTTACGCACCTGCTCGTGCAGATATTCCGCAAACGCTTCGGCAAGTCTGTCTGCCACCGCTTTAACCATAATACCGTTGTAGTCATCGCCTGCTTGAATATAGCTATCAGCAAGCTCGTCTTCCCCTATACCACCGGTAACAGCAAATGCGCCGACGTAATCATTTATGCCACTCGACTTTTCAGCTACAAAGTCTGCTAAACAATAATTAGCAAATTTGTCTTTTAGCGTTTGCTGACGCAAATGATGGGCAACACCTTGAACCTGGTTTCTCGACTCATCAGTATAAATTTCAACATCGTCATTAACGCGGTTGGCAGGAAACAAACCGATAACGCCTTTCGCCTGAAGGCTGTTCTCTTCGATAACTTTATCTAACATAGCGTTGGCGTCATTAAACAGTGACTGCGCCTGCTCCCCCACTACTTCATCTTCGAGTATACGCGGGTACTTGCCTGCCAAAGACCAAGTTAAGAAAAACGGCGTCCAATCAATGTAGTTGCGCAACGTAGCTAAATCGGCGGTTACCGGTGTTACACCCAGGCTCGCAGGTTTTACTGGCAAAGTCGTAAAATCTGGCTTAAAAGCGTTTTCTCTGGCCTGTTCTAACGTCACCGGCTTGCTGCGCGGCTTCTTACGAGCGTGCTGTTCACGCACTGTGTCGTATTCTTTTGCCAGTTCCTGTGCGTAAATATCCCTAGACGCTTTGTTTAAAAGACGCTGGCACACGCCTACTGCTCTACTTGCGTTTGGAACATAAGCGACAGGTGCATGATAATTTTGTTCTATTTTTACTGCGGTATGCGCTTTTGATGTAGTCGCCCCGCCAATAAGAAGCGGAATATCGAAACCCTGACGCTCCATTTCTTTGGCAACGTGGACCATTTCATCAAGTGATGGTGTAATTAGACCCGACAAACCAATCATGTCGACGTTTTCATCTTTGGCGGTTTGTAAGATTGTTGCCGCTGGCACCATTACGCCAAGATCAATCACTTCAAAGTTATTACACTGAAGCACCACGCCCACAATATTCTTACCAATATCGTGAACATCGCCTTTTACCGTAGCGAGAAGAATTTTGCCGTTGCTCTTTGCATCGTCTGATTTTTCTTCTTCAATAAAGGGCTGTAAGTGAGCTACCGCTTTTTTCATTACGCGGGCCGACTTTACCACCTGCGGAAGGAACATCTTACCTTCACCGAATAAATCCCCTACCACGTTCATGCCGTCCATTAGCGGCCCTTCGATAACGTGTAACGGACGCTCAGCTTGTTGACGCGCTTCTTCGGTATCTTCAATGATGTAATCGGTAATGCCTTTAACAAGCGCATGCTCTAAGCGCTTATTCACTTCTTGCTCGCGCCAGGATAAATCTTCCTTCGCGGCCGCTTTACCGTCGCCTTGATAGTTCGGTGCAATATTGAGTAAGCGTTCAGTAGCATCACTTCTGCGGTTTAAAATCACGTCTTCAACCGCATCGCGCAATTCAGCGGGTATTTCGTCGTATACTTCTAGCTGACCTGCATTCACAATAGCCATATCCATACCGGCTCGAATAGCGTGATATAGGAATACCGAGTGCATAGCTTCGCGAACCGGATTGTTCCCTCTGAACGAGAACGAAATATTAGAAAGGCCGCCGGAAATATGTGAGTACGGACAGGTTTTACGTATCTCGCGGGTCGCTTCAATAAAATCAACCGCGTAGTTATCGTGTTCCTCAATACCTGTCGCTACAGCAAAAATATTAGGGTCAAAAATAATATCTTCAGGTGGAAAGCCGATTTCTTCGGTCAGCAGCTTGTAACTACGCTGACAAATCTCAACTTTGCGGGCTTGTGTATCGGCCTGGCCGGTCTCGTCAAACGCCATAACTACGGTTGCAGCACCATAGCGCTTTATTAGCTTGGCTTGGTTTAAGAAGATCTCTTCCCCTTCTTTTAAGCTAATAGAGTTAACAATCGCTTTGCCCTGCACACACTTAAGCCCTGCTTCGATAATCTCCCATTTAGACGAGTCGATCATAATGGGAACTCGGCTAATATCTGGCTCAGAGGCAATCAGGTTTAAAAAGGTGATCATGGCCTGCTTTGAATCAAGCATGGCCTCATCCATATTGATATCAATGATTTGAGCACCGTTTTCTACCTGCTGTCTTGCGACATCAAGTGCGGTTTCATAATCACCTTCAAGAATAAGACGTTTAAAGCGAGCAGAGCCTGTAACGTTGGTGCGCTCACCGATATTAATAAATGTAGAAAATTCTGCGCTCATAATGCCCTCCTAGTGTACAAACGGCTCTAGGCCTGACAAACGCATTTTAGGTTCAAATTTGGGTAGCTTGCGTGGCGCGATACCTTTAACCGCGTTAGCAATATCGCGAATATGCTCTGGGGTACTGCCACAACAGCCCCCTACAATGTTCACTAGCCCTGACTGCGCCCATTCTTTGATGTGTTCGGCCATCTCTGGCCCTTCCATATCGTATTCACCAAATTCGTTTGGTAAGCCAGCATTAGGGTGTGCGGATATGAAGCACTCACTAACAGTAGCCACTTCATCTACGTATTGGCGCAATAGATCCGGGCCCAGTGCGCAGTTTAAGCCGAAGGAAAATGGGCTAATATGTCGCATCGAGTAATAAAACGCTTCCGCGGTTTGACCAGACAGCGTACGCCCAGATGCATCGGTAATAGTGCCTGATACCATCACTGGTAAAAATCTACCGAGTTTTTCAAATACCGACTCTACGGCAAACGCTGCCGCTTTGGCGTTTAGCGTATCGAAAATAGTTTCGAGCATGATTAAGTCAACGCCGCCCTCAATGAGAGCTTCGGTAGACTCGCTATACGCTTCTACTAATTCGTCAAACGTGACATTGCGCTTGCCTGGGTCATTGACGTCAGGTGAAATTGAAGCAGTGCGGTTTGTTGGGCCTAATACACCGGCAACAAAACGGGGTTTCTCAGGTGTTTTTGCAGTAAATTCGTCTGCTGCTTTACGCGCTAATTTAGCCGCTGCTAAATTGATATCACGTGATTGGGCCTGCATATCATAATCGGCCATAGCGATAGTCGTAGCATTAAACGTATTCGTTTCAATAATGTCCGCACCAGCTTCAAAATAATCGCAATGAATTTGGTAAATAATATCTGGCTGGGTCAGGACCAGCAGATCGTTGTTGCCCTTTACGTCGCAGTGCCAGTCGGCAAACTGCGTCCCGCGGTAGTCTTCTTCTTCTAACTTATGGCGCTGGATCATGGTGCCCATCGCACCGTCTAAAATAAGAATGCGTTTATTAGCGGCTTCTGTAAGCGTTGCCTGCGCGTTTGAATGTGATCTTTGGCTCACGTGCTACCTCTTTGGCTGTGACTTTTCAGCAAGCTGACTTAAATCGTAAGGCGTGGTCTGATAGACATAATAATTCAGCCAGTTCGTAAACAATAGGCTGCCGTGCGAGCGCCACTGTACTATAGGAGACTTGGCTGGATCATCCCCTTCAAAATAGTTTTTCGGCATTGCCGGCGTTTGTCCCGCCGCAATATCCCGTAAATATTCGTCTTTAAGCGTATCTGGATCGTATTCTGGATGGCCCGTTACAAACACCATTCGCTTGTCTTCTGACGCCACGATATACGCACCCACATCGTCGGACTCTGCCACAACACTCAACCCATCAACACTGTTATATAACGAGGTATTGATGTGCCCATATCGAGAGTGTGGGGCGTAAAACGTGGGGTCAAAACCTCTCAATAGTTCATTGTGAGGATCGTTCACTTTATGCTTGAAAACACCGGAAAATTTTTCGTCTCTGATCTCTCGGGTTATACCATAGAAGTGATACATAGCCGCATGTGCAGCCCAACATAAATACAGAGTAGAGTTAACGTGTCGCTGCGCCCACTCCAGTATGGTGGTCATAGTGTCCCAGTACTTCACCTCTTCATAATCGATAAGCGCGAGAGGCGCACCGGTTACTATAAGCCCATCGTATTTTTTGTTCGCGACTGCTGAAAAGTCGTGATAGAAGGCATCCATGTGTGACTGTGGAGTATTTTTGGGTGCTTGATTATCAATTCTAATTAAATCCACGTTTATTTGCAGCGGCGTGTTCGATAACAGGCGGAGTAACTGTACCTCTGTTTCTATCTTATTCGGCATCAAATTAAGAATGCCGACTTCAAGAGGACGAATATCCTGATTGGCAGCCCTGTCCATGTCCATGGTAAAAATGTTTTCACCTAGTAGTACATTCTGCGCGGGTAACTGCTCAGGAATACGAATTGGCATAGAGGACTCCAGTGATAATTTACAATATCTGTATTGTGTCTATAACTGGCGATATGTCAACATCTTTACGTCTAGACGTCTAAACGTTTTTTTATCTGGTAGGAAAAATGTTAGCTGTTTTGCTTATGCACCATCACTAACATTTCAGCTTCAGCGCGAGGAATGTCACAGGCTTCAATAATTTCGTCAATACTGGCGCCTTGCTTAACTAAGTCTGCAGCACGTTGATATAAACGTAGTGAGGGGTCTTGCAGTTTAAGTTCACGAAGCTGATTTTCTATATCAATTTGCTTTTCGTCTAGCTCTTGAAGGTGGCGAGTAATGACCAATGTGCGTGCTTGCGCCTCTGTTTGTTGGTTATTTGCGTTTTTAGCGAGCGCTTCAGCACGGGCAATAGCCTCTGCGTTAGCTTGCTCACTTTCGCTTAGTGCTATGCGTAGCGTCTTAACATGCGAGTACAGAATACTTACAGTAACAGCAAGTACAATGATAAAACCGCTCAAGATAAGTTCAATGAAGGTAGGTGCAGCAAGCTGCCAATCCATGGACGTAACCCTTGGGAAAGTGTAAGCGGTATAGACAATCCATACCGCCTATTCATTATCTATATGTTGCTAAGCTCATCCCACTCTTCGTCGCTTAGCAATTTATTGAGATCGACTAGGATGAGCAGTTCACCATCGCGGTTGCTAACGCCTTGGATAAACTTGGCACTTTCTTCAGTACCAACGTTAGGTGCACTGTCAATTTCTGAAGATTTCAGATACACCACTTCGGCTACACTATCCACCAAGATACCGACAACCTGTTCGTCGGACTCAATGATCACTATACGTGTATTGTCCGTGATTTCCGTCGGAGGTAGCCCAAAACGCGCGCGGGTATCGATGACGGTTACCACGTTGCCACGCAAATTTATAATACCAAGCACATAGTCTGGTGCACCGGGTACAGGGGCTATTTCGGTATAACGCAAGACTTCTTGTACTTGCATTACGTTAATACCGTAAGTTTCTTCACCTAAGCGATACGTCACCCATTGAAGGACTTCGTCGTTGCTGTCGGTAGCATTATTATTCATTCTTTCGTCGCTCATGAACCTGGCTCCCAATACTATGGCGTCTGGTCGTTACTGCCTAAGCCTTTGTTAAGCATAGATATTAATTCTTCAACGTCAATTAACGCGCACATTTTTTCTTTAACCATCCCTGCTAACCAGGGACGCTTACCTGTGGACTCGCGCCATTTAACATCATCGGTAGTCAAATTGACTGTGTTTACAAGCTTTTCGCTTGCTAATCCCCACGCGCTCTCTCCTAACATTATAAGATATCGGTAGTTAAGTGATTGTGCGAGGTTTTCGTCATATTTTTCCGGCATTACCCATTTTGCAGAGTCAACAACACTTAGTTTAGACTCTCTGTGCAACATTACACCCATAAACCAGTCAGGTTTTCCAAATAAGGGGCCTATTTTTTCAATTTGGTGAATACCACCTAGCGATGTTAATGGCACCGCAAGGGTTAATCCCGCCACCTCAAAGAATAGCGCCTGAAAGCGAAAGCCGAGAGTATCCTTTAGTGGAACTTTTGTTTTTGGAGTTCGGCCTAATACCTCGTCTTGTCTTTGCTCTATTGAAGTTTCGGCATCAAGATGTTGCTGTTCATCCTCAATCGTCTCTACTTTTTGCGTCTCAATTAACGATGTAACCTTTTCAGCTATCGCCTCTTGTTCATTCGATAGTGGCTCACTTTCATTTGCCGTTGAAGCGAGCGCTGTTTCAGCCATCTGCTGAGAAGCCTGTTCGAGCAATTTTGCCGTGCGCGCAGTCACATCTTCCGGTGCTTCTGGCTCTTTGAGAAGGCTGTCTAAGTATGCCTCCATCACTTCTTCACGGGCAAATGGCGATTGCTTGCTCATGGTTTTGTTATTTCTCCAATACGGCTAACAGTTTATCGTAGGCATTTACACCTCTCGTCTTCGGGTACGCTGCAGAGATAGGTAGTTGAACCAAACTCGCATCTCTGAAATGCGTATCAACGGGAATGACGCCTTCCCAGACTCGCTCGCCGTAATCGCTCATTAATCGTTTTCTTGACGCTAACGCGGCGTTTGTACGCTTATCAAACATAGTTGGAATAATCAGGGTGTCAAAGGACTTGTTTAACGAACGTCCCATGATTTCCATAGTACGGATCATCCTATCCAAACCTTTAAGTGCTAAATACTCTGTCTGAGTCGGCACAATCACCTTATCGCATGCCGCTAGTGCATTTACCATCAGCACCCCTAAAACCGGAGGACAGTCGATAATAGCAACGTCGAATTCACCGGATATTTTAGCGAGTGCTTTTTTCAACACTAAGCCCATACCCTGTTCGCTTCCCATGGTTCTGTCTAGCGTCGCTAGAGCCATAGTCGCTGGTAGCACATACAAATTATCAAGCTTTGTAGGACAAAGGCAATCCATTACGTTATCGGCAGAAATCTCATTAGACTTAATAAAAATGTCGTAAACTGAATGACTTGTCGCTTCTGCATCAATACCAAAGTAATAGCTGAGCGATGCGTGTGGATCAGTATCAATCATAAGCACTCGCTTGCCCTTTTGAGCCAGCAAGCCACCAAGGCTTACAGTTGTAGTGGTCTTACCTACCCCGCCTTTTTGATTTGCTACCGTCCACACTTTCATAATTGCTGTTCCATTACTATTCAAACTGCTATCGCATTTCGGTTTGAACGCAACTGCTCATATCATCGATATTAATATTCTTACTCGATATGTTGGCCGCGGCGACAGCTTGAGGCATACCATAAACTACACAGGAGTCTTGGTCTTGCGCCCAAATAGTCGCACCTTTATCTTTAAGTAGTCGACAGCCTTCCCTACCGTCAGCCCCCATACCCGTTAATATAACTCCCAATACATCTCCACCATAGGCTCTAGCTAACGAGCTAAAAGTAAGGTCTACACTTGGCTTATAGTTCACTTTATCTGCCTGGCTTGCATCGACAATCGATATCCGCTTGTTGCTTCCGATAGACTCAATAAGCATTTGCTTGCCTCCGGGCGCAAGGTAAGCATGCCCAGGCTTCAAAATATCGCCTTGTTCAGCTTCCTTCACAGCAATTTTGCAATTGCTGTCTAAGCGCTGTGCAAATGCACTAGTGAAGGTGCCGGGCATATGTTGCACAAGTAAAATAGGGTAAGGAAAGTCCCCAGGTAAGGGAGAAAGCACTTTTTGAAGTGCTACGGGCCCACCTGTTGATGCCCCTATTGCCAAACATTTATACTGCTTCCCTGTTGGTCTCACAGACGAAACGGTAGGCTGCTTAGCCGCGTCTTTATGACCAGAAAGTAACCCCGAGGTTTTGAAAAACGCTTGTTTAGGCGCGTTATCAGGAAGTTTTCTGGTCTCAATATTGCGAAAGGTTGGACGCTTCAAGCCCAGTCCTCTTCGCGCTATCAACCTAACCTTAGTACAAAGTAGCCGCGAAGCATCTTTTCTATCTTGCGCGATGTCTTCGAATTTTTTGGGCAAAAAATCTAGCGCGCCTGCTTCTAACGCGTCAAGCGTCGCTTGGGCACCGTGGTGCGTTAGTGAAGAGAACATTAAAATAGGTGTAGGACGTTTATCCATGATGGCCTTAACGGCCGAAATACCATCCATAACTGGCATTTCAACGTCCATGGTTATTACATCGGGTTTGAGCGCCTCAGCTTTGTCGAGTGCATCACGCCCGTTTCTCGCTTCCCCAACAACTTCAAGTTCTCTATCGCCGTCAAGTATTTCTCTTACTCGGCGGCGATAAAAGGTCGAGTCGTCCACGACTAGGACTTTAAAGACCATGGATTATCATTCCTGTTAATTCATCGCCTTACTTGATGGGTTTACGCGCGTACCGTTTTAGCAGGCTCGGAATATCTAAAATTAGTGCAATTCCACCGTCTGACGTAATTGTTGCTCCCGCCATACCGGGCGTACCTTGCAACAATGCATCAAGCGGTTTAATAACCACTTCTTCTTGGCCTATTAGCGCGTCTACGACAAACCCGACTTGCTGTGTACCGATTTGCACAACAACAACATGCCCCTTTTCTTTATCGATATTTTTGGGGCCTCGGATTAACCATTCACCAAGGAAAAACAAAGGAATTGCTTTTGAACGAACTATCATTGTTAGTTGGCCATCGACCGTATTGGTCTTCTTGATGTCCATGTTTATTATTTCGTTCACCGCACCTAATGGTAACGCAAAGGTCTGTTTTCCTACAACAATCATTAATGTGGGTAGAATGGCTAGCGTCAGCGGAACTTTAATGTCCAGTCGCGTGCCTTTTCCTAGCTGTGAGTCAATGTTCACGGTGCCATTGAGTTGGTTAATTTTGGTCTTAACCACGTCCATGCCAACACCGCGACCAGAAATATCGCTGATTTCTGTCTTAGTTGAGAAGCCTGGTGCAAATATAAGATTGAACGCTTCAACATCTGACATTCGTGCTGCAGCATCCGCGTCTAGTACGCCACGACTAATAGCGATCTCTTTTAGCTTCTCGGCATCCATTCCCTTACCATCATCTTCGATTGTAAGAAGAATGTGGTCGCCTTCTTGAGATGCTGATAGCTGAACCGTACCCATGCGAGGCTTACCTGCAGCAGCACGGTCATCCGGCATCTCAATACCATGGTCAACAGAGTTTCTCACCAAATGCACAAGTGGATCGGCCAGCGCTTCAACCAGGTTTTTATCTAAATCAGTTTCCTCACCCACAAGTTCGAGGGTTATTTCTTTCTTCAAGCTTCTTGCAAGGTCTCGAACAACACGAGGGAAACGACCAAACACCTTCTTGATAGGCTGCATGCGGGTTTTCATTACCGCACCTTGCAAGTCACCCGTTACCACATCTAAGTTGGCAATGGCTTTTGACATGCTTTCGTCGTTACTGTTGATACCTAAGCTAATGAGCCTGTTTCTCACTAGTACGAGTTCGCCTACCATGTTCATGATTTGGTCAAGGCGCTTGGTATCTACACGTACTGTAGTCTCAGCAGGAGGCGCAGCAGGTGCTGCCTTCTTCTCATCTTTTTTCGGTGCTGCTTTGGGCGCAGCAGGAGCGCTTGTTTTAGCTGGCGCTGCAGCGCTAGGCGCTGGTGTCGCTTTAGGCGCGGCTTGTTTTGCTTTCTGAACAGCTTCTGTTGCTGCTTTATCTACAAGAGGCTCTTGCGTCGTTGTCGCCGCGCCCTGCTTAGTCGGCCCCTGGCCAGAACCATGTAACTGATCAAGTAGCGCTTCGAATTCATCGTCGGTAATTTCTTCGTCACCTGCGCTGGTTGCTGATGAAGATGGCGCTGCAGATGCTGGCGCTGGCGCAGCCACCGCTTTTTCTTCACCGCCAAATTTACCTTTTCCGTGAAGGTCGTCTAACAGTGCTTCGAACTCTTCGTCGGTAATATCATCGCTATCAGAACTCGCCGCCGGTGCAGATGACTTAGCAGGTTCGCTTTTAGCTGGTGCTGACTGCCCTGGGGCGCTAGAACCATGAAGCTCGTCAAGAAGAGCCTCAAATTCATCTTCGGTAATTTCGTCAATACCACCGCTACTATTATTGGTATCAGGCGTTGACGGTGCTGGCTCTTCTATAACTAACTCGGGCTCTTCAGATACCACCTCTGGCTCGGCAGCGGCCGTACTGGCGTTATCGAATATGTTTTCATCTGGAGATTCTGGGCGGCTTAATTTGTGTAAAACGTCCACTAGATGCGCATCTGCAGGCTCCAATGGATCGCGCGCTTTGACGCGCTCGAACATTTCAACGACCACATCCGTGGCCTGCAAAATAATATCCATTAATTCAGGTGTTAGCGTTCTTTGGCCATTGCGCATTACGTCAAAAACGTTTTCGGCACCATGACAAATTTCAACTAACTCAGTAAGAGAAAGGAAGCCCGCTCCCCCTTTTACTGTATGATAGCCGCGGAAAATTGCATTTAGTAAATCCGCGTCTTCAGGATTGTTCTCAAGATCAACGAGCTGTTCTTGTAATTGTTCAAGTATCTCTCCGGCCTCAACCAAAAAGTCCTGTAATATATCCTCGTCAACATCAAACGACATGCGCCCGCTCCCCTAAAAACCTAAGCTAGACAGAAGATCATCTACATCATCTTGACCTGAAACGACATCGTCCCGTTGGTCAGCATCAATGATTGGGCCTTCCGCCTCTACACCATCAACCTTATCGGCCTTAACGCTAGATGGTTTAGTGTGTTCTGTACCGTCGCGTTCCCCAAACATGGTAAGCATGTTTACAAGGCTATCTTCTACCTCTTTTACAAGGTCGATAACACGACGAATAACCTGCCCTGTTAAGTCTTGATAGCCCTGTGCCATCAACACTTCGGTAAGCAATTGTGTAAGTTTAGCTGACTGAGCCGAACCTTCTTCCAATAATTCGTCTAAGTCTGCGCATAAAGCCTTAAATTCACCAAGTTCGATTTGGCGATTCATAAGCTTCTTCCACTCTGGCATGACCTTTTCGATCCGCTCCGACAGCATTTCTGCTATCGGCATGCTCGCCTCAACGGCATCCATAGTAGTATTAGCAGCTTTTTCAGTTTCTTCAATTACGTAGGTAAGGCGGGACTGCGCATCAGGAATGTCATCTGTAGCTAAATTTTTGATGCGGTCGTCTATTTGAAAGTTATTTAACGCGTCGTGGAGTTGACGCGTCAATTTCCCTACTTCAGCAAACAACTCAACGTTTTCTTTCATTGAGACGGCTTCAAGTAGTGCGTTAGCTGAAGTCTTATCGCCTTCTTCAAGAAAAGCGACAAGTTGTTTTGCTTCCTCTAACGATATTGGAACGTTTACATTCGTTGACATCCAGTAAACCTCATTTATCTGGTGAGCGTCTGGATCAACCTAAACGTTCGAATATTTTATCTAATTTTTCTTTTAGTGTTGCTGCTGTGAACGGCTTTACAACGTAACCATTTACACCTGCTTGCGCCGCTGCAACGATTTGCTCTTTTTTCGCTTCCGCAGTAACCATAAGCACAGGCAAATGCTTAAGCTTATCGTCTGCTCTTATAGCGCGAAGCAAATCGATGCCCTGCATACCAGGCATATTCCAATCGGTCACAACAAAGTCGAAATCGCCCTGTTGTAACATAGGTAATGCAGTGCTTCCGTCATCCGCTTCCTGGATGTTGGCAAAACCCAAATCTTTTAGCAGGTTTTTGATGATTCGTCTCATGGTAGAAAAGTCATCGACCACGAGAATTTTCATGCTTTTGTCCAAAATAGCCTCCAGTGAGGGGTTAATTGTTATTAATCTCTATTCTTCGTCAGCTTGCCACGACTTCATTCGTGATTTGAGTTTTAACATGGCTTGACTATGAATTTGACTGACTCTCGACTCACTTACATCAAGAACTTCGCCTATTTCTCTTAAGTTTAGTTCTTCATCGTAATAAAGTGAAAGTACAATCGCTTCTCGCTCAGGTAATGTCGTAATTGCATGGGCAAGCGCTTTTTGAAAAGCACCCTGCATTAAATCTTCTAACGGTGCGTCACTGCCTCTACTTTGTTCAGTAGTAATAACATCTTCCGACACACCTAAATCTTCAATACCCACCAGCTTTCCGGCATTTACTTCATTAAGCATCTGGTGATAATCCTGCAAGCTTACGTTAAGCTTGTCAGCAATATCTGAATCTCGTGCATCGCGCCCTGTCTCGCTCTCTACTTGAGATATCGCTTCCGTTATGGCGCGGCCGTTACGGTGAACAGAACGCGGGGTCCAATCACCTTTTCGTATTTCGTCGAGCATGGCACCACGGATCCGAATTCCTGCGAAGGTTTCGAAACTTGCGCCTTTAGAGCCGTCAAAGTTTCGTGCGGCTTCTAGCAACCCAATCATGCCTGATTGGATAAGGTCATCAACAAGTACGCTGGCAGGCAGTCGCGCAATCAAATGATGCGCAATTCGCTTTACCAGAGGCGCATGTCTTTCGACTAACTGCGATTTATCTGTTTGTTGTTGATAAGCGGCTGCCTTGCTGTTCAACGCTGACTTCCTACGGCTTTTTCTGCAACTAATTGTTCAATGAAAAATTCTAAGTGGCCACCGGGCTGCGCTGGAATTGGCCACGTAAGTGCTTTACTTGCCAACTTAGTTATCGCTACTGCTGCCGGAGAGCCTGGAAAGGCGTCAACAATAGCCGTTTGCTTGCGCACCGCCTTGCGAATATTCTCGTCGAAGGGCACTGTCGCCACTAATTCTAGTGCAACATCGAGAAAACGCCCTGTCACTTTGCTTAATTTGCTAAATAATTCCTGACCTTCACGCACATCGCGAACCATATTGGCTACGACTTTGAAACGAAAAACACCGTGCTCGCGGTTAAGAATTTTTATTAGTGCGTAGGCATCTGTTAAAGATGTTGGCTCATCGCATACGACGACCATGATATCTTGTGAGGCCTTTGAGAAGCTTAATACCATATCTGATATGCCTGCTGCGGTGTCGACGATAAGCACATCTATCTGAGAGCGTAATTCGCTAAACGCTCTGATCAAACCAGCGTGTTGCGTTGGTGAAAGCTCTGCCATTGACTGCGTGCCCGATGTGGCAGGCGCAATCTTAATGCCGTGAGGACCGGTCACTAACACTTCGTCCAACGTACATTCTCCAGAGAGCACGTGAGATAGGTTTTTCTCAACCCTTAGCCCTAGCATAACATCTACGTTGGCAAGGCCAAGGTCGGCGTCAAGAACCATTACTCTCTTACCCTGCTTCGCCATCGCGATAGCAGTGTTGAGTGTAATGTTTGTTTTACCTACGCCACCTTTACCACCAGTGACGGCGATTACTTTGATTAACCGTGATTGCTTCATTTTTCTTAAGCTACTCGCTTGGTCGTCAATCATACTGCTTATGCTGTTTTAATTGCGTTGTTACCACTAGTATGATTCAAACCGTACTTTTTATAAAGCTTTGCAGCAGCGGAAACTAAAGATTTCGCTTCTGCAATCTTAATGTCTTCAGGCACTTTTTGGCCATCGGTGACATAACTAACCGGTAGTTGATATTCAACCGCTGCACTAAGTACCTCTCCTAAAGAGTAGCACTCATCTAACTTTGTGAAAATACAGCCACTTAGTTCAATATCATCATACGCTTGAATGATTCTCTGCAAAGCAGGATATTGCGTATTAGCTTGCGCTACCAAATATTTTTTAACTTTCGGCATTTGGCCATTGTCGAACTGCTTAATTTGCTTAATTAATCGACTATCACGCTGACTAAAACCTGCTGTATCAATCAATACTAGTCGCTTATGACGAAGTTGGAACAATAAATCTGCAAGTTCTTCACTAGTTTGCGCTTTTCGCACAGTACAGCCAATAATTTTTCCGTATGTCGCTAGCTGCTCATAGGCTGCAATTCTATACGTATCAATGGTTATCATAGCCACCGACTCTGCACCGTATTTCTGCGCATAGCGAGCGGCTAACTTTGCAACAGTGGTTGTTTTACCCGTACCAGTAGGCCCCACTAATGCAACGGCACCTTGTGAGCTAAGTATATCGTTTCCGGTAACATTTATGCGATTAGCCAATAGGTTAAGAAGATATACCCATGCGTCACGTTCGTTGTAATGAGCAGGTGTATAGCTAATAAGCTGTGTTGCAAGCGCGCTACTCAAACCCATATCAGTTAATCGCGTGACTAGGTATTGATGAACAGGTTTTTGACGCTTGTTCTTCGCTTCCATTAAGTCGGCCACTTGATACTGTAATACGTCGCGAAGCGAGGCTAACTCTTCTTTGATTTGAGCTAGTTCAGCAGACTGAGATACAGGTGTTTCACCCATACTTGACGCTTGGTGCTCAGGAAAAGGCTGTTGCTCGACAATGTCTTGAGGTTGGGATTGTGTTCCAAGGTCGTCGATAAAGGCTTCTGAAAAATCTAAGTGAGATGCAATTTCGTTGGCGTGTTTAGCGTTCGCTGATATTGGCTGTGTTGGTTGTGCAGAACTGCTCGCGCCTGGGTTTCCACCATGCTGCTTTTCAAGCAATGCTTTTAAGCTGTCAGGGCCGTCGTCGCCAATAATTTCACTTAAGCTAGGCACGGCCTTTTGACCTGGTGTTTTAGCTGCGGCTTGTGGAGCCGCCTTAGGCGTGAAAAGCTTAGCTTCAGGCTCTTTGTCGTAGGCTGCTACAAGCTCGATACCGTCAGCGACTTTGCGATTTGACATGATCACAGCATCACTGCCTAACTCAGCTTTAACTTGGCTTAGCGCCTCACGCATATCTTTGCCGAAGAAACGTCTAATTTTCATTGCAACCTCTCCAATCACCCAGTGTCAGATTATTGACCGACCGAACTGACTATTTTTATTTGTTTGTCGTCAGGCACTTCTTGGTATGAAAGAACATGAAGCCCAACAACAGAATACTTTAAGAAGCGAGACAGAACGGGTCGCAACATGCCAGAGGTAAGGAGTACTGCAGGCTCTCCCTCTAACTCTTGCTGCTGACTGGCTTGCTGCAATGATTTTTGCAGCTTGTCTGCCAGACCTGGCTCTATGCCAGCGCCATCTTCGCCACCTGCTTGAAGTGACTGGTGCAACATCTGTTCCAACTCTGGCGCCAAGGTTATGACAGGTATCTCTTTCGCCCCTTGGGTAATTTCTTGAACGATAAGACGCTTAAGTGCTATACGTACCGCAGACACCAGTACATCTGGGTCTTGGCTACGCGTACCGTACTCACTAAGCGTTTGCACGATAGTGCGCATATCGCGAATAGGTACGCCTTCGAAAAGCAAGGTTTGCAGCACTTTCACTACTGTACTAAGCGGCAGAATATCAGGCACCAAGCCTTCAACCAATTTAGGGTGCTGTTTGGCCAGCATATCCAGAAGCTGTTGGGCCTCTTCATGCCCAAGTAACTGATAAGCGTTATTGGAAAGCAACTGACTTAAATGCGTGGCGACAACTGTAGCTGCATCTACAACGGTATACCCAAGGGTTTGCGCGTGCTCACGCTTATTAGGTTTTATCCATACTGCATCTAAGCCAAACGCAGGGTCTTTAGTCGCACGCCCCTCTAATTTACCGAACACTTGCCCTGGGTTAATCGCAAGCTCTTCATCGTGACTAATAACTGAATCGCCAATGGTTACGCCAAGCATAGCAATCGTATAAGTATTAGGTTCAAGGTCTAAATTATCGCGGATATGAACCGGTGGAATAAGGAAGCCAAGCTCTTGGGAAAGCTTTTTACGTACCCCTTTAATCCGTGTTAACAACTCGCCACCTTGAGACTTGTCTACAAGAGGAATTAAACGATAACCCACTTCTAGACCGATTGTATCGACCTGCTGGACATCGTCCCAACCTAACTCTTTAACTTCAGGGGCCACGGTTTCATCTTTTGATATATTCTCTGGTACTTGAGGCTCTGCGGCTTTTTTCTTCGCCTGAAGCGACTGCCAGTAAGCAAAGCCCGCTATCAGGAAGGAAAAACCCAAAAATGCGATATGAGGCATACCCGGGATAATACCCATGACAAATAGAACGCCCGAGGCGATGTATAGAGCTTGGTTATTACCTAACTGACCGCGGATTTCCTTCCCCATTTCTTGAGTTTCATTTTCGCGGGTCACGATAATTGCTGTGGCTACCGAAAGTAGCAATGAAGGTATCTGCGCCACCAAACCATCACCAATAGTCAAAATTGTATAGATTTCTATGGCGTTCCCGAATGATAGCCCATGCTGAATCATGCCAATGAATAGACCGCCGACAATATTAATGAGCATGATGAACAGGCCCGCCACTGCGTCACCTTTCACAAATTTTGACGCACCGTCCATCGACCCGTAAAAGTCAGCTTCAGCGGTAATCTCTTCGCGGCGCTGTCGCGCTTGATCCTGGTCTATATAACCAGCATTCAGGTCGGCATCAATTGCCATCTGCTTACCAGGCATAGCGTCCAAGGTAAAGCGAGCACTTACCTCTGAAATACGCCCTGCGCCTGCGGTCACAACTTTAAAGTTGATAATAAGAAGGATAGCAAACACAACAATACCTACAGCATAGTTACCGCCGATAACAACCGCACCGAAGGCTTCAATCACTTTTCCAGCAGCATCACCGCCCTCGTGACCGTAAAGTAAAACCACCCGGGTAGAAGCCACGTTTAATGCAAGTCGTAAAACCGTAGCAATCAGTAACACTAAGGGAAATATGCCAAAATCGACGGGCTTTTGCGTTAAAACTGCCACCAAAATGATGACGAGAGACAAGGCAATATTGAAACTAAACAGCACGTCCAATAAAAATGGCGGCATAGGTAATATAACCATGCCCATAATTGCTAAAAGGACGATGGGTGCGCCTAAACCACTGGTAAAATTTTGCAGCTGATTTTTATCGAATCGCTGAAGATAACCGGATAACTGCATGGCTTGGTGTCTCTCTATCAGAAAATTGACGCTTTGTGTGAATCTTCAAAAGAGTCTTCAACTAACGTGCCAGCTTTATAGAAAGAGGAATTTAGATTCGACTAATCCTGATGAAATTCGCGTCACATCTAAATGGGTGCAAAATTTCAATCCATTGAGTGAATTAGCGTCGATATTCCGGTGGTATTGGCAGATCTCGTTTGAGCGGCTTAGGTCGCTTGCCCTTTCCAGCCCTATGCGCTTTAAGCTGATAAACATGTGCTAGCACCTGCGCTACCGCCATAAACAAGGCGTTAGGGATTTCGTCGTCCACTTCTGTAGAGTAGAAAATGGCTCGCGCTAACATGGGGGAAGGGATCAGCGGCACGTCGTTAGCGGTAGCAATTTTTCTGATATGCATCGCTAACTCATCAGCACCTTTAGCGACCACAACCGGCGCCCTTACGCCCTTCTCATCGTACTTAATGGCAACAGAAAAGTGAGTGGGGTTGGTCACAACCACGTCGGCTTGTGGGACTTCTTGCATCATGCGCTTGGTTGCAGCCTGATATTGCAGACGGCGAATTCGGCCTTTAACCATAGGGTCGCCTTCCGCATTTTTCCGCTCGTCTTTCACCTCTTGCTTGGTCATCTTCATTTCTTTGTTGTGCTTGTACATTTGATAAGGCACATCAATGAGCGCAATAGGGATCATGCCGCACACTAAAATAAGAAACGCCCACTTAAGCATATCGAGTGCGTGAAAGATGTTTCCCGGATATAGTTCCATATCTAAATGCAATGCTTCATCTTCAAAGAACAGTAACGCCCCGATGGCCATGCCGATTATGACCACCACTTTCGCTATGGACTTCAATAACTCTACCAAGCCATTTGTGCCAAACATTCGCTTGAAGCCTTGAATAGGACTCATCTTAGAGCCTTTAGGCTTTGCCCCTTCCCAAGTAAAGTTGAAACCACCAAGCGCGATAGAGCCATAAATGCCCGCTATCATGGCAACCACCATATAAAGCAGCACCGCTGGACCTACCGCAGAAAATGCTTCACCCCATGCGCCAAACATGTGGGTGATATCATAGGTTTCGTCACGAGAGAGAATGAACATTCTCTGAGTAAGTTTAAAAACAGATTCAGCAATCCACCCTCCCACAAACAAGAACATAAAAGCACTGACGATAAGTACTAGGGTCGTAGAGAGTTCACGGGAACGGGCTAGCTGCCCTTTTTTTCGGGCATCTTCGAGTTTTTTCCCCGTGGGGTCTTCTGTTTTTTCGCTTGAATCTGCCATGTTTTCCTACGAACAAATATTCAATAGTTCACACATAAACTGTTCGGCTCTAAACCATTGAGTTTCAAAGTGTGCAGTAAAATTGTCAAGTGTTATCCAGATAATCAGCAATCCCATTACCTGAGCAATCGAAAAACCAATACTAAAAATGTTTAGCTGTGGCGCAGCTTTGGTCATTACACCAAACGCTAAATTCACGATCAGCAGCGAGACGATTGGCGCAAGGGAGAGGGTCACTGCCGATATAAACATCCAACCGCCCCAATGGGCAATATCGCGGAACTGTTCTCCTGTCCACCATGCTTCGCCTATAGGAAACGCCTCGAAGCTCATGACTATCATTTGGATCATAGACAAATGCCCGTCCAAGGTCCAAAACAATAAGGTCGCCAATATTAGATAAAACTGACCAACCGCGGGCACGTTAATACCGTTTACCGGGTCAACAATAGACGCAAAACCTAAACCGGTTTGCATGGCTATAATTTGACCTGCAAGCACGAAGGTATTGAGCACCATCATTGATATAAAACCAATAGCAATACCTATTAGCAATTGCTGAATAACAATTAAAAATGTGCCCACATCGACCAAATTTTCTATGGGTGACGGGGGCACCACTGGCATGATGATGAGCGTGAGCATTATACCCAACAAGGCTCTTACCTGCGGGGGAATTGATTTAGCACTCAAGCCAATCATGGCAACAAACAAGCCGCTAATGCGCATAAACGGCAGCAGCATGTCTGCTAGGAATTGATTGATGGTCGCGAGTTCAAATTCCACAGCGCTAGCCTTCTATCCCACAACCTGAGGGATCATATCAACCATTCTGAAAGTAAAGTCCATAAGCTGTTGCACCAACCAGTTACCGCCCCAACTCAGCGCAAGAAGCGTTACAAGCAAGCGAGGTAAGAAGCTCATGGTTTGTTCGTTGATACTGGTGGCGGCCTGAAATACAGCGACGACTAGACCTACGATCAAGCTTGGGACAATCACCGCAGATACCAACACGATAACCATAAACATGGCTTCCCGTAGTATTTCTACAAAGACTTCTGGTGACATAAGCCCTCCTAGACGCCCATACCGAAACTGGTCGCCAACGTACCGAAAATCAGGTTCCAACCATCAACTAGCACGAACAGCATGAGTTTAAATGGCAAGGATACAATCATAGGTGAAAGCATCATCATACCCATGGCCATCAATATAGACGCTACCACCAAGTCAATGATGAGAAAGGGAATAAATAGCATAAAACCAATTTGAAACGCGGTTTTAAGTTCACTGGTTACAAATGCGGGAATAAGGATGGTTAGCGGTACTTCATTGGTATCGGCATACTTCCCTTCATCTCCGGCTATCCGTACAAATGTTTCTAGGTCTTTTACCCGTGTTTGTGAAAGCATAAATGCGCGCATGGGGCCTTTGGCTTGCTCTAGAGCGTCCAAGCTGGTGAGCTGCTCGTTAAGATAGGGCTGTAAAGCTCGCTCGTTTACCTCTTCAAATACCGGCGCCATAATAAACATGGATAGAAACAAACTTACGCCAATGAGTATCTGGTTTGACGGAGATTGCTGTAAACCGATAGCCTGACGCAGAATCGACAACACCACAATAATACGCGTAAACGACGTCATCATCATGATAAACGCAGGAATAAGGCTTAGCGCTGTCATGATAAACAGCGCTTGAAGCGTCATGGTGTAGTCTTGAGATCCATCTTGATTGGTTGTCACCGTGACGGCAGAAATTCCCTGTTGAGCATAGGCGGGCTCAACGAGAAGTAATAAGGGCAGCATTAAAAGTAGCCAGGCAAACTTACGCATCTCTCGACTCTTCCTTTGTTTTATTCTTTTCTATATTCGGGTTGAGCTTTCCCGCCATAGCAGCAACAAGTTTTTGTTTAAACGCATCGGCGCCATTTTGTTGCTCGCCTGTGGTTTTGTTCACACCTTTCACGGGCATATCGAGATTCTTATCTAATTTACTCAAATGAGAGATGTTGTGACTGGTAACACCAATGAGGTGCTGTTCTTCACCTACCTGAATCACCATGATTTTTTCTTTTGTGCCAACAACCATGCTGGCCGCGACTTTCATTTGATTTCCTCCCATCGCAGTGACATTAAATCGACGCATCACATAAGCAAGGGCGAAAATCACGCCAACAACGACAAGTAAAGAAAGGAAAATTGACAGTACCGACGTGGGATTGGTGATTGACTGGGTCGACTGCGCGACGGCTATCTGGCTAAATAAAAGGGGCAGCATTGCGCAACCCCTTAGTTTATAAGAAGTTTTACCTGAGCTTCTTGATTCTCTCAATTTGACTAATAACATCCGTTAATCGAATACCGAATTTGTCGTTGACCACTACTACTTCTCCATGAGCAATCAACGTGCCATTAACTAATACATCTAGTGGCTCACCGGCAACACGATCCAGCTCCACCACAGAACCCTGGTTCAACTGTAGCAGATTTCGGATACTTATTTGACTACGACCGACTTCCATCGAAATAGTCACAGGTATATCTAGAATAGTATCTAGCTTTTTCTTTTCTTCTTGCGTAATCGGCGCGTCGTCAGTTAATTCGTCAAGTTCAGCAACTTGTACGTCTTCGTTATCGCCAGCCTCTTGTTCCGCTTCAGATTCGGCTTGTTCGGCCATTGCCGCTGCCCAATCGTCCATACCGTCTTCACTCATGGGAACTCCCCTCTACCTTACAGGTCTTCTTCGAGTACTTGCAGTTCTGCGTCATTATCAATAATGCGCCCACCGCGGGTTAATAACTGTAGCTCAGACTTCACTGAAGTCGGTCTTGCAATCTTCTCTACAATTTTCAGCGCCAAATTGTCGCGACTACGACCTAACTTAGCCCTGAATGTGGGTAAATCTTCAATTAATACTGTGATAGTTTCTGGCATCTCCACAGGGATGATATCGCCAGGTTTAAACTCCATCACATCGCGAAGCGGTACATCAACGTCTAGCATATGCGTAGTTAACGCCACTTTAACGTCCATAATTTCATCGCGAAGCGCCTTACTCCAACGTAAGTCTGTATCTTCTTTATCGCTTTGAACACCCGCATCAAGCAATTCGCGAATGGGCTCTAACATCGAGTATGGCAAGGACACGTGGAAGTCGCCACCGCCTCCGTCCAGCTCGATATGGAACGAGCTGATAACTACAACCTCGGTCGGGCTCACAATGTTCGCCATCGCAGGGTTTACTTCTGAGTCCAAATATTCAAACGACACATCCATGACCGGTGCCCAGGCTTCTTTATAATCTTCAAAGATTATTTTAAGCAGCATCTGGATAATACGGCGCTCCGTTGGCGTAAACTCTCGGCCTTCAATTTTCGCATGATAGCGACCATCGCCACCAAAGAAGTTGTCTACCAGAATAAATACCAAACGGGCTTCCATGGTGATAAGCCCTGTGCCTTTAAGTGGGCGGAAACGCACCATGTTCAAACTCGTTGGAACGAATAATGTGTGAATATATTCGCCAAACTTAATCATCTGAATACCGTTAATCGATACTTCAGCTGAACGTCGCATCATGTTGAACAAACTCACACGCATATGACGTGCGAAACGTTCATTAACGATTTCAAGCGTAGGCATACGCCCACGCACAATTCTGTCTTGCGAGGAGAAGTCGTACTCGAGCGTAGAAGCATCAGAGTCGCTACCGCCAACCTCTTCTTCTTCTACATCATCTACCCCGTGTAATAGGGCATCGATTTCATCTTGAGATAATAAATCACTCACCGTCTTCTACCTTACTTGGTCATTGCATTACTGCATGACAAACCCAGTAAACAATACGCGCTCAACTACATCGCTGCCCGTAATGTCTTTTAATGCTTTCTGCACTTCGTTTACCGCCTGCTCGCGAAGCTCAATTTTACCGGCTTCTGTTACCAAGTCGTCCGCATTTGACGTACTAAAAGCTTGCAACAGCGTACCTTCAATAAGCGGTATATGCGTTTTTGCTAATTCTTCGTTATCAGAACCACGTACTAATAGCTGTACTTTAATTTGAACCAATCGGTCTCGTCCCGAACCCGGCACGTTAAAAACGAAAGGTCTCGGCATAGCAACATAAAGTGCCGTACCAATTTCAGCGTTACCTGTACTCGCTGCCGGCGCACTTGCAGCAGCTGCTGCAGCATCAGCTTCAGCCAATTCCTCGGCCGCAGGCTCATCACCGCCCGCGAAAAGCAAGAAATAAGCGGCAGCCCCGCCGCCTACAAGAACCACAGCGATAATGATGATCAACATCATTTTGCCTTTCTTCTTACCGCCTTCTTCTACCTGTAACTCTTCATCAGCCATGTGTAACTCATCAGTAATTTTAAGAAAAAACGTATTATCAATGTTCCACCGCAAATGGCAATGCCATAATTCGTATCTACAGATGGTCAACACTGTAGCAGCAACAATTAACTCGCAATATGCAGCGTTTCATCGAACTGTTCGTTCAGAATTAAACGAATACCCCAAACATAGCAGTCTTGAAATAATCTCACCATGCTACCTATTGATAATAGTTTTGCCCTATCTTAAGCGTAGAAATCAATTCCGCCCTTGGCTGCCCGCGTCACTGATTGCTCGACAATTCGCATTTCATCCACGTCGTCTAAACCGTCATTTTCTCCGCGGTTTCCGGCGCCATTTCTACTGCCACTATTTTCTGCAAGTTGCTGGCCATTTTCGCTACTTGAAGAATTATCTTTTCTTACTTGCGCATCACCCAATTCAATGCCTTGTTCTGAAAGCATATCTCTTAGTTTTGGCATAGCGTCAGCTAGCGCCTCTTTAGCTTGTTGAGACTGCACAACGAAACTCACGCTTGCCGCGTCACCTGCAACGTTTACCCGCACCTGCATGCTTCCCAACTCAGGTGGATCAAGACGGATTTCAGCCATGGTGTTACGCGCGTTCACCATCCAGCGAATTTTTTCGTTTAGCTGTTGCTGTCCTTCTGGCTTATGAATATTGACCGCTTTATCAAAGCCCTCAAACTGCTGTTGAGATTTTGACGCTTCAGCGCGAAGCTGTGCGTTTTCTTGTATTACCGTATCGGTTTGTCCCATCATACTTGCAAAAGCCTGTTGAGCACTGGCTTGCGTTTGCGTCATTAAATTTAGGAACTGACTTGCTTGGTTATCGACCCTAGCCGTCATTGAAGCAGTTACGTCGGTATTCACTGTCGCCTCTTTTGCGGCGTCTGCCACGATAGCTGATAAATCGATGCCAGGCTCTCTACCTTGTTGAACTTGTTGCTGAAATTCATTGATACCGGCAATGATGTTTGTCTTCACAGCTTGTTGTTGTGCACCACTTGGCATTACTGCAACGACGCGCTCAGCAAACGCCTCGGTAGCCTTTTGTGCAGTTTGTGGGGTGAGTTCACTTAACGCAGTTAATAAGTCACTTTGTGGATCACCGGTCATTTCAAAGCTAGTACTTTGAGACATTGTGTTTTGAGGTGCAGCATTTTGGGTATTCATCAATGACGCTGCGTCAGTAGCCGTTACCTTATTTTTGTCTGCCCCGTTAGCATTTACACCAACATTTTCCAGAACAGCCCCGTCAATGGCTACTTCAGCGGCTATGACAGTGGTTGCATCAGAATACAATGCTTCTAATTGAGAGCTGGCTTCATCTGACGATTGTTGCTGCATCGCTTTAAGCTCATCAGATAACAGGCTTAACACAAGAGATTCATCTGCTGCGTTTTTACTATTTGCCAGCATTCCCTCTGCCCCTTCGCTCACGCTTTGCTCTACATCGTTATCGCTCTCTTTTTGCTGCATGAGTTGCGCTATTAGCGTCGAAAGTTCACTGGCATTTGGGTCTGACTTATCCTCGGTAAGGAATTTAGAAAGTTCAGCGTTAGCTTCGCTGTTAGCATCATTTTGTTCGCTACCGGCACTATTTTGTTCGCTTTCAGCGCCAATCAATAGTGCAGTTAAAGCACTCAGTGTTTGTTGTGCGTCAGTCGAAAGGGATTCGATAGCGATGTCCCCCTCACTGTTGCCACTTTTAAGCTGAGAAAGTAAATGTGCCATTACCGAGGGCGCGTCGCTGGCATCTACACTGTCTGGGATCTTCCAAAGCTTTCCGTTTTCTTTTACAGAAAGAACATTAACGGTCTCATCTGGAACTTCAGAAATACCATTGGCTGCTCTGTTACCTGGTTGCCCTTGAGTTTGCTCTCTGCTATCAGCCTTACCAAAGCGATCAGCTAGGGTTTCAACATAGGCAACCCAGTCAGGCTCTTCATCAGATTTGTCCGGCTTTCCATCTGGCGTACCCGGCGTGGTAATGACGCCAGCCTCTGCATCTTTTTTGCCGCCTTCTCCAATGACAAACTCTGCTTCGGTTACGGCTTTTTGTTCAACATCACCTTCAGCGTCATCTACTATCAAACCGGCCTTTTCCTTATCGCCCGAGTTGCGCTGTGCTGCTGTCTCATTTGAACCGATAGCAGTTCTTTCTTCTTTTGTAGACGGCTCGGACTCAGCAGGATTGTCTGTTACTTTCTTTTCAACGGGAAGATTGGTATGTCCGGCATCTCGGTCTTTATCCTTTTCTACCGCCTCATTAGAAACTGAAGAATGAGCTGCAGAACTGGTTGCACGGGCTGCCTCCCCGGACAGAGAGCGCATTGCATCTTTGTCATTTAAAACAAAATCTGATTTGCTCGATTTTGCTTCCTGATAAAGTCGATTAAATGCTTGGTTGTTTTCGCTATTCGCTTGCTGTTGCGTGCCAATACCTGTTTCGACCGCTTTAGCTGTGCTAGAAGCAGAAAAAGGTAATGCGGCAATGTCTGTTTTATGTGCGGCAACTTGTTGCATATTGTCCTACCGTCCTACATTTATATCGTCTTTCACCAAAGAAGACGTAATGTGATGCGAATTATTTACTAGGCGTTAAACAAAGCATCCTAAACCCAGATTATCGCAAACCCACCAACGCTTGTTTTAATTACAACCACTTAAGGCTATCTCGCCCCCTACGTCGCTAATGTTTCGCGTTAAGGGTTACGCTATTTTTGGTTGAATTTCTTACTTTATAAACTGTTTAGAAATTATCCAAAAAACTGTTAAACCGTGATATTTATTACGCTGTAATTTCGGCACGTTGAGCCATTTGATATTGGTTTTGCAAAGGTCGAGCCAAAGTGGCTTGAGGCTATACTAATGATTAGAAAGGTCAACGCTTGGCTCTGAAAAATCGTTGGGTAGCAAACTCATCCATCATGGCCTGTTCTGCCTTGGCCTCTTTTTTCTGTTCTACCAACTTTTTCTTATCAAGTAATAAGGTTACGGCTTTCACTTTTTGCTGTTGCTTTAGCCACAGTTGCTTTCGCTGATCCGCAGCCATTTGTGCACGAGCAATCACTTGCATCTGCTGCTCACACGCTTTATCTAGTTTTCCAACGAAGGATAAATGCTGCTGATAATAGGTGGCGGTAACACCCGCTTGACCGGTTTGTTGAATGCCCTTTATATAGTCAATACGGTACTGCTCGAGGCTAGTAAGCTTTTGCTTTTGCTGATTTACGTTTTGCTGAGCCTGCTGATAATACCGGGCTTCTCGCTGCTCTTTTTCTCGCTCAAACTCGGCTAGACGCTCTAGTTGTTTAGACATTTTTAGCGCCCTTACTCAAGAGTTTTGATTTCTTCTTCACGAGCGTTTTATTATTCTTTACTAACAAAGCCATCATCCCTGCCCTAACCCTTTGGCAAGCGCTGCCATACCTTCTAGGCTTTCGTCATAAGGAATGACCTGCTTCATTCCTTGTTGCAACAAAGCATTGATTGCGGGCTCTGCACGAATGGCTAAATCAATACGTGGGTCGGAGCCTTTTGCATAAGCGCCAATAGAAATAAGGTCTTGGTTTTGTTTGTAGTTTGAGTAAACCTGGCGAATGCGACGAGCCATTAATTGATGCTCTTCACTTACCACCATTGGCATTACTCGACTTATCGACGCCTCGATATCAATTGCCGGGTAGTGACCACTATCGGCAAGGGTTCGCGATAAAACCACGTGACCATCTAGAATGGCACGAGCAGCGTCTGCTATGGGGTCTTGTAAATCGTCCCCTTCAGTAAGTACCGTATAAAAGGCCGTGATAGAGCCTTGGCGCTCGCTGCCATTACCAGCTCGTTCAACTAATGCAGGTAACCGAGCAAAGACCGATGGCGGATAGCCTTTTGTTGCAGGAGGTTCACCCACAGCCAGCGCTATCTCGCGCTGCGCCATGGCATAACGAGTTAACGAATCAATGAGCAGCAGCACCTTCATGCCTTTATCGCGAAAATATTCAGCAATGGTGACTGCAGTTTCACAACCCTTCAAGCGCATAAGAGGTGAAGTATCAGCAGGTGCAGCTACTACAACTGCACGTTGGCGCTCTTCTTCTGTGAGGATTTCGTGAATAAACTCTTTCACTTCTCGTCCACGCTCACCAACTAGCCCAACCACGACCACATCGGCTTCACAGCCTCGGGTCATCATGCCAAGTAGCACACTTTTACCCACGCCACTTCCTGCAAAAAGCCCCATACGCTGCCCTACACCAACCGTGTTAAGTGCGTTAATAGCACGTACGCCAACATCCATAGGTGCGTTTATTGGCCGGCGGATAAGCGGGTTCATAGGCGGTCTAGTGGTTGGCGCGCGGGCTTCTGCATTTATTTCGCCTAAACCGTCAAGGGGCTGACCATTGCCATCTACCACTCGCCCTAAAAGCCCCATACCTACCGGCAAACCGCTTTGTCGATTTAACGGCATCACGCGACTTCCGGGCACAATGCCGCGAACTGCTTCAGTGGGCATCAAATAAGTAATATCATCGCCAAAACCAACTACTTCGGCTTCTATTTCACCTTCGATAGTTTGCACTAAACACTGACTGCCGACGGGTAGCTGACACCCCACAGCTTCAAGAGTTAAACCGATACCTCGGACTAACTTGCCTGCAGCAACAACAGGAGGAGAAGAGACCTGTTTTGTGAGGGATTCAAAGTGAGTGTGCCAAGGGCTAGTCATCTGACAAACCTTGGTTTAATAGGAATTTATCAATTACGTCGCGGCAACGGCGTTCAATGGACACGTCGACGGCATTTTGCACAGTAGTAATATCGCAACCGCCACGTTCCATCGCTGGCGCTTCAATTAAATTCCACCCTTTTTTAGAAATCTCTTCGTCGCCAAAGTGGGCTTTTACCAATTCAATATCGTCAGGGTTCATGTGAATTTGATAATCCGCTTGATTAATGGGCAGCGCTTTGATGCCTTCGCTTAACGCTTGGAGTATCACCTGTTGGTTAGTGCTAACCTCTGTTTTAATTACAGCTTTTGCAAGAGTTACGGCAAGTTTCACCAACTGGTCACGCGTTTCATCGTTAGCTTGCGAAAGTGGGTCATGAAATTTTTCAGCAAGCATTTGCCACACTTCGGCTTGGGTTGCCATTTGCTGGCGACCTTCGTCTAAACCTTGTTCCAAACCTTCGTTATGACCTTGTTCTTTACCCTCGGTCAAACCCGCTTCGAGGCCTTCAGCCTTACCTTCCTCAAAACCCTTTTCCTTGCCTTCTTGAAAACCTTCTTCATAGGCAGCTTGGCGAATAGCTTCAATCTCTTCAGCTGTTGGCGGCTTAATTTCCTCTTCAACTTCAGGTGGCTCATACTTCCAGTCTGAGCGTTTATTCAGTGCATTGGTTGGTTCATCCTTCCTAGATGCTCTTGGGTCATCGACAAAAGGCAGGTCCCAGGTTTTAGCTTCGTTTATTTCGTTTTCACTGAAATTTTTATTACCAGACATTTTTTATTACCAGAGACTTTTTAGTACAAGGCTCTTTATTAGAAGACTATTTATTACAAGCTTTAGTTATACCTCAGCTACAACAGTAAGGGCATCAGAGCCCTTACAAGAACTCTTCACCGCCACCGCCGCCAAGCATAATTTCACCTGAGTCAGAAAGTCGACGGGCAACAGAAAGAATTTCTTTTTGTGCCGTTTCCACTTCACTGATACGAACAGGGCCAAGCGCTTCCAAATCATCGCCAAGCATTTCAGCAGCACGCTTAGACATATTGCGCATAATTTTATCTTTAAGCTCTTCGTCAGCGCCTTTAATGGCTTTAAGCAGCGCGTCTTGCTGTACTTCGCGCAGTATTGCTTGAATGCCTTTGTCGTCTACATCGACTAAGTTGTCGAAAACAAACATGAGGTCTTGGATTTGCTGGCTCATCTCTTCGTCTTGCTCGCGGATAGCGTCCATCAACTGACCTTCTATCGCGGTATCCAGGTAGTTCATAATATTCGCCGCAGACTTCAAGCCGCCCATTTTCGCCGCTTGCGTTCCCGCTTGACCTGCGAACTGCTTCTCCATAATTTCGTTCAACTCTTGTAGTGCTGCCGGCTGAACTTCCTCTAGATTTGCAATACGCATTAGCAAGTCGAGTCGAACCTTTTCCGGGAACTGCGCCAATATTTCAGCACTTTGCTCAGGCTCTAAATAAGACAATACGATAGTTTGGATCTGCGGGTGTTCGTTGCGAATAATGCTCGCCACCTGCTTAGAGTCCATCCACTTCAGTGAATCTAGACCTTTTGCGCCGCTGCCCATTAGGATCTGATCGATAAGATTTGCTGCCTTATCTTCACCTAACGCCGCAGTTAGCGCTCGCTTAACAAAGTCTTGGCTCTGGAAGCCAATAGTGCTGTAGTTCTGAATCTCTTCAATGAAATGTTTGTGAACTGACGTGATTTTGGTTTGCGTCATATCGTCCACTTTCGCCATTTCAGAACCCAGCTTCTGCACTTGTTTCGGTTCAAGGTGCTTTAATATCTGCGCCGCGTCTTCTTCAGATAAGCTTAGTAGTAAGATGGCAGCTTTCTCTACGCCTTCTAATTTACTGACGTCGTATGACGGTTCTTCAACATTGGCAAGTTCTTCAGCCATAATCTTATCTCACTACTCGTCTTGCATTAACCAGCCCTTCACTACTTGGGCTGATAATTCTGGTTCATTGGCCACTAGGGCGCGTACGGCTTTAAGTACATCTTCGTCTTTGTGTAGGTCAGGCAGCATAAGTGAGCCATCTGGCGCAAAGCCTACCTGTCCTTCGTCAAAGTCAGACGTTAGCATGCTAATTGTGTCATCGCCTAAGTCTAAGCCTTCATCGGCATCAAATTCATCGGCCTCGTTAGACTCATCTGGGTTGATAAGACGACGCAGCATAGGTCGAATCACAAAGATGATAAGCACTATTATAACCAAGCCACCAACAACTAGCTTAAGAATTGGCAGAAAACCAGGCTTTTCCCACAAAGGCGCATCTTCAATTTCACCTGCATCCATACGAGTAAAGGGTACGCTAACCACTTCTAGCGAGTCGCCGCGGGTTACGTCAAAGCCAATACCGCCCTGCAATAGTCTGCGAATATTAAGAATTTCTTCTTGTTTCCGTGGCGTTGGCGTTATCGCCCCGTCTTCGCCTGCGACTTGGGTGTAGTCAACCGCTACTGACACGCTCAATCTGCGGATAACCCCTGTCTGTTTCTTGGTATGACTGATAGTGGTATCAAGTTCGTAGTTGCGGGTCGATTCTTTCGCTGTGCGCCCTGGCATAGTTTGCTGACTGCCGCCCACGGCATTTTCTGGAATATTAGAATCTAACGGAGGCTGATTTGATAATGCCCCCGGAATACCGCCAACACCTCCGCCAACGCTATTTTCTTCCATGATCATTTCGCTGCGAACTGCAGGTAAATCTGGGTTGTAGCTTCGCTGGGTTTGCTCCATAGCGGTGAAGTCCATGGTAACGTCAGCTTGCGCCGTGTAGTTACCTATGCCCAATACAGGAATCAGTATAGCGTCAATTTTTTCTAGATACTCTTGCTCGCGCTGACGTTCAATTTCGTACTCTTTTCTGGCACGGGCACTCATTGAATCTTGTGAACCCGAATTAAGCAGGCGGCCATTGCTGTCTGTTACTGTTACTTTAGACGGCTCCATGTTTTGAACTGCAGATGCCACGATATCAACGACCGCATCCACTTCTTCACCGGCGATTACGGCGCCGCGCTTAGCCGTTAGGACAACGGTTGCCGACGCTTTCTTCTCTCTTCGCGCAAACACGTTCTCTTTTGGCATAGCTAAAAGAACACGGGCTTTTTGAATACTTGCGATATCTTCGATGGTCGAGGCAATCTGTTGTTCACGCGCATGTTTAAGACGTTCCATCTCAACACGCTGGCTCACACCAAACCCCATGTCCTGCATGATGATATCGGTACCTGCATCCGAGGTTTTAGTTAACCCTTGGCGGGTCATACCTAGGCGGATATTTTGAAACTCGTCACTTCTTACATAAACAGTATTGCCTTCAAGCTTATAATCGATTTGATTCGCATCCATATAATCGAGGGTTTCAATAAGCTCTTGGGTTTCCATTTTCGCAAGGGGGCGATAATCAGGCTCTTGCGACCAAATAAGAATAAAGATAGCGATGGCCACGCAGATGACCAAAACAACCACAAGGGCCATTTGGCGCATCATATCTGCACTCCCTAACGTATCCATAAAACCAGATTTGTTTTCTGGCTCATTGTCCATCGCTTGATTTTGATCAGGAACCGTAAGGTTTGTACCTGTAGCTTCAGCCATAACCTACTCCACCTATACCGGCATGTTCATTATTGTTTTATAGGCTTCAAGTACTTTGTTACGTACTTGAACAGTGGCTTCAAAAGCAATGCCCGCCTTTTCTTTCGTCAGCATAACTTGCGCTAAACTTAAACTTGGATCACCCATTTCAAAACGTTGCTGTGCATCTTTTGATTCTAGCTGCATGCCATTTACACCATCTACCGCATTCTTAAGCATGGTCGAGAAATCACTTGCCGAGCTATTAACTTCACTAAGCGGCTGCTGTTGAGGCTCGTTAACTTGAAGACGAGTTTGCCCAATCATGTTCTGCATTTCTTGATACAAACTATTGGCTTTAACGTCCATAACCACTCCTAGTGTTTCTTTAAAAACCGCCTGAACACCGGCGAATACATAATCTATATGAGTGATTTAGCAAAGGGCTTGCCAACTTTTAAAACCCTTTTACATCAACAGGATAAGTGACAAAAGAGAGGGTAAGCCAAATTTATGGCGTTTGATTTATTGTGAGTAACAAAAAACCGCCGCCTTCTTCACAACAGAGGCGACGGATTATGAGGATACGCTTTATTAAGGTTTAGGAAGATAATATTAAGGTCGTCGTTACCTTAGGCTGGCACTTCAATGCCGTCTTCACGCATGCGCGCCAGTTTATAACGAAGGGTTCGAGGGCTTATTCCTAGCTTTTCTGCAACATCCTTACGCTTACCATTACACGACACCAAAGTATCAAGAATAATTTGGTGTTCTTGATATCGAAGCTCTGAGCCGAGTTTGTTATCTTCAACCTGCTCTTGTACAACATCAAGCGAGGCTGACATGTCTTCGTCAATCATTAAATCGCCGGCATCTATTTCATTGTTTTCACAAAGAATAAGCGCTCGCTGAACCACGTTCTCTAATTCTCGAACGTTTCCTGGCCAGCTGTATTGCGACAATTTATTACGCGCAGCAGCACTTAATCTGATAGTACCCAGCCCTTGTGAACTAGCGTGACGCTGCACAAGATGCTCCGCAAGCGGAACAATATCTCCTGGACGTTGAGCCAATGGACGCCATTCGATAGGGAAAACATTTAAACGGTAGTATAAATCTTCTCTGAATTCGCCTGCATCTACTGCTTTTCTTAAATCTCGGTTACTAGTAGCAATAACACGGACGTTGAGTTTGACGGTTTTACGTCCGCCAAGGCGCTCTACCTCACGCTCTTGCAGCACGCGCAGTAATTTAGCCTGCAGTGCCAAATCCATCTCGGTTATTTCATCAAGTAACAGAGTGCCGTCTTGGGCTTGTTCAAACTTGCCCGGACAGGCCTGGATAGCGCCAGTAAAAGCCCCTTTTTCGTAACCAAACAAAGTCGCTTCCAACATATTTTCTGGAATAGCAGCACAGTTGATGGCAACAAAAGGCGCGTCGCTTCGCGGTGACTGGTCGTGAATATAGCGAGACAGTACCTCTTTACCCGACCCGCTTGGCCCCATGACCATAACGGTCGCTTCAGACTTCGCGACTTTGCGTGAAAGCTCAAGTAATTTTAAGCTTGAAGGATCGGCTACTATTGGTGTGCGTGACTCAATCTT
Source organism: Alteromonas sp. 5NW40-0090 (assembly GCF_057552975.1). Taxonomy (NCBI): domain Bacteria; kingdom Pseudomonadati; phylum Pseudomonadota; class Gammaproteobacteria; order Alteromonadales; family Alteromonadaceae; genus Alteromonas; species Alteromonas sp. 5NW40-0090. Next base: position 406,657 of record NZ_BAAJLT010000001.1, read on the forward strand.
TTGCGCAGGCGCGTAGCGACCCACTAGATTTAACAATACTTCGGGGGCGAAAGGCTTTGATAGGTAATCGGTTGCACCATCCCGCATGGCCTGAACCGCATCATCAATGGTGGCGTAGGCCGTCATTAACAGCACAGGCATATTGGGGTATTTAGCTTTAATACTTTTTAGCAGCGTTAAGCCACTCATTTCGCCCATTTGTATATCGCTAACCACTAGGTCCACATTCTGTGACGATAGCATCATCAATGCTTGCTCCGCGCAATCGGCAGCAACCACGTCATAGTTACCGAGCAAAAGAGTGTCTAGGAGCGCCTCGCGTAAACCCGCGTCATCTTCAACAATTAGTATGGTAGTTTTAGACATTATTCTCTCCTATGACTTACGCGACATGAGTCAATGTTTGTGAAGTTTTAGCATGCGCCGAGCACGGTAATGACACGCTAAAGCAAGCCCCACCTTCTGGTACATCAATGATGTTAAGTGAACCGCTATGCGCATTTACCACTGACTTCACTACCGCAAGACCTAAACCTGTACCGTGAGTTTTGGTTGTGAAAAACGGTTCAAAGATTTTGCTTTTTAGATTATCTGGCACCCCAGGCCCTTTATCGACCACAGATACATGTAAACGCTGCTCACTCACTGTTGCCTGTACGTGTACAAGCTCGCCTTTCGGAGTAACCTGACTGGCATTATGGATAAGATTTAATACTGCACCTTGGAGTGCTGTAAGATTGCCCGTGATAGAAACATCTTGCTCAAACCCTGAAAACGTTAACGTCTGCTGTGCTTGGGCTGCCATGCTATGGGCACTCCCCTCTATCGAGGTAAACAACTCATCCAAGCTGATTTGGCTGACCACCTGTTCTTCTCCTGATTTAGCGAAAAGCAGCATGTCATTAACCTGGCTTTCTAACTCTTTAAGCCTGTCAGTTAATTTGTTGGCAAACTGGGTTTGCGCTTCTTCGCCTAAACCTTTGCGCGTTAAGTTCGACGCATAAAGCATGGCTGCAGAAAGTGGGGTACGAATTTGGTGAGCAAGCGATGCCACCATTTTCCCAAGGGATGATAAACGCTGCATGTGGCTTACTCGCGCCTGGAGCTGACGAGTTTCAGTTAAATCAGTAATAACGATTAGCTGACCTGGCTCGTTTTCCAGCGGTGTAATAGAGAGTTTTACACGTCTACCATCAACAAGCGAGACTTCATGGCCGTCATCAGCGCGAGGCTTGAACGAGCGTGTAATAATGCTTCGCCACACTTCTTCTTCAAGCGGTTCGCCTAATAGCGCTTTCGCTTGTTCGTTGGCTTGACGAACGATGCCTTTCCCATCTATTACGATAACGCCCGCTGGCATTACTTGAAGTAAATGTTCCAATCTACTCGCCTGCAACCGCAGCGATTCAATATCATCACTGTGCGAGGTTTGATAATCATCACGAGTTAACGCTGAACCGCCACCATTAAGTGCATAGGCAGACGCGAAATACTCTGTAGATTGTGGTGTGCTGTCAAAAGCCATATTATCCTCGTCAAATTGCAGACGCTGTTAAACTATGGCTTAGATAAAGCAGAAGATATGCCAACTTATAATTAGCTTAAATATTAGATACTTAAGGGCAAAATTAGAGGAAAAGCGTAACGTCAATTACCTGACATTACGCTTCTTCAGTACGCTGAATATCGTATTTTCTCATTTTCTCAACAAGCGTGGTTCTTCGCATTCCAAGTTTATCGGCGGCACGAGCCACTACCCAATCTTGGTTCTCTAAGGCTTGTTTTATTAGATTCACTTCAAGCTCAGATAGGTATTCTTTAAGATTAACCCCTTCCTCGGGTAAAGATGAAGACACTATACCGTTCAAACCTTCGTGGCTTTGCTCATTAACGTCTTCATCTGGCTCTTGCGCTGCCGCTTCAGCAAATAACGCGTTAAACGCTTCGCGTTCAAGTATTTCTTCGGGATAGTCAGGCTCGTAAGCCTGTACGTCGCCGTATTGGTATTTTTCAGGCAAATCAGCGATATCGACAATTTCACCAGGGTAAAGGATCGTTAATCGCTCTACTAAATTAGAAAGCTCACGGACGTTTCCAGCCCATTCATGCTCCATCAATGAAGCAATGGCTTGCTCGGTAAAGCGCACACCTTCCACCCCATCACCTTGGATACGGCTGTTTAACTCTTGGAGTAGTAAAGGGATATCGTCTTTTCTTTGTCTAAGTGCAGGGCTATCAATTGGGAACACGTTGAGTCGGTAATACAAGTCTTCACGGAACTTGTCTTCACTGATCATGGTTTCCAAGTTGCGGTGTGTAGCAGCAATAATGCGCACGTTGCATTGAAGAGGCTTGTTGCCGCCTACGCGCTCGAAGGTACGCTCTTGCAACACGCGTAACAACTTAACCTGCATCTGAAGCGGCATATCACCGATTTCATCCAGAAACAGTGTACCGCCTTCTGCTAACTCAAAACGGCCTTTACGCGCGCTGATTGCGCCGGTAAACGCCCCTTTTTCGTGACCAAATAGCTCGCTCTCTAGCAGTTCGCCGGGAATAGCGCCGCAGTTTACCGGGATAAAAGGCCCGTCTTTGCGCTCTGATAAAAAGTGAACATTACGGGCAACTACTTCTTTACCCGTTCCAGACTCACCTAAAATCAATACGGTGGCGTCCGTAGGGGCAACTTGCTCTACCAAGCGGCGAACAATTTGAATTTGTTCACTTTTACCGATAAGACTTCTGAACAAACGCGTTTTTGTACCCGAAGCTCGAGATAAACCGGGTTTACGTCTCGAGTATTCTTGGCAACGATGTATAGCTTGCGTTAAAACAGGGTAAGTTAATGGCGTAGCAATAACACTAACTAGGTTGCAACTCGCTGTCGCTTGCGTATTGCTTTCGACAAGCGCAACGAACGGGATATGTGGAAATTTTTCTACCAGATTACTTACAGCAGTGGGCGAGCGGTACTCGATAAGCACGGCGTCTGCACCACTTTCATGGAGGTATCGCTCGCATTCACTGAAACCTCGTGACTGGCACGACTCTCCCATGAAGGTAACGATAGTTTCCAAGTTTTGAATAAGTTCCTGATTATCACTAATCAGCAAAATGTTCTTCATCAATTCCCCGAGAACGCTTTGTTATTATTTACAGTTTAGCGCATTTCTAAATTGTAACGACAAAAGATCGGAGCGCAACCGCTGTTTTGGGAAATATATCAATAAAAAAAGCAGGTTACCCTGCTTCTTTCGATTAAATTTGGCTTGTTCTAACCAATTTAGACTAGCTTAACAATGATAAAACCTGGCTTTGCTGCTGATTCGCCTGCGCTTGAACGGTAAGGGCCGCTTGGCCTAACACGTCGTTTGAAGCCTGTTGCGAAGTAGCTTGCGCAAAATCTAAATCTTGAATACGACTCCGCGCTTCTGCAGTATTTACATTAGCTTGAGTTAGTGAGCGCGCAGCACTTTCGAAACGATTTTGTGTAGCACCTAAATCGCCCCGCGCACTGCCGAGCGTTTCAATTGCTGCATCAGTTGCGCCTAGCGCATCTTCAATGCTGGTTCCCGACGTAATATCGATAGACAATACATCGTTTAATTGAGCAGCAACATCCTGTGTATTGACGCTAATTGATTGACCCGCACTAGAACCTGATTGGAATTCAAGTGAGCCATTTTCAGACAATAATGGCTTGCCGGCAAAATTCGTCTGCTCAATGGTTTGCGAGATGTTTTCTTGTAGCTGTGTTATTTCAGATTGGATAGCACGGCGATCGCCACTGCTCAAAACACCATTGCCAGACTGTAACGTCAGTTCACGAATGCGATTCACATCGTCGTTGATGCTACCTAAACCACCCTCAGCTACCTGCGCCAGTGAAATTCCGTCATATACATTGTTTAATGATTGGCGGTTACCTTCGACTTCAGATGTTAATCGGTCGATAATTTGCTGGGCTGCTGCGCCGTCAGATGCATTGTTAACCTTTTTTCCAGACGCCAGTTTCTCAAAAAGGCTCTCTTGCCTTTCTTGAATTTGGCTAATCAATGACGATGAGCTGCTATTGTTAACTTGCATACAAACATTCCTCCGCTATGGGTTACTAAGTATAGCATATCACTGTACATCTTCTAACCGATTTGAGGTATATGCATTCATACGCCGTTAAAAGAAGCGATGAACGTCCATAACCACATTTCATCGCCTGCAACATTACACGACCATCAATGACGCACCGTCACCACAGCACACAGCGAAGCCTAGGTTGCGCTATCATTACACGTCGAAATGCTTCATTCTTGATTGAATGTACGCAATGTCCTCGTCACTGAGTTCAAGCGAATACCCGCCCACTTTACCTTTTCTTACCTTACAATGACTATTTCTTGGCGATAACCATGGGCGCTGAGATTGCCCGCTCAACTCAACATGTTTCATATTGTCGAAAGAGGCCATTTCAGATATTCGTTCAATGTCATGCAAACTGACATTGATATCAAAGAAATCGCACACTTTTACCAGTACAGCTTGATAATCGCTGTGCATGTCTTCATAGCGAATAATTGGTAAGTTATTCTCTGTTGCGAGGCGCCGCCACAGCTTTTGGAACTTGAGTAAATTATCAACACCAAAATATGGATCACGAATAAATGTTGAGATATCACCTTGATAATTGAAAAAGTCAACAAACCTTCCGGTAATTTGGTTGTATAAGCTAACGATGGTATCCCTCGCATCGCGCTCAATATAAAGGATCTTATCGCTTCCAATGTTATAGTTTTGATAGCGCCTGTTAATATCGAAATTCAGCGGCGGCTTGGCGCCATCATTGTATTCAAATTCGTCATGTGAAAATATGATGTCTTGCGCTTGCTCAGTAAGTTCAAGCGCATAGCGAAGCCAACTTCTACCAGATTTCGGAAAAGAAATAACGCGTTTTCTGGTCATAGCGATTTGTCCCGTTTGTAAAGTCTAATGGGCCCCGCACCTCCGTGATGACCAGTTAAGTGTTCTGAATACATGTTGAAACCCGCATCGCTTATCGTTTTAGCGAGTTCATCATCCTCATAGAAGGTCGCAGGTACACGCATAACAAACCATGTAGCAGCTAAATCTAAAAGGCCAGTTAAGGTTGTTATTCTTTCTGCTTTTGGTAGATGCTGATGAACAGCTAAATACAATACCATGTCGTATTTGGCCAACAGCTTTTCACCAAATTCATCTTGAAATTCGCACCATGGAGCGACGCTTCCATGCATAAAGTTTGCTCTTGGATCGTTCGCGCTTAGCGCCCTTGCGGTAAGCACTCTGCCACCGTCCAGCTCTACACCATCTAACCTAGCACACCCCGCGTTTAAAAGCCTATGCGCAATGTACCCCTCGGCGCAGCCTGCATCGAATACCGTGGCCTCATCTATAAACTTCTCCAGAAACGGAAGGACTTCAGTACGGGTACTTACAGGCCACTTTCCATGCATATTTAGTTGAGGAAGACGTAAGTAATGTTCTCTGCCGTCATCAACAAGCATTGCCATGAAATCATCACAGAATTTATCCCAGCTAAATTTCTGTATTGCTTTTCGAGCGCATTGAGCGCGTAACAGAGCCTTGTCGTAATAGGTAGAAACCTCTTCAATGGCACTTACGCACGCATCGGTCGAGTAAGTATCTAGAACGAGCGCCGTATCTCGATTTCTAGCAAATCCTTTTGTTCCTGCATGCGTGCAAATCAGCGGGACACCACACGCCATCGCTTCAGCTGCCGTATTTGCCCAACCTGCAAATGACTCAACGTGAACTACACAGTGACACTGGTGATAAAAATCAACCAATCCGTCTTCGTTCAGTTGGCCGGCTTCTATTATTTTTTTGTGCTCATTAAGCTGCTGAAAAATACTGTTTTCTCTAATTGAAGAAGGGATCTCTCCCATCACGTGCAATACTTCATTGCCTCGTAAGGTTTGCATAACAGGTAACATTCTTTCAAGTGATTTGGTACTGATCCCAATGACAAACTCAGAACGAGATTTTGGCGCAATACAAGGATAAAACCGCGATGAATCAACTGCCCCTTCGATAACATGAAATTTTTTAGCTAAAAAATCGGTGTAGCTGCCTTCAAACCAATCCGTATTGTTAAAAAAGACTGAGGTAGGCTTGAATGCTCTGTTCACTGCAATGAATTTTTCTTTACAGGACCTATCATTTAAAACAGCCTGTATGCGAAATCCAAATTGCTCACCTCTTTTCGTTTCCAATGCACTGATAAAACGTTGGGAGAATCCCGCTCCGGGAACCAGTGTTGCCCCCCATTTTCGTTTCAACGCATCTTCTGGGCTGAGCACTTCAAAACCTTCAGGGTGCCATTTACCGTGGTGATTTTCGAAACAGAAACTGACTTGTATGCCTCTACTTCTAAGCAGTTGGCCTAGGCGTGCAAACCGAATCAACCCGCCGCTAACTATATTTTGTTCGGCATAAATAAGTAGGGTTCTAATGCTTGCATTCTTAATTGTCGTATTGATGGTACATGGCTTTCTGAAAAATGTGATCTTTCCGACAGTTTCAACCGGTTCACAACCCGTATTAATCAACTCTTGAGCGAATTCAGCAGAACCCAATTTCTGCCCAGGTAAGGGTTTACTGTCGTCGAGCGCTATAATTCCACCGTCTATAACGTGGGGATACCAGCTTTCATAATCATCTCTTACCGCACCGTACCTGTGATCACCATCTATGAAAAGCAAGCCAATTGGTTTATTCCACCCTTTGGTCAGAACCGTTGACTCTACATTAATGAGGCTCACATATTTATATGCTTCACTATCTAGCATCAACTTAAAAAAATCTTTTCTGTCTTCTGGGCCAAAAATACCACCCAGTTCACCCACGAATGCTTTATGCGGATCGACACAGAAAATCTGCGGTGGATTGTCACTCTTAAGCGCGTTAACACCATGGGCTATAGCAAGCGCCGACTTTCCTTTGTATGAACCTATTTCAACTATCACACCGGACGTGACGCACTCTGCGTACTTAGACAGGGCTTTAGCTTCAATTAACGTAATACCACCTTTTTCATAAGGATAAGATTCCATTGTTTCTTCAATGGTTTTTTGCATTGTTTACCTCTGTAAAGATGTAGGTGTATATTAAATCAATCGGACGACGCAGTACTTAGCGATGTTGTAGAAACAATGCTTCAGCAAAAATAATCGGCTTATTAGAGTACTCACTTACAATGGCGCGCACTTCGTCCTCTCTAGAAAGCACTCCCACAAAAATAATGTCATGCTCGACATCTGAAATTGCTTGTGGCGAGCAAAATCTCGTTCCATATTTGTCGATACTTACCGTATCAGATGCTGCATAATCAACTGACAATACTATCGTCTCTGAAAGCTGCCCTATTAAAATAGAAGTTAGCTCACTTGCACCGTATAAAATAACCCGCTTGCCCTTTAAACTATCGGCAATATTTTTTATTTCATTAATAATATAAGTTCGATGTAATGGCTGGAAATAAGCAACATTCAGCGCATGATAATATGCATGAAGTGATGCTATTTTTTCTTTGTCTGGGCGGCTATCAGGAAAATTTCTCAACATGTCTTGCTGCCAACAAAACCCACACTCTATTTTTTGAACGCCCACGTTATGCTCTAGTTCCTTTTGAAACAACGTATTGTTAATAGGCGTTTTTACACCACAAAAGTCTCTCAACATATGACGTACGCCCAGTTCATTGTGGCTAATGTCTTCATATGTCACGAGAATACGCTCAATGCTTTCAGGTAAAAACGCGACAACCGCAGACCAATGTAAATAGATAAGTTGTGCGGCGTACTCAAAATCAAAATGGTCTCTTTTAACTAAAGAACTCGCTGTGGATATAAAGTCCCTTTTAACTAAAACAACTTTTACATCCAAATCAAGTGAAGATAAAACATCGAACCAGAACGGGAGTAAAATGCAAAACCTTGGGTCTTTGAGCACCAATCTATTGCTCTCTTCGAGGAGTTCATTAATGTAATTAACGGCCATGTCCCTAAGGCTTTTATACTCAGTACTTTGCTGTAAGGTAGGTAAGTCTAACCAAACCAGTGAGAACCAGTAATACCCCAACGAGGCTAACAGCCTATTATTGATGTCGACAACGTGGTCATCCTCCCAATAGCCATTTGGATTGTCTCGACTGGGTTGCATGGGGTGCTTACCACAAAAGAAACCATTAGACTCTACCATGCTGGTGACTAAGCTAGTTCCCGATCTGTGCATTCCTAGTACTAGCACTAATTGATTTTTAGACATCAAATAACCTTGATTTTTAGCCACATCATTGAGCGGTGAAAAATAAAATAATAGTATTGTCGCAGCGCCTCAAAGCGTAATAATCGCTCCTTCAAACGCTAACTTTTTTAGCGATGCTCTCATTTCATCTGCGTACGCAAATGAGCAAATTATTACAGCATCAATATTATTTAGCGAGTTGCCATTTAATTTAGTGACCGCCACGCCACCTTTTGTTGACCCTTGCTTTTTCACATCGCTATCAAAAATGACCGAAAAATTTATGAATAAAGAGAGATCAACAACGAGATATTCACTCACATCGTTGCATCCGTATAGCGCAACCTTATCTTGAGCCGTTAACTCCCTTTTTACTCGCGTATAAAGTTTACTAATGCGCTTAAATTTATGGCGATTGTTAAACAGTGTTTTCAATGACTTGAGAATATTTGGCCCACTCTCTGGTAGCGCCATTTTTTTTATCTCTTTTAAGATCATTCTTTTTTCTAGTAATGCACGTTTGTAGCTCTGCTCATTGTGCCACCTTGTTGATTGGGAATGTGCTCTGAAAAGGTTGAGCGGTTCATGGACATAAGCAACCGATGCGTCAGCCAGTATTCGTATATAGCACATCCAGTCACCACAATACTTCATGGTACTTTTCTTCAATGCAGCCTTTAGGTGTTGCTTTTTAAAAAGCACAGCACTCACATTCGGAATTACATTTTTGAAAACCAAATAGTCTTTAATGAGGGTTGCACCATCGATAACAAAATCTCGCTTCCAAAGCGTATTATAAAAGTCGGCTGTGTAATCATGGCGATAGAGCGGCTTACCTTGTTCGTTTACGATCCATGAATCACTATATGCCATCGCTATGTCTTGATGGTGTTTAAATTGCGCTAACAGCGTCTCTAAAAATGTAACACTTGATATGTCGTCACTTTCGGCAATCCAGACAAACTCTCCTTTTGCCAAATTTACGCCTTTTATCCATTGATCGTTAACACACCCACCATTTTCGACATTAAAATCAATAGCAGTGACCCTGGCTTCATGGTTTGCAAACGCTTTCATTATAGCTTGGCTATCATCAAAACTTGCATCATCAAGTAAGATCACTTCAAAATCAGTGAAGGTTTGCTCCTTAATAGAGCGCAACCTCTCGGGTAAAAAACGAGCATGGTTGTAGCATGGGACAATAATAGAAACGGTAGGTGTATTATTCATGGCTAAAATTTTGCTCTTCACTGATCGGTGATTGTAATAATATTTGATTCAGGGACCTTCTTTTGGCCCAGTAGTGCGACTATCTCTTTTTCAAACGCAGCAGATGCCACGATAACCGGTATATTTTTTAAACTGATATCTGATGCCAGCACTGGAATCTTAAAAAACGTATCTATCTTTGGTGACTTATCTAGCATGCCTTCGATGTGAATGTCAGAAAAAAAGTGCTGTAAATACCGCGCAACTCTGCGCCCTTTTTGCCCGGCGCCATATATATATAAGTGTCTGATATTCTTATCTTGGACTTTCTTTATTAGCGCATGATCATGCTCGTCGAGATAATGTTCTAATTCAACATCAGCAAACACAGTTTCACTTTTGTATTTGCGATAAAGGTGTGTAAAAGGATGAATTGAGGAGTGCTGCCAAGGTTTTTCTGCGCCGTTGAAATGAACAATCTTCACTTCACTTTCTTTACTAAGCGCTTCAAGGCAAGACTGTTGGATATTCCATGCGCCGTCTAACACCATCACGTTACTGTCTAGCGTTAAATTGAGAATATCCTGATCATTAAATTTATAATCGGTACCATTATCGACCATACGCATTGCGGTTTCTGTTATCTGTTTACTCCTCCACATAGGCAGGTCAATCAGTAGCATTCCAGCATTGAAATAGCTGTGTGATTTCAATCCTAGCGTTTGGCTGTGAGAACCTTTAGCGACTAGGGAGTCAACTACCACTCCGGCGGCTTTGTCTTCTAGATCAATCGCGAACAGGTCGCTGACATCGGCATTCACAATCATATCTGCATCCAAAAACAACACTTTGGTGTTGATAGAGGCTAATATTTGCGGGATAAGAAGCCTAAAATACGTTACTACTGAAAGTCGATCGGAAAAGTCTTTACTAATCTGCGCACTTGAAAAAGTTTCGCCTTCAATTTGATAGAATTTTATATGATTTCCATTGCCAGAAGTTTGTGTAAGCTTCTTCTGATTGGCGCTCGAAAGCGCTGCATAAAAGATATGCCAACTTATTTGGCTATCAGTATTTGAAAGTATACTTCGCATAAGTGCTGCAAGGTGAACTGCAAATTTATCATCAATACAGAAAACTAAATTCAAAGGTTGCATCTTTTCCATCATTGTTTCTCATTAATTAGCAGGTTCACTGGTAAGAAGTAGTCGTCAAAAACGTCCTTCCAGGCTAAGCCAGTGGTCCATGGGAAGCTTGCAAAAATACTCAATGCTCCATTCATAATGCTAATGACCGCTCAATCAACATTCGGTGCAATAACGATGATATGTATTCTTGCTCTTCTTTTTGCACTACCGTTTTACTTTGCCCTTTCTGCACGCGTTTAACTTGATTAAACAATCGGTCAACCCACAGCAACTCTTCATCATTTAAGAAACCAAAATTAGCGGGTGTATTTCCCTTCAGTGTTGCGGAGTGAAAGAAGTAGGCGAAAGCCCTATCATCATTTAACAGGGATGCACCAAGATGGGGGTGATCAGCACCGATGCCCAATAAATCAAAAAATGTGGGAAATAAATCGAAATGGCATGAATGTTCAATAACTTTCTTACTTAATTTCGGGTGACGCATAAACAAGGGAACATGCATTTGAGGGAGGATCACAGAGTTGCTGTGAAAACTATAACCATACTCACCAAATGATTCACCATGATCACCGGTAAACACTAATATTGTATTTGATAAATCTACCTTCTCAGCAAGTCTATTCAGGAACTCGTCAATAATGAAGTCCGCCTCTTCCACAGCATTCATGTATTGTGACTTCGCATCACGCGATTTGTGACGATTGAACGTTTTTTTGTCTATTGTCTCGTAAGGTATGTGAGACTGGTCATTGATAATGTGAAGAAAAAAAGGCCCACTTTTCGCCGCATTCGCAACAGGTTCCACCATGCTCCAAAGCCTATAGTCGGCCTTGAGTCCATCACTAGGCAATTGGTGCGTGCCCCATATAAAATCGAAGCCAATTCTGTTAAGTAGCTTGTGATAGTCATAGAGCGCAATATCCGCACTGTCCAAAAACATTGTTGTATAGCCATTTTTTTTGAGTGTTTGTAGGTGTAATGGCTCACTACCAGGATACAAACTATCCTGTTTGTTATACGGGTTGTTGGAATAATTTCCTGAATATATTTGGTTAGTAGCTACTGTGGTGTTTGGACACAAACAGTAGTGCTTCTTACCTTCCCAACTATTTGCTTGAAATCGCTGTTTCAGCTTTGAGCGCACGCCAGCCCCATTTCCATTATCAAGATAGTAACCTAAGGATTCCATGGTGATTAATATGATATTGGCGCCCTTACAGGCACCATATAAGTCGCCCCGCGTATTATCGCGGACCTCTGGTTTAACGAACGGTTGGTGACGCGGGTCTATTTCTATCGATTTATTGCAAGAAAACTTGTCGCTCATAATGATATTTGCTAACAGACTGGGTGCTGTATAAAACTGTGCTGAAGCATTCGTTATTATGCGGTAGATAGCGAGCGCTGAAATTGCCACAATAATGCCTAGCGTTACGCCAACGAGCCATAGCATAGCTGGTTCAGAGAATATTCCTTTAGGCAGTGCAAAAATATATAAGACACAAACTTGCACACTCGCCCACGCTAGCGGGAGTAGCAGGATATAGGGTATCTGTTTTACCAGTACTAACAAGTGAGGTATGCCCTTAGCTAGTCCTTTGGAGCCGGTAAAAAACCATGCAAAACTTTGCCTGTTTATCTCAATGCGGTACTGAACGAAAAGAATGGCATCAAGCCATACAAGAACGCCATACAAAAAAAACAGAACACAAACAATCACGCTTAAGCCTAGCCATGGTGTATAAGCCAGAAAGACGGTAACAAAAAGCGAAGCAACAAAAAGGATCTTAATATCGTTGAAGTTAACAACCTTCGATAGCGCCCCACGTCGAGCACGGATTTTCTTATTCACAGCAAGAAGGCTGCTTGCAGAAACAAAATAAAGAATAAAAGCAGCACAAATACTTGAAATGTCTGAAAGTGATAGCAAACTAAGGTTCTCCGCGAGTTCAGCTTCAGCGGCCTCATTAATTCTAAAACCCCAAAGCCGCTATGCTTCAGGTTTTAGTGGTAAAAATCGTCGTCGTTATTTGGGTTATCGACCTAGGTTAGAAAAACTCAAATGTAAAAGTTCTCGCGCTAAACGCCGAAGTAAAGCTACATGTGCAGTGTAAAGCGCTAATGAATGCCCTTTACGTATTGATATAAAAAGCTACTGCATCTGATAGCGACCGCCCGCCTTTCCCGCGCTAAAGGTAAGTACTATTGAGTGTTCTACATCATCGCATATCTCTTGGTCTAATAGCGCTTGAGGTTTAAGTAAGTCTTTTTTGCATAATATCCCGCGGTTACCGCACATATCGACAGCATTCAAGCGCAAGTCATTTAAGTTTGCGAAAACAATGAATTCACCAAAATCAAGGTAGTACTCATATTCAAACGTGCTTTTCACTACCGCGTTAAACAAGCCTTGCAGAATATCGTCAAAACATTCGCTTCGCTTTACCTTTATTTTCGGAACGAGGACTTTATTGAAAACAGAACCAAAATTATGCTTCAGCGCTACGAATGGCATTCTTTCCTCTACCCAGTAGGGTGATGCACCTTTAATAATATTCTCAAGCCCAGCGTTTCCATAAACAAAGTCAGGATGCACAACTTTACTCATAGGCATATTTAATTGAGTCATGTCAAGCGACGTGACATGAGTGCCAAACCAGATAACTTCTGCATTTGGCACTTCCATTGTGTTTAGCGTATGAATAAACGCGTCGACTTGCGATTGTTTTTGTACCCACAGCGCAAATCGTATGTCGACAGAAGATTTGAGTTGCGAGCTTTCTGTAAGACCCGGTCCACACTGTTTAATCTCTACAACGTTTGGGCTAAATAGGCGTTCATTGAACTGGTTGAACATGTGGCTCTGATTAATATTAGTAATGCAGAGAATGTGTGCTTTATGCCTCTTTAAATGTGCGATTTGTCTAATGCTTCCAAAAGATTCTGAAATATCAAAGTTTGACTCAATATGTGTTACTTCATCTCTAGCTTCAGCTAAAAAGTCAGTCCAGCGCTGCAATAATTTGTTGGCATAACTTAACGCAGATGCCTCACTTTTAATATATTCACATTTGCTAAGCATTACGTTGCAATAGTTCATGCTGCCAAACAGTAAATAGAAAAGTAATGATGAACCTTTTCTGTAGGAGTCGAAAAGGAGATCTTTCTGCCTTTCAATTAAGGCATTTATATCGACAAGAGAATGGACAGGCTCACGTGCCAACGTCAGTAAACTTTCTAATTCCTCATGAAGTACATCCTGACGATATTTTTCCTTAAAACGCGTCGTATAACTGTCATATTCAGGAATAGATTCAAATATATTCTGTTTGACAATATCAACGACCGAAGCAACACTCTCTTCGGAATTGACGAGAAGCACATCGTCAACAAGAAGCGGTAACGCCCCATTTATCTTCGCGCCATTGCTACAGTTGAAGCAATAAACAGGTTTTTTGGCCAAAGCGCGTTCTAAAATGTCTTTAGATACTTTGAATTCATACTTAGTAAAAACGGTTTTTTGAAAATTCCCTTCTATGACAAAAGAAGTGTCATTTTTTTTGCTGTAATCATAAATTTCTTCTCCGTCGTTACTGTAATAACCAGACTGAGAAGAGTGATGTTTTTTCCTATCAGTGAACCCTAAATCAATACCGAACAGATATATTTGATTGAATCCCATGGTTGTAAATAGATTCAATGCGAAATTAGAAACAGTAGGAAACGCGAAGTCTAATTCTTCATATTTTTTGAGGTCAATAAGATTTACCGAAGAAACTGTCGAACTTTCTCCCGTTTTAAAGGCAATAAAAACGTCTTTGAATAAATCACACGTGTCAGGATGGATACCATTACAACTTAATAGACTAATTTGTTTGAGATAGTCAAAGTCGCCAATTCGGCTTACCCAATCAAACGTGGACCGATTTTGTTCAATTTCCGCATGGAAGTCAGGCACAATACCATTTTTATAAAGTGGCATAAGCGCTGTTCCGCAAGACACAATAATGGCTTTTTCACGCAACTCCTTTATTGCTTCTATACAACTGTCAAGGGAGGGTCCGTTACCTACAATAAAAACCGGAGTTTCTCGCTGTGCAGCATTAAGCTTTTTCTCGGCATTGACGGTTAATAAGGGATAGCCGCGATTTATTGCTTCAACCGTGTGCGAAATTCCATAGAATGCATGGTCAAAATATTCCCCCATTGATATGACAATTTGTAACTGTTCTCGAAGACGTGCAAGAGCGCTCACTAAGTTTGCATTGTAATAAGACTGGTAGAAATACGTACTGGCCAGAATGTATGGCCCAACTGAATAGAACTGACCGAGCAAATCGTTGAATATGTTAGAGCCGTCGTCGCCGATATTGATGTAGATTCGGCTTTTTTCTTTGTCTACTTTAGTGAGTATTTCATGCCAATCAATCGCGAATAACGATGCGTAAAAAAAGTCTTTATTGGGTTCACACAGAAACAATTTATCAACCGTTTTCTGCTTATACAGTTCCTCAATTTGATAACCAAGACCAACGCCAAACATGATCAAAGACTTTACGTGATCAGGCAAATTACCTACTTCTTCAGATATATCCTGTAAAAAGCGTTCCGTTTCTTCAACAAACTGATAGTGTTTATAATGTTTAAGCTTCGTGCCTTTATAGCCTAGCACGAGGCTATCTTTTTGCGGCTTTTGGTAGAAGTAATTTAAATGTTCCACTGCATTGTTTTTCGGCAGTCGTCCACCGAATAATTGTAGCGATTCCTTTAAAACAACGTTCACTTCGCCGCAGTCATCTATAATTGGCAACCAATCTACAGGCGTAAATTCTGAAAATTCTTGGTAAATTTCAGGAAAGTACTTTTGAAATGCGGATAAATTCCGTCTGAACAACTCATTTGATTTATCGACCGACTTGATCGTATCTACATCAATACTGTCAGTCCACGCCGGCAAAAAAGTGTTCACTCCTTTCTGATTTAGACGCGCCACGGGGCGAGCCTTATATTGCGCCCAGCTATTGAGCTTCAAACCAACATCTATATTGTCAAAAACATCATTATTGTAATGTTTGTAAAAATAAAAACCCTCAATATTATAAGCTTGGCGAAGCTCGGAGATATTATCTACAATACCGCTACCATCATTACCAATGAGTAAATATACCGCCGTTCCCTTTGATGCCATAGTTTGCAGCAGCCTTTGCCAGTCTAATGCAAGGACTGAGCACTGAAAATATTGCAACTCGGGCTCATAAATAACCAAATGTCGAATGGTGTGATTGTTTATTAGTTCTTCAATGTGATAACCGAGGCCTAACCCCATTACAACCAGTGCATTTACAGATTCTGGCAATGTAGCGTATTTTTTTTGGCGCCTGAAGTAAGGCAAATCAGATACGTTCGCGATGTCTCTTATGTTTTCTTGGTCATATGCTTCATCTTGCGCAGTATCGTCGCTAAAAGAGAGATAGGATGCATGTTGCGAGAAAAGTCGGTACTGCTCTTGCACCTCATTTTTAGGATCAAGGCCATATAGGGTACGCCCACTTGTATAATTGACGATGTTGAACTTACCAAACTTGTTTGCAAACAAGGCGATATTGCTTGTGGCTACATCCTTAACCTGTGAGGCTAGCGAAGGAACATGATGTGAAAAAGCCAACACGCTTCGGCGATGATTTGTAATTATATGCCGAGATAACGCCTGTTCCATTTCCTTTTGTTCATCTTCTGCGTCCGCTAAATGAAAGCGGATATCCTTTAACATCACCATTCCTCTTATTGTTAAAATTACTGACTAAAGGATTGCAGTAGATCCACACCATCCCATATTGGCGAGAATTCCAAAGCCTTTCCCAAAGGCACTGCTCGTTTAAATTGCCCTGACCTTTCCTGCCACCCATGAGGTAATGCATAACTTATCGTTTGTAGTTTTGCAGAATACGCAATTTCCTCAAGCGACACGATATCACTTTCCAACACCAGACCATTCCCGCCATGTGCTTCTAAGATTGATGCCGTCAAGGTTTTGACCTTACATCTGGCAATCGGCCCAACATTGGTTACCTGCGCAAATTCAGCAAGTTTTTTGCCAATACTGTCCCGAAGCACGACCGCGAAACAACCGCTCAAATACTGCAGCGCGATATGCTGCTCAACTTTGTGGATTGTCTCAAAGTTGTGTTTACTGAGGACTATCGCCGATCCCACCTTATCCCAAAAGCGCTCTTGAAGCGCTTGCTTTGTATTAAGCCAATACAGCGCCTTCGGTGAAGAGCATGCCTGTTGCGTAAACGGCACTACATCACTGACAAAACTATTGGCACAGCGTTCTATATCGTCTTCGTTATTGAGTTGTAACACCGCGACGGAATAACGGTCTGGAAAACTTATTTGACGAGTTTCAGGGGCAAGCCTCGATACCGATTCAATAGCAGCATCGCCGCCCCATACCACTCTGAGGTCGCACCACTTACTGAGGCGCTCAGTAACATCGACATGTTCAGCATTATACTGAACAACACCGATAAAAGGGGCTAACACTTCACCATTCGGTGTTTTTAGGTAAGCGTGAAGAAAGTCGACTAATTGACGAGTAATATCACCGCTTCTGTGGCTAATTCTGACGATATTTGTATTGCCGCATAATACCGATAGAAGCAAGGTATATATAAACACGGTGTCTACGTTCGCAGGCGCAATATGAAAGACTTTATCCACCTCGTTATCGGCTTTCTCTGTAATTAATTTTTGTTCCAATTGTTGCAAATGCGCTTTTCGAAACCAAAAGGCAAGTGCAACAATTTCAGGAAACTGCTTGACACCTGGCTGCGCTAACAGAAACGCAGAAAAGCCGGCTACAGAAGCAACCAGCTTATCTTGAGTAAGCTTTTTATCTTTACGGCTAGCCTCACAGAGTGGAATGCACCACTCTACATGCCTATTATCTAAATGTATCACTGCAGCCTTTAACCTGTGCCTTCGGCAACCGTCCGTGAACCTTAAAATATTTACCTAACCTTCCGCACGCGCAGTCATCTTCTCCGACAATTGTCCCGCGATCTTCGGTCAATATGCAGTGGCCAGGGTAGCTTGTGGGTAGTATTGAATTAACCTGAATCAGACCAGACTCACCATGCTCCAGTAAGCGTAGGTCTTGCGGACTACGCACCAGTACATCAGACCAAACTGGCGTGTGAAGAAACCCTTCTTGGCACTGAACATAGATGGTGCCAGTCTGTTCAACCATGCCGTAATAATCATGTACAGTTACATGGCCCAGTGTGCGCCGAATTACAGTTTTGAACTCGCTGTCCGTCACCGCTTGCTCTTGCATTTTTTTCCAGCCGCCGCCGTGGATCAGCATAGCATCAGAAAAGTTTAATTTCAGATTGTTGTTAATCAGTGCCTGAATAAACTGCTGCCAAACAATAAAAGTAAAACCAAATATTAAGACGGGTTCATCAGCATATTTAGCACAAAACGCCTGCACCTTTTCAAGGTCCAATTCCATGTTTTCGTTAAGTGCGTAGCAGTGATCTCGACCAAAAAAAGACAGGCCTTGAAGCCCAGCTGCTCTGGCGGTCATTGGGCCGGCGGTTCTCACTGTGGAAGGCGCATCAATCAATAACATAGGGCGCCGTTGTTTACCTACCCAACTTTGCAGGATCTTCACAAGCACTCGACTTTGGCGCTTTGCTGACTCTCCATCAAGAGTAATCTTGGAAGCGTGGCCAGTCGTACCGGACGAGCGCATTTGCCGAAACACATCGCTAGGCGCAATACTCGTAAGCGTCAAATCTTTAAACAATCGCGATGCCACGGGGAGCTGTTGGTCGTGCGGGGCTCTAACAACATCAAAAAAGCGACTATCTATTAATCGCTTATAAGTATCACTATGTTGATAATGGTATTGACTGAGCAAAGGGATAATCTGATTTAACATGGTTTGCTTCTGTTTTTTGGCAACGCCGTAAACAGGTAAATCAAACACTCCTGTAGGATAGGAAAACACGTTAATTTTCTCCCAATATTTGACCAGACAATTTTGCATAATCGACTTTACCATTACCCAATAACGGAATGGCGGTTACTTTATGCAGAGCAATATTTCGTTTTGGTATGGCCAGCGACGTCGAAAGGCTGTCGACGATTAAATCATACTGCGCTGACGTCAACTCCCCTGCAAATACAGCAACAAGCCTGTCGTCTTTTCCAATAACACAGGTAGTTAAATCAAGTGCTTGTTGCGCTGTAATTTCAGCCAGTGACCGCTCAGCCAAGTCTAAACTTGCTCGTTCACCCGCAATTTTAATCATCCTTTTTATGCGTCCGGTAATGGTATAGTCACCATCGTGATCTACTTGCGCTAAATCGCCCGTTGCAAGCCACTCTTCTTGGGTTAAATGGTTTAAATCTGATACCTCGGATACATAGCCCAACATGACATTCTCACCGCGATAGTAAAGCTCGCCTTTACCTTCACTGGCGCCGCCACCTACCAGTTTGAACTCTCCGCCCTCAATAGCTTGACCTATTGACTGGGGCTTAAACAAGACCTTTTCAGGCGACAGATAAGCCATTCGTGCAGTGGCTTCTGTCTGTCCGTACATCACGTAAAATGCTTTGCCGGATTCATGAGCGTAATTCGCGAATTGCTTTACATATGATTCGGCTAACTTTCCGCCCGCTTGTGTAAAGTACCTCAGTTTAGGAAGGCGCATAGTCGTAAACCTAAGTCGTGATAACATTTCATAAAACGACGGCACACCCGACAAAGAATTAATGCCCTGCTGTTTTATGACATGCCAAAATGCTTTGTCAAAGGGACCATATGAAGTAAAACATACTGTGGCGCCAGCTTTTAAATGTGAGTGTAAAACGGACAGTCCATAAGAGTAGCTTAGCGGCAATGTCAATAGCGTCTTATCGTCACTTAAAATAGGCAGATAAGACAAAATTGAATTGCAATTTGCTGTGATATTTCGCAGCGAGAGTGCGACACATTTACTCGCTCCCGTGCTACCAGAGGTAGATAACAATAAACATAGCCGCGGATCTACGTTTATCGGTTCGCTGTGAAACAACGACAACACCCCTTGTCGAATTTCAGCGTTGGGCCGCAACATCTTTTTATACTGTGCTTTTGTTTTTGCTGAACACTTTGGATTTAGTAGCAACACAACAAAATTTAAAGAAAGTGCCGCTAAATAATCGATAACACTTTGAATTGTGTTGTCGATAAACAGCATCACTATCGGTCGCGCAGAAGCGCCACGCGCTGTTAAAAAAATGGCTTCATTAGAAACGATATTTTTTTGCCATAAGCTAGCTTGGTGCGCAACGAGATGCGTTAGTTCACGATACGTTAAACAGGCGTTGTCATCTTTTATTGCAACAGCACTGCTGTCAGAGTGTGACGAAATAAAGGGAATAGTTAAAGCATTCTGGGTTTGCCCTTTTGCACTGTTGACTGAATTTGACTTCACGGGTAAAAGAATCCATCTACCGGCAGAATATGGCCTGTTGTATAACTGGCCCGCTTGGAAAGAAGAAATGCGACAGCTTCTGCTACTTCGTGCGCCTCTCCCGACCTCTTCATTACACAACGCTCATGCACACGTTGTTTTGCCTGTTCGTCATAATGGGCAGTAAGCTCAGTATTGATAAAACCCGGCGCGACGGCATTTACGCGAACGCCCGTAGACATCAGCTCTTTGGCAAGCGATTTGGTCGCCCCTGATAGCGCCGCTTTACTTGCAGAATAAGCGCTCATTCCAGCACTTCCTAATTCACCGACTTGAGACACAATGTTAACTATGCTGCCTGCTTTTTGTCTCGCCATAAGACGACTAGCAAGCTGCATATGATGATAAGCAGCAAAGAAATTAACGGCCATTTGTTGATGCAACACGGCGTCGCTTGTCATTGCCAAAACAGATTCGGCCATGACGCCCGCACCATTCACTAACCCATACAATGCTGGCCATTTGTCGCCAGACACGCCTTTTTGTATGTTTTTAAACGCATCAACGGTAGCTTTTGAATCTGTTACATCGTAGCAAAGCGTATGTACGTGGTCCGTATGTTCTTCGTGCAAACATTCCAGTTTGTCGCGGTTTCTGCCGCATGCAATGACAAACGCACCATTGGCAATGGCTTTAGACGCAATAGCCTGACCAATGCCGCCCGTCGCACCTGTAACTACGACCGTTGTCTCGGCTAGCGAAGACTGATTAAGTATTGACGTCATATTTTTGTAAAATTACTTTCGCTTGTGCAACCGAGCTTAAATCAATAATGTCATCGGTATCTAACATAACGTCGAACACGTTTTCAATTTCAGCGATGAGTACCATATGAGCGGTAGAGTCCCATTGAGGTATTGTGTTGTAAGTCAGGTCATCGGTGACATTTTCTGCTTCTATGCCAAGTGCTGTTGTAAACGCATTGATAAGTTTCTCGTTGTTATTCACACTTTCCTCTTTTATTGCTTCTTTGCTCTTGAAAGTAGTTGTTTTAACACCGTTGTGTTCAATCGATAGTCTTGTTCCGTTAGTATCATCTCACACACGTCGGTGTCAGGGCTTTGCGCTTGTATTTTATACCCCAACTTCTGGTTGTAATTAATGGCAGCGCTGTTTGTGGTTTTAACCAACGCTTTGAACTCTTTGGTGGCTAAGTTTTCAAAACAAAAATCATACATCGCCAGCGTAGGCGCGAAAGCCAAAACATTTCCTTTGTACCTAGCGTCGCCAATATATAAGCCTGCCTCGAGCGTTTGCGATTCAACTACGCTTTGCCCTTTTTCAATGGCTTTAATGTTTGTCGAGCCAATAAACTCTCCTTTGTATGACACGATCCAATGCCACTGGGTATTACAGTCATTAATTCGGTTAAACCACGCAAGTTGTTGTTCTTCTGTAATATAGTTTGACGAGAACATTTGTTGCTGAATTTCTGGATCATTTCTCCATTGCCTAAGAACATGTTGATGTTCACGCGCTATCGGCGTCAGCGTTACTTGATAAGCAGTAAATGTTTGCTTATTCACTGTCACATCCTTTACGTTAAGCTTCATAGCAGATTAATGCATCAAGCAGATTATCGGTGCCTGCAAGATAAGAAGCATGCTCCGAACGAGCGTACATCTGTGACAATTGTTTTTCATCATTCCACAAGTTGCTTATTTTCTGCGCCAACAAATCAACGTTAAGCGCCTGTCGAGCATCCCACCATTCACACCAACCCTGCTCTACTGCTTGGGTTGTCGCACTAACTTGATTATCGGCAACAACAACCAAAACTGAAGGACTTGAGCACGCTACGAGCTCAAACTGAGAACCACCTGCAGCTGCGATTGTTAGTCGAGAGTTTACCCAAATATCTGCCATATCTTGGCCGTTATGAATATGTTGAACGGGTGCATCGCAACATGTCAAAAATTCACCTAACTCGGCTTTCTGTGTAAAGCCTGGGCCGGTCACAACACGAATGGGAACATCTTGGAGATATTTTACAACTGCACTGAGCACAGGCAAGGTAAAGTGCTTAGGATCGCTTCCACCGAAGCTAATTGTAAGGCAATGTCGACGTGAGAGCGGCAGTGCGGGAGGCTGGCGAAACGAACGACGTAACAATCGATAGCGCGGCCCCAAACACAACGTGGCGTGAGGATTTATACTCTGATAGTCGGATTTCCAATCTACACCCGCGGGATTAGCTATAAGATTGGCATATTGACATATCGGACTCTTCACATCATCAAGTACTAAAAGCGGGGAGCCAAGCTGACTTACCCTTTCTATAAACGCTTGCTCAAAATGATAACCGTCTACAACGATCCCCAGCGCTCGCTTTTTCTGAAGGCGCTGTTCAATTAACGAAAGGCTTATCGATGAGTTTTGCTCAGCAACGACAATCGTACCGCACCAATCATGCCTCGACTTACAAATGCGTTGCGCAAAGGCAGGCACAAAGAAAACGCTATCAATTCCACGTTCTTGCGCCGCTTGAGCCAACGCTAAGCAACGCATTAGGTGCCCTATTCCTGACTCTGACGATACTTCAACGACGAACAAAAGTTCGCTCATGAAGACACATGCTCCCACGCCAAAGCGGTCCCTTTTGCCAATGCTACCGTTGCCTTTTTCCCAATGACGCTGTCCCAATGCTTTGGCGCTAATCCAAAAGCAGGGCGAACAATTTTTAAGTTATGCGCGCCAAATGTTTCGCCAGCCGCTATATCTTCGCTAGCATAGACTGAGCGCCGATATTGCTTAGCTTTTTCTTCTGCTTGACTACCGCCGTACGTCACCTCCCCTAGGGATTGCCATGCACGTTTTGTCTCGGTCACTAGGGCGCTAAGCTCGTTGGGTTCCAGCGAAAACTCGGCGTCAACACCACCTGCTGAACGGTCTAAAACGAAGTGCTTTTCAATCACAGGGACGCCAAAGCTGACGGCGGCAACCGCCACACCAAGGCCTGCAGTATGATCGCTTAAACCCACCGGGCACTTAAATGCATCGGACATATGGGGAATAGTAAGAAGGTTCGTATTTATAGGCTCTGCGGGATAAGTGCTCGTACACTTAAGTAATATAATGTCGCTGCACCCTGCGCTTCTTGCAGTATTTACAGCAAGCTCTATGTCACTGAGACTTGCCATGCCTGTAGACATGATAAGCGGTTTTCCTTTACTTGCCGCTTTTCTCACAAGCGGTACATCCGTAAGTTCAAACGATGCAATTTTGTAACAGGGGACATTCAATGCGTCGAGAAAATCAACCGCGGCTTCGTCGAAAGGAGAGCTAAATGCTAACATGCCCAACTGCTTTGCGTAGTCGAAAAGCTCTTTGTGCCAAGAGTATGGCGTTGCGGCTTTTTGATACAGGCCGTATAAGTTTTCGCCATGCCATAGGCTATCTTGCTCTTTAATTACAAAGTCAGGTGTGTGCACATTAAGTGTCATGCTATCGGCGGTATACGTCTGCAGTTTTATAGCGTCAGCGCCGCATTCACTCGCCGCTTTTATCATTTCATAGGCAGTTTCGAGTGATTGACTATGATTACCGCTTAATTCAGCAATAATAAAAGGGGGATGATTGGCGCCTACAAGTCTGCCGCCAATATTTATTGATACGTTTTGCCAGTTATTCATCATCTTGTCTTTTTACATATGCATAATACATAAGCTCAGCGCGATGCCAATCTTCGTAGGTGTCGATATCCTGAACCAAATGACGAGGAAGGACCACGGGGCAGCTGTGAGACTTAAACATACCCGCGTTATCTAGCCATGCCTCTCTGATCCCCCAATAGAACTGCCCTGCATCGTGATAACACTCTTCTAAATCTTGAGAACGCTTCCCAATGTGCTCAGGAAAGACAGGCTCAACCCCAGAGCCGGCAACTTTTATAGCGCGCTGGATCGGAAATGCGAAAGAGGTAACAGAAAAAGCAAAATTAGCATTTGCGTTGCCAACAAGTTTATCGTGTCCCTTTTTTAACGCACTAGCAGTAAGAAACGGGGCGGTTGCATAAATACAACAGACTCGCGTAGTTTTGTTACCTGTTGCTAATTCGTAGCGCTTAATAGCATCTTGGACAACAGGGGTCGTGCCGGTGTAGTCATCAGATAACTCAGGCGCACGCTGTATAATGTGGGTGGCACCATGCGTGAGAGACACACGTGCAATCTCTTCTGAGTCTGTGGATACAATAATATCGTCGAACAAAGAAGAGCGTTTAGCCGCGTCAAGTGAATAGGCTATTAAGGGCTGTCCTGCAAATGCTCTTATATTTTTTTGTTTGATGCGTTTGCTCCCACCACGAGCAGGGATAACAGCAACGTTCATTTTAATATCTCATTGAGCTGTGAAATAACATAATCTTGCTCATCAAGCGTTAGGCTAGGAAAAAGAGGCAGTGTTAACGCGCCGTCATAATAACGCTCCGAATTCGGAAACATTCCTTCGGTAAAACCCAGTTTTTTGTAATACGGATGAAGGTGTATTGGAATGTAGTGCACATTTACGCCTACGCCTCGGGCACGTAGCTCATTGAATACCGCTTTTCTGTCATGGCGTTCAAGTTCAACCATATAGAGGTGCCATGCACTATTTTTATCTAAAACTGGACGTTTAAGAGGAAGCGTTGCCAACATCGAGTCGTAACGCTCTGCAAGGGCGTATCTTGCGTCCACGAACTTTTCAATATGCTTTAGTTGCGCTCGTCCCAGCGCCGCGTGGATATCGCTCAACCTGTAATTATAGCCAAGTTCATATTGCGCATAGAACCACGGTTCGTCAGATGGTAGGTCTAAATATCGCTCTGTATCGCGAGAAATACCATGGCTTCTATAAAGGCGAAGTAATGACGCGATTTTCTCATCATTGGTGACCACCATTCCGCCTTCTGCACTGGTGATAGACTTAACCGGGTGAAAGCTTAAAACGCTCATCGACGAATATTCACATCGCCCCACTTTATGACCATTTACATCTGTTCCACCTAGAGCATGAGCTGCGTCTTCTATTAAAATAATTCCGAGCTCAGACGTTAATGCGGCTATTGCAGACATATCGCAACTGCTACCCGCAAAATGAACAACAATGATAACTTTCGGCAGCCGATCTTCCGATTTAGCCACGCTTAGTTTGTGTTCAAGTGCTGATAAGCTTAGATTACGGGTCGCTGGATCAATATCGACAAAGTCTATATCAGCACCGCAATAGCGCGCACAGTTCGCTGAAGCTGCAAAAGAGTTAGGAACCGTCCAGACTAAATCGCCTTTTTCAACTCCAGCAGCCAAGCAGGCGATGTGTAGACCTGATGTACCGCTGTTGCAAGCAATGCCATAACGCGCACCTGTGTAGGTGCACACTGATTCCTCAAATAAAGGAACTTGCTCTCCTTGCGTCAAAAATCCTTCGTTGAGAACGCGAGTGACAGACTCGATATCTTCAGGATAAAGAGTGTGTCTACCATACGGAATCATAGCGTTACCTTATCTAATTCCTTTAATTCATCGACCGATAAAAAATGAGAGTTGGTGCCAGAATGATATTCAAATTTTTCCTTTGAAGGCGTCCCCGATTCATTGAGTTTGTTTTTAAAGTAATCCAAATTTTTGTCAAAGAAAGTGATCGCCGGAGCAATGACAAAGTGATCAGAAAACTCCACCGTGTGATGAGACATTTCTTCTGGCACCATAATTTCGTGCAGCTTTTCTCCCGGGCGAATGCCTATAATATGGAAGTCTTTTCTACCGCTCATTGCTTCAACTAAATCAACGATACGTACCGAGGGAATTTTAGGCACAAATATTTCACCACCCTGCATACGTGAAAAACTCTTAACTACGAACCTCACGCCTTCGTCTAGCGTAATCCAAAATCGGGTCATTTCAGGGTGAGTCACGGGTAGTGATTTTTCTCCCTCAGCGAGTAATTTGCGATAGAAGGGTACAACTGACCCCCTAGAACCGACAACATTGCCATATCGCACGACTGAAAACCTAGGGCCAGTAGCGCCCGATATGTTGTTTGCTGCTACAAAAAGCTTATCTGACGCGAGCTTTGTCGCACCGTATAAATTAACCGGGTTGGCCGCTTTGTCTGTAGAAAGCGCTATGATACTCGACACATTGTTAAAAATAGCCGCATCAATAACATTTTGCGCACCGTTGATATTAGTCTTTATGCATTCATTTGGATTATATTCAGCAGCAGGAACCTGCTTAAGGGCAGCGGCATGAACTACGTAATCTACGTCTTTCATTGCGGTTTTAAGCCTTTCTTTGTCTCTTACGTCTCCTATAAAAAAACGCATACAAGACTGTGAAAACCGCTGCTGCATCTCAAATTGCTTCAACTCGTCCCGAGAGTAAATGATGATTTTTCTTGGGGAGTAATTATCGAGTAGATAGCGAACAAATTGATTACCGAAGGAGCCAGTCCCTCCAGTAATTAGAATAGACTTTTCATTGAAATCTGCCATGTTAGAGGCTCTCACTAAGTTCTAGTTTTTATCACACGGCAGTTAGCGCGTATCCCTATCTACCGGTTGGATAGCTGAATAGAGCACACCGCTTAATTATGCCCAACAAGCTTACTTGTATTTTTTAACCGCGGCTTTGCCACGAACAAGCCGCGTAACTTCATCCTTTGAAGACCCAAGCAAACTTTGCGCCAGCTCCTTTAACTTATTATTGACGCCTATCTCATGTTTTGCAAACGCTTGTTTATCTTCATCATTCAGTGAAGCTAAATGGGAATTTATCAGGCTATCTCGTTCGTTAACCAATTCGAGTAATTGTGAGAAATCAGAGGAAGATGATTCATCCAACTGCGACGCAATTTTGTCGTTGAGTTCGCGCAGCGCAGTTGGAGTATAAGGGTGGTTTAGGTCGATATCAGTCACACAGCTTGTCGTTTTTGACGTTGAGCTTCAAAGGCTTCCTGTTTGGCGTCTTCAGGAATTTGAACCCAAGCATCTCGAATTGGTGTTAACAGGCTAGACACTTCATCGAGTATATTCAAGTTATTATTAATATGCGCATCGCTCAAACGTTCAATCATATAGTTGTAAAGTGAGAATAGGTTTTGTGCTACTTCACCACCAATCTCAAGGTCCAAAGTATCTCGTAAATGAATAAGAATCGCAGTGGCCTTTGAAATGAAGTCTGCTTTTGATGAAAGCTCTTTTCTTTCCATAGCTCCTTTTGCGTAGGCAACACGGTCTAGTGCCCCCTGAAGTAAAAGAAGAGTTAACTTATGAGGGTCCGCAGAAGCGACATCCTGTTTTAGATTCCCTTTTTTATAAGCATTAATACCTTTAAGTGACATAAAAAACTCCAATAGATCCTAGCCCAGCGATGCTAGTAGTGCTGAACTAGTTTGATTCAACTGAGCTACTGTTTGGTCAAGATTCAGATACTTGCTACGTAGCACGTCTTCATAACTCTGCATTCTCAGCTCTAATGTTTCTCTTTCATCGTACAGAACCTCGCGATTATCCTTCGCCGATTGTTCTCTCAAGCTGATAAGTCCACCGAATGAAGTATATTCATCAGCAAAATTATAGAGCCGGGTTGCAATTCCCTCTTGCTCGTCTGTAAACAGCTTTGCTATTTCGTCAAAATTATCCTCTAGCGCATCTTTGAGACGATCTTCGCCAGTTCCTAAACCAAAGTCAGTGGTACCAATTTCTAGTTTGCCATCATCAGTAAACTCAATCCCAACTTGAAATAAGCCACCAAGCGCTGACGAGCTGACGTTGCCTCCAGCAATATTAGCCATGGTCGTCTGTATGCCTCTCAGTAAAGAATCTCCAGCTAATGCGCCGTCTTCTTCTAATTCAGATTCACCGTATCGTGTTAGAGTACCGATCTCATCTATTAACGCGTTATAGTTATCAACAAAATCGCGAATCTTCTTTTCCAACCCTTCTTTGTCGTAGCCTATCTCAAGAGTGGTAGGAAGAAATTCACCAGCAGCATCCTTAGGTGAAACCTCGTTAATTTCAAACGACACATTTTGGATGGTATTTTCAAATTCGTTCGACTCACTTTGCACTTGGATACCGTCAATGTAGGCAATAGCGTTCTTTGCGGACTGTACATTGCCTGAACTAATGCTACTGGTTCCTCCTGTCGTAGATAATCTATCCAATTCAGCAGCACCAGAATCATTCGTTATCACTAGGTCGTTTCCAAGACCTGTTTCGTTTGAAGAATACACAAGACGAGGTCCCGCACTCGTGCCCGTATCAATAATATTTGCAGTAACACCAAAGTTATCGTCAGCATTGTTAATGGCTTCACGAAGCTCGGTAAGAGTCATTCCTGCGGTAACATTTATAGAGAAGCTTTCGCTCCCCCCAACATCAAAGGTGAGCGAGCCAGCCCCTGAACTGAGGACTGCATCGCTACTAGACGTAAAAGCACCTTCGTCAGTAGTTATCCGACTACCAGAGGCAAGCTGTTCTACGGTAATGTCGTATTTTCCACGAAGAGCAGAGTTTGACGCATCAGCTGATAGCACATCATTATCTTCTGACGGATTATTAATAGTAGGCTCGCGGCCATTAATATCTGCATCACTTCTCAGCTCATCAACCGCGTCTTCAAACGCTGATAATTTAGACTTTATTTGTCCTAAGCCAGAAATTTCGGCCTCTATTCGTTCTTCTTTTTCGTTTAGCCTCGCATCTTTCGGTGCGCGCTCTGCTTGAAGAAGCTGCTGAACCAAGTCATCTAATGCTAATCCTGAACCGACTCCTAACGACTGAATTGTCATAATCTACCTCACTACACTTGATTGTTGATAAAAACACCAACACTACTGCCGACATCCTCTTGCAAACTTTGAATCCGCTCAGCAAGTTTTAGCACCTCTTCGGAAGGTATTTGTCGGATAACGTCGCCTGAGGCCGAGTCCTTAACTGTAACTACCGACTTTTTCGTTTCTTCGTCAATAGTAAACGTTAGATTACGATTTTGCATTTGTACAAAGGACTCAACATCCCGTAAAGCATTCTCAAGAGCTAACTTGTTTCCGGTTTCTCTTTCATTATCGGCATCTTCACGAGGAGCTTTAGCAATTTCGCCACGTCCACCTACACTTTTACTATCTTGTTCTGGTTGCGACAGGGGGCTTGACGATATTCCACTTCGGTCAGAAGCATTATTCTGTTTTCTTTCTTTACCGTCTATTGCTACTGCCAAGTTTTTATCTGTTGACAGTCGACCAGCAAAATCCTGGCCGCTTTGATTATTTACAATGTCCAAAACAAACTCCTCTTTTTAAAAGACAAAACGGGTCCCTGCCATACAGCAAGCACCCGTAATATCTAAACCAAGGTAATTTTTATTATAGCTTATCCAAGCAAAGATAGAGCAGCTTGAGGGCGCTGATTTGCTTGGCTCAGTACAGAAATTGATGCTTGCTGAACAATTTGGTTTCGCGTTAATTCCGCAGTCTCAGCTGCAAAGTCCGTATCCATAATTTGAGAACGTGCAGCGGACAAGTTTTCGCTGATATTACTTAAGTTACGAATTGTTGATTGGAATCGATTTTGGAGAGCACCTAAATCAGCTCTTACAGCACCTATCCCAGATATAGCTGCATCTACATCACCAAGCAACGCTGATGCACCGGTCGCCGTTGAAATATCATTGCTTACAATCCCCAAACCAGTAGCACTGAAACCATTGATTTGTCCGAGGTTAGTTGACGAAAGATTAACCGAGATAGTTTGGCCTTCGTTAGCCCCTACTAAGAACTTGGCAGAGAAGTTTCCGTCAAGGAGGTTAACATTACCGAACTGCGTGGTTGTAGCTATGCGAGAAATTTCAGTGCGTAAAGCCGTAACTTCTTTTTGTAAAGCTTCTCGATCAGCCGAACTGTTTATACCGTTTTGAGATTGCACGGCCAGTTGGCGAATACGTTGGAGACTTGTCGTAACTTCCCCCAACGCACCTTCCGCAGTTTGAGTCAGCGATATTGCGTCGTTAGCATTTCTTACCGCTTGATTTAACCCTTGTACCTGTGATGTGAGACGATCTGAAATTTGAAGACCCGCAGCATCATCGGATGCACTATTGATACGAAAACCTGACGAAAGCCTTTCAAAGGATGTGTTGAGTCGATCACTTACGTCAAAAAGCTGACGTTGAGCGTTAATAGCTGAAACATTTGTATTTACAAATAAAGACATTAGATTACCTCCTAGGGATTCGACGGCAAACCTGCTATCATCAAATCCTTCCAGTTCATATTAGCTGGGTCACTACTCCCGCCAACACCTCAATATAAAAGTAAATTAAATTACCCCTCAACAATAGGTATCGGCCAATGCTTTAGGTTCTTTAGCTTTTTTTGTTGTTTTTTTAAAAAATTTACTAAAATACAAATAAATTATTGATTATTCGAAATATTAATAAATTTAGTTTTTCAATATTTACAGTAATTTTTCGAAATCTAAGTGGATAATGATCTACGTGGATTGGTACAAGACACACTTATTCTAGAAATAATCGTTGCCTTGGTGCTCTATCAATTGCATACAATAACCCAGCCTTATCGGAAAACAGTACTTTTGAGGAATATTCAGGTGATAGAGTTACAGAAGTTGGCACTTAATATGCATAATTTTAAGTGGACTACGGCGTTGCTCTACCGTAGTTTGAAATTGGTGAGATGTTTCGGTAAAAAATAAAAAAAGGCCGAGACAACGATATCTCGGCCAATTTGCTCACGTTAGGAGATAGAGCAAATTCAGTTTCTGTCGGCTGGCAGGGTTTAGTAGGATAAACTGGCCTCTCAACCAACACTTCTACACTCTCAGTCCTGTTAGTCGGCGCTTTCTCAAAGGGGCGGCCTTAATGGCCGCATTCCTTTCTTCAGGGGATGGCCTCTCAACTCCTTCCCAAATAGCGCTTAACATCAACTAGGACTATTAGCCTAGCAGTGACAATGCAGCCTGAGGGCGCTGATTTGCCTGTGCTAAAACAGTGGTACTTGCCTGCTGTAATATCTGGTTACGGCTTAATTCTGCCGTTTCGGTGGCAAAGTCAGCATCTTTGATACGCGATCTTGCCGCAGACACGTTTTCAGAAATGTTACTCAAGTTACGGATAGTCGACTGGAATCGATTTTGTAGTGCACCCAAATCAGCACGTAGACCACCTATAGCAGATATTGCTGTATCTACAGCAGTTAACAAACTTGAAGCACTGCTTTCGGTTAATACGTCAGCGCTTGTGATACCAAGACCTGTAGCACTAAAGCCAGCAACATTAGCTCTTGTCAAAGCAGGGGCAGATAAATTAACAGATATGGTTTGACCTGCATTTGCTCCTACCAAGAACTTTGCAGAAAATGCCCCTGACAATACGTCCACACCAGCAAACTGTGTTGTCGTGGCGATTCGTGAGATCTCTGTTCGCAATGCGTCAACTTCTTTTTGAAGAGCTTCGCGATCAGCATCACTGTTAATACCATTTTGCGACTGAATTGCTAATGTACGAATACGTTGAAGTGCAGTTGTCGTTTCAGCCATGGCGCCTTCAGCTGTTTGCGCAAGCGATATACCATCATTTGCGTTTCGTACCGCTTGGTTCAGACCTTGAATCTGAGATGTCATACGGTCAGTAATTTGAAGACCAGCAGCGTCGTCAGCAGCACTATTGATTCGAAAACCAGATGATAGACGTTCAAAAGCAGTGCTTAAGTTATTGCCTGTTGTGAATAGTTGGCGTTGTGCATTTAGCGATGACACATTGGTATTTACAAATAGACTCATGGGTCTCTCCTAACAGTTTCGAGTGTTGCGCTATTGGTTTTATTATGTGCGCAGTAGTTAAAAAATTTTGGCATAGCCTGTGCTTCATTAAGGTGTCAGTTTAATCTGACATTTTATCGGCACACTAACCGGTAAAATTGCTACATAGAGAAGTTACTTCTCTTTGCTGACTGGTGGGTTTGATGTTCCAGACCTCAAACCTCTCACTACCTCCTGGCTTCATTCTTGCCAGTCAGCAGCTCCACTCTTAGCAAACCTTCCTATTTATCGTCATTCAAACAAATTTTCTTTAGATATTTTTAAAAATTTATTTTCGACATGTAACATAATGTTTTTATTAAACTTTAAGTCAAATAAAAGAAAAAAAACACATACCAGGATTCAAAAAACCATAATGTAAACCATCTTTTTTTTGACCTAGGAGACATAAAACAAGTTATATCGCCCTTTGTAATAGTTATCGTCACTTTCGGAAAATTACTTTAGTCTTTTTTGGGATTTTTTTGGTGGCAAATGATAAGTAAGTAAAAACTCACTATATTCAGACAGGTAACTAAAAAATTAATATTAAGGTGCCGTTAGACTTCAGTCATTGGCGCCCTAGGGCTTTCAAGTAAGCGATGAAGTCGTTAACCAGGAAGAGCGGCTAGTAAATTGGTTAGGAATGCGCTATATCATGTTCTACGTAAGCGATGGTTTTACATGACTTTAAAATAAAAAAGCCGATACCCCATAAGAGTATCGGCTTTTTTCCATCGACTCGTGGCCTAGAGCACTACCTCCTGACTCCACTCTCGCTAAACAATTAACCCAATAGAGACAATGCAGCCTGTGGGCGCTGATTAGCCTGCGCTAAAACAGTAGTACTTGCCTGCTGAATAATCTGATTTCGCGTCAAATTCGCAGTTTCTGTAGCGAAATCTGTATCTTTAATCTGTGAACGAGCAGCAGATACATTTTCTGAGATATTGCTTAGATTACGAATAGTGGACTGGAAACGATTTTGCAGCGCCCCCAAGTCTGCGCGAAGTCCACCAATTGCTGAGATAGCGTTGTCAATAGACGCCATCATCGCGGAAGCGTTTTCGCTTGTTAAAACATCATTGTTTCCACCAACAAGGCCAAGTCCCGTTGCACTGAAACCTTGAACGTTGGCCCGAGTTAAGGCTTGGCTAGAAAGATTTACAGATATAGTCTGGCCCGAATTAGCCCCAACAAGAAACTTAGCTGAAAATGCCCCAGACAGAACATCAACACCCGCGAATTGAGTTGTTGTAGCTATGCGCGAAATCTCTGTACGTAAAGCATCGACTTCTTTTTGTAGCGCTTCTCTATCAGAGTCACTATTGATGCCATTTTGTGATTGAACCGCTAGCGTACGAATACGCTGTAACGCAGTCGTAGTTTCAGAAAGCGCACCTTCTGCAGTTTGCGACAGTGAAATCGCATCGTTTGCGTTACGTACGGCTTGGTTAAGTCCTTGGACTTGTGAAGTCATTCGGTCGGTAATCTGAAGACCTGCGGCATCATCAGCAGCGCTGTTGATACGGAAGCCTGAAGAAAGGCGCTCAAAAGACGTACTCAAAGAATTACTAACATCAAAAAGCTGACGCTGGGCATTCAATGAGGATACATTGGTATTAACGAACATAGACATAAAGTCTCTCCTACACTCTCAGTCCAGCGTGCGCTGGCTGTCGGCATTGCCGACGTTTTGTTTTAGTAGTCATCAAGACCTGAGGGGTAATTGATGAACTGGCTCTCTCAGAAACTGTATCGACATCATTTAGAATCCCTTTAGAAAAAATTACGATTTTTGCCGATAGGCGGTAAGATATTGCCGTAGATTGACGGTAAGACACGACATAACTGGTGGATTTTTAAGGGAGATTTAGCGTGAAAAATAGTTTGATGCTGTTCAACATAAAGCGCATATCCAAGCCTGCAACCCATTGCGCTTTCACTGATTTAATAGAAAATCCGTTCGACAAAAGTCGTAAAACCTTGATGTGCTGTTACCGACAAGCTACCGACCATGTCAGTACTGACGGTGTGGTTATTGTATTAACTCTTGATAAAACTTCGTTTCAAGTTCGCAACAGAGTAGTTATTAGAGAGAATAATGCAGACCTACGAGATCCGAAGTTCTCATACGATGGCTCTCGTCTCATGCTTACTACCTATGCAAAATCCTTCCTTGATAATAGAAAAGTGGTCACAAAAATGGTGACTTTTTTCTCAACCACCGGCTATTCATGGTCTGCAGGGAATAGTCACGGTAGAAGCGGTTGGTGGTTGTGGAACAATACTTTTTATAACTCAGAAGCTTATGGCTTTGCATACAATCGACGAGCGAACTCAGTTTCGCTCTATAAGGGTGACCCAACACGTTCAATGCACGTTCACAAGGAGGAGGCTTTTTGTTTGGACAAACAAGGTAAGGGTTACCCCAATGAAAGCACGATCTTGTTTGATGATTACGGAAATGCCTCGGTATTTTTAAGACGAGATGCCGATACATTCAGTGCGCAATTTGGTACGTCAAAACCGCCTTATACCAAATGGAACTGGCATGATTTGGGGATCTATATTGGTGGTCCCGCAGCTGTGGCATTAAGTGAAAACCTATATATCGTTGCAGGACGACATATAGATTGGGGGTCACATCAATTTACAACTAGGGTATGGCTATTTGATAGCGTAACTAAAATATTAACTGAACTAAAAACGCTGCCAAGCGGAGGAGATACAAGTTATCCTGGCTTGGTGATTGAAGGAGACAACCTTTATATCTCTTACTACTCTTGCCATATCGACAATCAAGCCAGAGTCTACATGGCGCACTTGAGCGGTATTAATGACTTGATAAATTAAGACCGTTAAACAAAATCAAATAGCGACAAGTTAGCTACTTTAGGGAAAGTAGCCAACGCAGCACTTAATGCAGTTTCCTGCTTTGCGAACTCAGTCGATGCTTCTGCATAATCCACATCCTGAATAGATGAGCGCTGTGCCTTTGCCGCAATTTCCATATCAAGGTTACTTTCATAAGTACTCTCAGCGATATTCAAACGGCTACCGATGGAAGCCCGTTCTAAGGAAAGCTTTTCAAGCCCGTTATCTAAACCCACTAATGCATCTGCAATCGACTCCTGAAGCGCTGAATTATCAATCGTGGAATCCATTAGAATGGTTTGAATTTCGTGAATTGACTGGGCCATGCTTTTTTTCTCTGGGGCATCAAACGATAGATCGATGCTATCACCAGGAGCTGCTGTGGCGTCGAATTCCATTCCTTTAATGGTAAAAGGCTGTCCAGAGGTATAGGAAACAGAATCGACAACCGTACCGGTTCCTTGATTGACAAGTTCAGCCTGCCCTGACGCTAAAAAATTAATGCGATAATCGTTATTTGCAGCATTGACCGGGTCATAATTTTTGTCAAAAAAGGTATCAAATGTGCCCTGCTGCTTAACCGCGGCTGTATTTATCGTAGCGCCAGTAGTGCCATCAACTGAAAACTTAAATCGCGATAGCACGTTTTCAAAAACTTCATATCCGTTACTGGTTGATTGAATCTTCGAGCTATTAGATAGCTGAACAAAGCTCACACCGGGGTCGCCTGCAAAGGTAATGGCATTCCCACCCGCTGCGGGATTATATTCAAATGCCTGATTGCCAGATTGAAAACCTGCATATAAATAATTGCCGTCTGCATCTTGGGTGTTCATCAGGTCAAACACTTCGAGTTTGATTTGCTCTAATTCAGCGCCAATTGCGCGCTTATCTGGGTCAGACAATATGCCATTGCCAGACTGAACGATAAGCGTGCGGGCACGGTTAATAGAGTCGGTAATGTTCGTTAGCACAGCCTCTTGCTGCTCAAGTGAACCTGTTACCAAATCGTTATTCCGCTGGAACTGATTAAGCTCATCAATTTCTTCGGTTAAACGAAGTACCTTCGCAGCGCCAACAGGGTCGTCACTGGGCGTAATAATGCGTTTACCGGAAGCAAGTTGCTCTTGAGTCTTTGCCAAATCGCCCTGATTTTGCATAATCGAGCGCATGTTTTGATCATAAATTTGATTCGTTGATATACGCATAGTTCACCTACCTTGCTGACTGCAAAATGGTATTAAATAATTCTTGAGCCGTAGACAAGATACGTGCTGCAGCAGCATAGCTCTGTTGATATTTTATCAAGTTTGCCGCTTCTTCGTCTAAGCTTACGCCCGACACAGATTCAAACCAATTTTGCGATTGTACTTT
The DNA here is from genome assembly GCF_057552975.1 of Alteromonas sp. 5NW40-0090. Taxonomy (NCBI): domain Bacteria; kingdom Pseudomonadati; phylum Pseudomonadota; class Gammaproteobacteria; order Alteromonadales; family Alteromonadaceae; genus Alteromonas; species Alteromonas sp. 5NW40-0090. Next base: position 442,890 of record NZ_BAAJLT010000001.1, read on the forward strand.
CATTGCTTCAGCGGAAGCCAATGAGACACTAGCCATTGATGCATCTTCACCAATACGTCCTACCATAGATGCGTATGCATCTTGGAAGGTTCTCGGTGTATTAGTGGCTTCGCTACTTACCTGAACTTTATTTTCGTTTTGAATAGCTGCTAAATTGAGCGCGTTACTATTGTCGTTAAAGCCATCAGTGTTATAGCTAATCGAAAAACTATCCCCAGCTTTTGGCACACCGTCTAAGCTTAGGTCAAATCCAGGATCTGGGCTTATTCCCGCCTGACTGATAAGGTTATTTAAATTTGTTGTTCCTGTGACCGTAGCTAACACCATACCGCTTCCATCCAACACCTCATAAGTATCTGCAGCGGTAAAGCTAATTTGAGCGGGAGCTGAGTTTAAAAGGCCACCCGCACCATCAAAAGCAGAAGTGCCCAATTCCGTATTTGACACAGTTACATCTGTTACGTTGGCACTGCCCAAGTTAGTGCTATCAGCCCCCGCTCTTACCGGGTTTGCAAAGGCTAAATCTTCTGGACGATTAGTGGCTAAACTTATTTTTGAAGCCACGTCTTTAGTGGGTTGAATTAGAAACTCATTGCCAACGGTGTAAGGGTCACTGCCTGAAAAGTCGATTTCAATGCCACCAGGTAGTTCGTTAAAACCAGGGGTTACAGCAAAGTTTGAAAAAATGATGTCATTACCTGAACCATCTTTTTTCGGTGTGCCATCTGGATTTAAAAACGTAATTTCTATTTCGCTGGGCACGCCTGCAGCAACAGCAGTCACTTCAATTTTATAATCGGCGTCAGTTAATTCAGCACCTTTACCCTCGGTAATCTGCGCAGTAACAACATAGTCGCCATTGGTATCTTCGTAGGCTAAACCTCTGAACGAAGGAATATCGAAAATGTTAGTGCCGATTTGACCGTCTAAATCCATACCCAATTTATTTTGAGTATTCATCGCATCGGCGAAAGCGACGGAGAGCTGACCTACATCACGCATTGTTGGCCCTAACACTTCATTGCGATACTCAAACAACCCACCCAATGCGCCGCCAAGATCACTTTCCAAAATTCGTAATGATGCGTTGTTTTTGGTTTGTGAGCCAAAGTCAGTTTCTAACTTAATTTCTTTCGTCGTTAAATCCGCACTAGAGCTTAACTCAAAAAGGTTGAATGCACCGTTTTCAAGAACGAGTGACTCACCTGACGTAAGATTAATGGTTACAGCACCATTTTGCGTAGTGCTCTCTTTAACCGTAATACCCATGATAGAAGCAAGCTCGTCGATAGCCTGGTCTCTTTCGTTGAGCAGAGCGCTTGGTTGATCGCTCGTATTGTTACCATTGGCGATAACTATGTTGCGGTTCAAGTCGCCAATATTGCCAATCAAGGTGTTTGCTCGATTCACCATCGACGTGAACTCTAGGTTGAGCTCTTCCTCTTTTTCTAGCATATAATCCGATAACGTTCTCATTCGGTTATACAAAGACTCGGATTTACTCAGTACTTGTTCGCGTGACGCCAAATTAGTTGGGTCATCTGCTGCCGTTTGTAAAGCAGAGAAATACTCACTCAGTCCTTTTGAAATTGAGTTCGCTTCACTTGCCAACAGGTTATCAATAGCCGTTGTTTTGCTAGAAAAGGCTTCCAGTTCTCCTACCGCTGTTATGTCGCGACGCAGCTGATTTTGTGCAAAAACGTTGATAATACGCTCAGTATTGCCGATCTCCACACCAAAAACTTGGCTGTTTTGAAGCTCAGTGCGCTCGCGAACATAGCCTGGCGTGTTGACGTTGGCGATATTGTTACTCGTTGTTTGAAGTAACTTGCTGCTAGCGTTTACGCCGCTTGTGGCTAATGAATATAAATCAACAGAACTCACTGTATTCTCCTCACCTATGGCCCCTCGACTACGGCATTAACGCGCTAAGACGTTCGCTGTTATACACAGCCATTATCTTGCTCGCGTATTCAGGGTCGGTAGCGTAGCCCGCCTCCTGAAGCGCACTTGTGTAACGCGCAGCGTCAGAAGCATTTTCGACAGCTTGGCTATAGCGAGGCTGTGTGGAAATAAAGCGTCCGTAATCTTCCATCGCGTCTTCTACTGATGAGTAAGATCTAAATGCCGCTTTTTGTTTCTGAGGCAGTCCATTATTGAATTCCAATGTATCCACCACCGCCTGTTCCCCTTGCCAGCCTTTGTTAGCCTTTATGCCAAATAGATTGTGAGAGCTAGTACCGTCGGATTTGTGAATGACAAATTTTCCCCAACCCGTCTCTACGGCTGCTTGGGAAATTATCGCTTTTGGATCCATGCCATACTTGGCCGCTACTTTTTCGGCAATAGGCATAAGGCTCTCAACAAACTGCTCTGGACTTTCGAACATAGCGTTTTTTTGTGCCGACGGCGTTTTAATTGAGTTTGAAGAAAGCGCCATGTCTTGTGCTTGGGCGACCTTGTATTCACGGTTTCTATTTAACGATGAAATATCACCGTCACTTCTGATGACACTTGCCGGCGTATAGCTGTTTTCGGTTTGGCCCAGCTGCTTCACAATCACATCAGCCAACCCCAAGCCACCGCCTGATGTTAAATCTGTAGCAAGCTGTTGGTCGTGCATATCGCGATAAAACTTCACTTGTTGCGAATTAAATGGGCTGTTCTCATCAGCAAGGGCATCTTGTGCTTTACGCATAGATTTGAGCATCATTTGCACAAATATTGCCTCGAACTGCTGGGCAGCTTCTTGCAATACCGTTTCATCGCCTGACGCAATGGCTTCACGCATTTTGTTGATGCTGCCCAAATCATGAACGTTGCGCGCCATATCAAGCTGATTTTTTGTACTTAATGCTTCCATCGTATTTGTTCCGCTGATACCTATTTTTCTCGCGAGCTATTATTGGTGTGATTAGTTCGTTTAGATAATCACGAGCTCACCGCGCAATGCGCCCGCTTGGCGAAGTGCTTCTAAAATCGCCATTAAGTCGCCTGGTGCCGCGCCAACTTCGTTAACTGCACGCACCAATTGGTCGAGGGTAACGCCAGGCTCAAACTTAAACATTCTGCTATCAGCCAAGTCGACATCAACTATTGATTGAGTGGTCACTACAGTTTCGCCCTCGCCAAAGGCATTAGGTTGAGCAACCTGCTGGTTTTCAGAAATAGTCACGGTTAAGCCACCGTGAGTAATTGCCGCAGGAAGTAAACGTACGTCGCTGCCAATAACAATGGTGCCCGTTCGGCTGTTAATGACTACCCGCGCCGGCGCATCAGCAGGCGTGAATTCAAAGTTTTCAAGCGTAGCTAAAAAGCCCACGCGCTGACCCACATCGCGAGGGGCAGTCACGCGCACAGACGCAGCATCAATAGGTTTAGCAATGACGTAACCGTTTTCAGGTTGTGCGCCTAAACGCTCGTTGATGGTATCTGCCAGCGCTTTGGCTGTTGAAAAGTCTGGATAATGCAGGTTAAGTGTTAGCGTGTCGCCATTAGCGAAGCCACTTGGTACAGACTGCTCTACCATTGCGCCATTTGGAATCCTGCCCACGGTAGGCGTATTAACAACAATACGCGACCCATCGCCGCCCTGTGCACCAAAACCACTAACAACCAAGCTGCCTTGCGCTACCGCGTAGACCTTACCGTCAACACCGCGAAGAAACGTTTGAAGCAAGGTTCCACCTTGAAGACTCGACGCCTCGCCCACCGACGACACTGTAATGTCAATCGTTTGACCTGGCTTGGCAAAAGCGGGAAGCTCTGCGTGAACAGCAACCGCCGCGACATTTTTGATTTTTGGTTTGGTATTAGCATCAAGGCTGATACCAAAATTGCTTAGCATGGTTCTGAAGCTTTGTTCAGTAAAAGGACTCTGCTCACCGGTGCCGGGCAAGCCAACGACAAGTCCATAGCCTACCAATTGGTTGCTACGCACGCCTTGAATACTTGCTAGATCTTTTATGCGCTGCGCCGCTGCTTGTGAAGATAAAAGCAGCGTCAGTACGGCTAATGCAACTGAAAATAAACGCATTTTTACTCTCCTATCCTAAAACCTAAAGAGGCCACCAAGTTGAATCAAAGAATTTGGTTAACCAGCCTTTCTCTTGGGCGCGAGCAAAACTGCCAGTCCCTGAGTATTGGATGCGTGCGTTAGCCACTTTTGTAGAAACAATTTCATTTTCTGGACTGATATCAGCGGGACGTATGATGCCAGTCAAGCGTATATATTCGTCACCTTGGTTAAGGGTTAACCACTTCTCGCCACGAATAACTAAGTTACTGTTTGGCAGCACATCCACCACCGTAACTGAAATAGCACCAATCAAACTATTACTTTGATTAGCAGCCGCATCGCCCGTGAAGTCACGCGATGAGCTTATACCTAGCTGTACAGACTGACCGCCAATATTTATAGCTTGACCCGCTAGCCCTGTAATAGGATTAAGATTAACGTTGGTATCCTTCGCTGTACTGGTATCTGCTGATTTACTCGCTTGCGTATTTTCACTTAACGTCACAGTGATAATGTCGCCTACTCTTCTCGCGGTAACATCCGAATACAAACTGTTAGCCATATGCGACCGGAATAACGATCCGTCTTCTACCACGGTTTCACGCGGGTAATCTGGCACTACTGGCGCAAACGAGGGATCATTTGCCTGAACGGGGGGCTCATTTGTACTGGCACAACCGCCAAGTAAAAGTAGTGCAGCAGATAAACCTAAAATACGCATGATGCTACCTAATTAAAGTTGCTGAATAACCTGACCAAGCATTTGGTCAACTGACGAGATAACTTTCGAGTTCATCTCATACAAACGCTGGCTTTCGATAAGGTTTACTAATTCTTCGGTCACGTTCACGTTAGATGTCTCTAGCGTGCCTTGAGAGATATACCCCAAACCTTGTAAGCCAGGGATCCCCTGAATAGGTGCACCGCTTGACGCCGTCTCGACATAAAGGTTCTGCCCAGTTGGTTGTAAGCCGGTCGGGTTAACAAAGTCGGAAATATTAAGCTGACCGAGTACCTGGGGTTCAGCTTGACCCCGTATGCTCACGCTAATTTCACCATCTTGAGAAATAGTAATCTGCTGTGCATCTTCAGGAACTGCAATTTCAGGCTGAAGCAAGAAACCAGCACCAGATGTAACGATTTGCCCTTGGTCATTTAATGAAAATTGACCATTTCGTGAATAAGCGATAGTGCCGTCAGGCTGCAAAATTTCAAAGTAACCTCGGCCTTGAATTGACATATCCAACGCGTTTTCAGTGGTGAGCAAGTTGCCTTGTGTATGCGCTTTTTGCGTAGCGACCACTTTCGAACCTGAACCAAGCATAAGTCCAGATGGCAACTCTGTATCAGCAGAGGAACGCCCTCCTGGCTGATTGATATTCTGATAAAGCAAATCTTCAAACACCGCGCGGTCTTTTTTAAAGCCCACTGTTGAAGCGTTCGCAAGGTTGTTAGACACCACTGCCACATCGGTCTGTGCGGCGTCTAGTCCGGTTTTACTAATCCACAATGCTGGATGCATGTTAACCTCCGACGTTGCTCATAGGGCAACGGTGATAAAAATTCTTTTACAAGATGCGTAGTAACTGGTTACCGCGAGTATCAAGCTCTTCTGCTTGCTTCATCATTTTGACTTGTAACTCGTAATGACGTTGAAGGCTTATCATGTCCACCATCTCTTCAACGGCATTAACGTTTGAGCCTTCAAGCATGCCAGACATTACTTTGACATTTGCATTAGCTGGGGCAATTGAGCCATCTTCCATCCTAAATAAGCCATCGTTGCCACGTTCCATATCAGCGTAGTTAGGACTAACCAATTTAAGGCGGCCTACTTCTTCGATAACATTGGCCGGGGCGCCTAACTGCCTCATCGACAAGGTACCGTCGGCGGCAATATTTAGGTTATCAAGAGGCACAGGTAAAAAAATCGGCCCGTTGTCCCCTAACACGACACGGTCGTGAATGTCTGTCAAAATTCCGTCATCGCCTAATTTAAAGTTACCATCACGGGAATAGGCTTCTTGACCATTTTGATCTTGTACCGCGAACCAACCATCCCCTTGAATAGCCACATCTAAATCGCGATCCGTTTTAATCATAGGGCCCGATTCATAATTGTTAGACGGGCTTTCAGTCATAGAAAACACGCGGGTTGGCAAGCCTTCGCCGTAGGCCGGCATTGATCTAGCTTGCTCTAACTGAGCTCTAAAACCCGTCGTCTGTGCGTTAGCTAAATTATTGGCTCTAATCCCCGTTCCTAATAGGTCTTGGGAGGCGCCACTCGCTGAAATGTAGAGAAGTTTGTCCATGACTGACTTTTGACTCTGATTAAACCTTAAACGAGATTTTGCAAAGGCGATGCCAATCTGTGGATTTTTACGTCAGATAGACAATATGAAAGGTACTGAATTGATATTTATAGGAAAATAAAAGAGCCGCTGTGCGGCGGCTCTTTCTAATAACGGCAACGATAGAAAATTTACCGGTCTAATCATTGCCGCTTTTTTGTGTTATTAAACAAGTCTAAACGCTAACTATCGAATGTTCAGAATAGTCTGGTTCAGTGAATTATTAACTTCAAGCGCTCGCGAGTTAGCCTGGAAGTTACGCTGAGCAATGATCATATCTATTAGCTCGGTGGTCAGGTTAACGTTGGCTTGTTCAAGAGCTGATGAATTAATCTCACCGAAGGTACCGGTTGTTGCTTCACCCGCTAGAGCCTCACCTGACAGAATACTCTCTTTCCACTGTGTGCTGCTCTCTTGTGTTAGGCCTTGTTCGTTAGAAAAACGCACCAGTGCAACACGAACAATAGGCTCAGAGGTTCCGTTAGAGAAAGTAGCGCGAACTAGGCCATCAGGGCCGATATCGATACCCGTTAGCCGGCCTACTGGCAGACCATCTTGCTCCAATGACGTTACTTCAAACGCTGAAGCGAACTGAGTCGGCTCATTAGGCGTAGCGTTATTCACATCAAGGTTAAAATCTATACTTATCTGTTGCGTCGGATCTGAACCATTTGCAAGAATGCCTGCGCCTAGTGCTTCAGTTTGCATTTTAAAATCCAGCGTCGCTAAGCCATCGGGTGTTTCCATACCCGAGAAATCACCACCTTGAGAGAAAATAAGCTTAGACGCGGTTACGGCATTACCTGTATTTCCGCCAACTGAGTTAACAGCTGTAGCTGGGTCGGTGTCAGCACCCGTTGAATCTGTCATATCAACGAGGGTATCGTCAACTGCTGTAGCCACGTACCATTCATTATCAACGCCAGGTGAACCGTCTTTGATGAAGTAATAGGTCATAACGTGGCTATCACCCAGTGAATCATACACAGTAACCGACGTGGCCGCGTTATAAGTCAATGGATCTTCAGGGTTAAAGTCTTGTGGATCAAGACCTGCGTCGCCAGCAGGAAGGTTCATACGAATATCAACCTCTGAGGTTTGTTGCGGTGAACCCGAAGAGTCAGGAATACGAACAGGCTCGGTAGTACTTAGCGCAACAGATGCACTGGTTCCATCAGCATTTACCGGGAAGCCCAGAAGGTTGTCGCCATTACTGTTTACCACGAAGTTGTCACTATCGAGCTTAAACTGGCCGGCACGAGTAAATGAAAAGTCACGTGATGTAATTTCAGGTACTGTCGCAAAGAAACCGTTACCTGTAATCGCTAGGTCTAACGACGTATTAGTAAACTGAAGGCTACCTTGAGAAAATTGCTGTGCAACTTCCTGAGTTAGTACACCGTCACCCACTTTCGTTTTACCACCTGCTAACAGTGATGCCGCATAAACATCGCCAAATTCAGCACGAGATTCTTTAAAGCCAACAGTATTAACGTTTGCGATGTTGTTGGCGGTTACATCCAAATCTTTTTGCGCGGCCGATACGCCACTCAGTGCAATATTAAAAGACATTATTGATTCTCCTACTAACTGCCGATTTGAATGACGTCATCAAGATTGATACTGACATCACCATCCAAATTCAAAATTACGCCCTGACCGCTGCCGGCCAAGCTTACACTTCCAACATGACGATTAACGGCAGTATTAAGCTGCACACCTTCACCGTTTAGTTCGCCAGTGGCACTGATAACATATTCACCCGGCGCCATCTGGTTGCCATGTTTATCTTTGCCGTCCCATTCAAACTCTATGTTGCCTGCACTTTGTGTACCTGCATCAATGGTTTTAATCACTTCACCAAACTGGTTCTCAATGCTAATTGTCATGTTTTGAACCGTTTTCTCATTTACGATGACGCCTGAGATTCCATCACCTTCATTTGCCATGTAACCAACGTTGCCTTGAACTAGCACGTTTTGTCCTATGAGACTCGACGCCTGCAGTGCTTGATTTGATGTCATTGAAGCGGCGAAAGATTCGAACTTCTCGTTAAGCTGAGAAATGCCGTCTGCCATAGTAAATGATGTCATCTGCGCCACCATCTGATCATTATCAACCGGTGCCGTGGGATCCTGGTTCGCCAGTTGTTCAGTCAACATTGAAAAGAAATCTTCCTGAGTTAACTGCTGCTCTGTACCATCAGCAATTTTGACGGTTTCTTCCTGCCAATACAGATCAGTATTTAAGCCGCTGTTATTTATGGTGTTCACAGATAAATCCTCACATTATTCAAGCGGCAAATTACTGCCCTTGACCTAATTGCAATACGCGGCGGAAGATTCGCTTAGTGGTATCCGCTACTTGTACGTTTGTTTCATACGCCTTAGACGCCGACATCATGTTTGCCATCTCCTCGACTATGTTGACGTTTGGCTTATAGATATATCCGTTTTCATCTGCCATTGGATTATTAGGCGAATACTCCACATTAAGCGGTGCGTCACTTTCTACAATGCCTTTAACCTGAACACCTGCCCCTTTGGACTGATCGCGCATGGCGTCTTGTAATGCTGTTGCGAAAACTGGATGGCGAGCTCGGTAGGTTTCGTCGTAACTGCTGCTTACCGAGTTTGCGTTGGCGATATTACTAGCCGTGGTGTTAAGGCGAACATTTTCTGCCTCCATACCAGTGCTCGAGATTTGCATAACATTAAATAAACTCATGACTATTGACCTCCTGAGCTAAGCGCTTTTTTCATGCCTTTAATTTTTCCGTTTAAAAATTCGAGGCTAGCTTGGTAACGCAAACCATTATCTAAAAATCGGTTTCTTTCCGCTTGAACTTCCACCGTATTCCCGTCACCAGTGTCTGGCTGAGTCGGAATGCGGTACTGCATGTCAAAATTTGCCGCCACTGACGTGGAATTGCCGCTTAGGTGGCGCTCATTAGTCCGCACCATTTTTGAAGAGTGCCCTGTTGAACTGCCTGACGCCTCTTGCATAGCAGATTGCATAGCTTTATTGAAATCGATGTCTCGTGCTTTATAACCAGGCGTATTAGCGTTGGCCAAATTACCGGCAATCACTTCCATACGCTCGGTACGTATAGTGAGCGCTGATTCGTGAAAACCCACCAACTTATCTAGGTTAATAGCCATAACATGACCTCTGACAAACTTAAAAATATTTCCTGATGACAGACTAAACGCGCGTATTTAAAGTCAGACTTTTGCCGTTTTACTGTCGTTTGTAGAAATAGTTAGCAAGGCAGATGCCAGAATGAGATTTTGAAGAGAAATATAGTCGTTATAATTCTGACCTGACCTATAAAAGCCTTTATTAATCAGGTCAGTGAATTAAGTTATTTTTTTTGGTAGTAAAGGCCAGGGTGGCATTTTACCATGCTGTATATATCGCTTGCAGCACTGATAGATTCCGATGCGCCAAGGAATAGCACGCCCTCTGGCTGCAATTGCCCGGCAATTTGTTGCAGGATCCGTTGTTTTACTTCTGCTGAAAAATAAATCAAAACGTTGCGGCAAAATACAATATCAAAGCGGCCAAGTGCTGCATAACTCGTGAGCAGGTTTAAACTTCTAAAGCTCACCATACGGCGAACTTCAGGTTTTACCTGCATTAGACCTTCTTCGTTTTGTTGAAAAAATGCTTGTCTTCGCTGAGGAGATAAACCTCTCGCCAACGACAATTCATCGTAAATGCCAGATTCGCACTTCTGCAACATTTCAGATGATAAATCAGTCGCCACTATTTCAACACCAGCTCTCAAGGCTCCTGGGCGTTGACGTTGAAATTCAAGCACGCACATGGCAATGGAATAGGGTTCCTGACCAGAAGAACACGCAGCACTCCAAATACGGATTTTCTGATTTTTCGTTGATAGGGACGGCAATAGATCTTTTATAAGAAGATCAAAGGGATAATTATCGCGAAACCATAATGTTTCGTTAGTAGTCATCGCGTCGATAACGCTTTGCAACAGGGTCCTATCAAAACCACGTACAACAACATCAATGAGTTCGTCTGCTGACCCATATTTATGCTTAAAAAGCAACGAAGCCAAACGACTCCGAACAAGATATTGTTTATTCTCCCCCAATACTATGCCGCATTGCTTTTCAAGAAACTCTCTAAACTTTAGATAACTTGCAGGCGAAACGTCTTTATTAGCCAATCCGTTTTTGCTCCGTTACTCGCACTCAGTCATTAGCCATTTCTGAACTGCTGTCGCTAATTCGTCTGGATGGAATTTCGCGATAAAGTCATCCGCACCGACCTTCTGTACCATAGCTTGGTTGAAAACACCGCTTAACGACGTGTGCAGTACCACATGAAGTTTCTGAAGTTCAGGTATATTTTTAATTTCTGCAGTAAGGGTATAGCCATCCATTTCCGGCATTTCGATATCTGAGACTAATACACCTACACGATTTGTTACATCGCCGTACTCTTCGGCAATTTCTTTAAGTCGCTTGAGTGCTTCAAGACCATTTTTCGCAAGCTCAATTTCAAGGCCTAGCGATGTAAGTGCCTTTTTCACCTGATTTCTCGCTACTGCCGAGTCATCGGCAATGAAGATAATTTTATTTTCTTGCCCTTCGGTAGTCAGACCTTCAGCAACGTCTGCACTCACTTCAGCATTTAGCGGAGAAATCTCGTTTAGAATTTTTTCCACGTCTAGAATTTCAATGAGTTCGTTTTCAACTTCGGTCACTGCCGTCAAATAGCTTGCTCGCCCTGTACCCTGTGGCGGTGGCATAATGGCATCCCAGTTGGTATTAATAATACGTTCGACAGCCCCCACCAAAAAACCTTGAACAGAACGGTTGTATTCAGCAATTACGATAAAAGCATTAGAAAGATCTTCAATTTTGCGACCACGAGTTGCCATACTTAAATCGATGACCGAAATAGTTTGGCCGCGAATATGCGCTACACCGCGAACCAATGGATTTAATTTCGGCATTGCAGTAAGCGGCGGGCACTGAAGCACCTCACGTACTTTAAACACGTTAATACCGAACCGTTGACGACCGTTCAGTCTAAACAGCAACAACTCTAAGCGATTCTGCCCGACAAGCTGTGTTCGCTGGTTTACCGAATCTAAAATCCCCGACATAGGTCACCTCTAAGTAATACTGGGCATGATCATTGCCTCTTATGGTAAAGATAGACAATATCATTAAATTTTTGCAGGTCAAACGACAGAAAAATGACGCCTATGGTTAATTTAAGCTTCACATGCATTTTAACGTTATCCGCTAGATGAGTCGTTGTTGAAGCTTTCTAAGCAAACCTTTGAAGTTTATTTTGTCGCCAAACCTGATATTCACAAATATGTATTTTATTAAGCATAGTCAATAACTCGCAAACTGAACACGAAAAGTCATGATGAAAAATATAAACAACAAAATGCGGATTACATTTTATCGCTCGTTCACCAGCTTAGTGCTCAGTTTACTTAGCGCACAATGCTATGGGGCAACGACTAACCATGAGCGAGTTGAAGAAGGTGCCAAGCAGTATTTGATAAATCAACTCATTGATACTACGCAGGATACTAACATTGATGTCGACATTGTGAAGATAGACGATAGGATAAATATTCCTGACTGCCCAACGGGCTTTCAATACAATGTATCGCAGGAAGCACTTAGCCAATCTTACATATCAGTGAGAGTAAGCTGTAAAAACAATGAATGGTATTTGTTCACTAGCGGACAGGTAACGCGAACCAAAGAAATTGTAGTCACTCAAGGCGCAATAAGCCCGGGAACTGTTTTAACGTCATCTAATTTAACCCTGGCAAAAGTTGACGTACGACGGTTGCGTCATACCGCATTTACGGAGTTAGATTCGCTAATTGGCGCCAGAATGAAGCGTCGTATCACCGGTGGTCAAGCTATACAGTCAAATATGCTATGCTTTGTATGTAAGGGCGACAGAATTACAATTACCGCAGAGGTTGCGGGAATGGAAGTTAAGACGGCAGGAATAGCGCAGCAAGATGGCGTAGTTGGCGATAACATAAAGGTGATTAACGCCAGTAGCCAGAAGGCCGTAATAGCCAGAGTCGCAAGCCCTGAAGAAGTCGTGATACACTTATAAAAGTGAGCGTGAAATATCTACTATTTTGTTTCCAATTTAGCTAAAGATATTAGCCTGAAGGCCGATATATATCACAGAGGCGAAAGAGTAGTGAGGACTAGATATGGCAATTAACAATATAAACAATGGGTTACCTAAAACACCCGTTGATAACGGGAAAGTTGCGCAGCAAAATCAGACGCAACAATCTCAACAACAAGCTTCAGCGCAGTCGGCACAAACAGCTCCAGCGCCAAGACAAGACTCGGTTTCATTGACGCAATCTGCTCAGCAGCTGAATCAAGTTCAAAAGAAAGGGACTGAAGCACCTGTGAACCAAGAGAAAGTGGACCGCCTTAAGAAAGCGATCCAAAGCGGTGATTACAAAGTAAATCCAGAAGTGTTGGCTAATAAAATAGCAAAACTTGAATCCGAGATTTTTGGCGCTAAATAATACTGCGCTAATTTAATCAGCCCTACGTAATCGATCGCAGTAATTAATACCCGTTTCATGAGATAAGTACAGTGACAGAACAAGCAAGCGATTTAACACAAGCATTATCACGTCAAGTAGAGCAGATGTCTTCACTTGCCGTTTTGCTTGAGAAAGAATTGCAGCTTATTAGCTCACGTGATGCTGAATCTTTAATGAATTTGTTGGATGAAAAAACAGCCCTTCTGACGTCTATCCAAGCGCTGGATGCCAGTATCGAAAATGCTATCGGCAGTGAAATTACAATGTCGGAAGAAGATGAAGCGTTAATGGCTGACGCTAAGAAGCTTCTCGAAGATTGTAAGTATCGAACACAGGTCAATCAAAAAGCCGTAGAGCAAGGACAGCTACGCCTCACACATTTGCGGAATTTGATGATGGAAGTTCGGGCAAAAGAGTCGCTTACTTATGACAAAAAGGGGAAACCGAAAGGCGGAACTTTGGGCTCTGGAGTGAGTGCTTAGGCGTTTACGCCGCGGTATCTATGTCGAACCCGCAGGTAATTTCACTTCCTTATTACGCATCTTTATGTGCTGAATGACAAGGTTGCTGGTGCGATTCTCTTTTGGGTTTACCTCTAGTAATACTTTACATCCTTCACTCGACGAGGCTTTGCAGTCGACAAGTAAATATCGTAAACCTGCTGCATGTCTAGAGAAAGCTCGGTAACGTAGGTATCATCTCCCACAGGATAAGTCTTTATCACCTCGGCACCTCTTATCACTCCTTCGACCGACGCGCGTAATGTTTCGCTGTCAACAACAAGACCAGATACAGACTGACTACCTTCAATTTTTTGACCGTATACCTGCTCGGTTAACTCACGGTATGCATCTAATTTCGACGCTTTCATTGCCATGATCAATTTCATACTGTCGGACTCGCCATTTTGCGATGAAATAGGCGCATAGCCTACAGCCTTTAAAACAGGATAAGTTTCAGGCTCAACAGTTTCCCATTCAACGTGTTTATCGATAATGCCGCAACCGCTCAATGAGATTGCTAGGCCAAATATGGAAGACCGCAAAAGTAACTTTGAATGCTTTAGTCTGTTCAACCACATAACTTAAAACCTCTGTATGCATCAGTAACGAATTAGTGACATTTAAATGTTGAGTTTATTAACCTTTATAGGCTAATAGCATTTCATCAAAGTTTTATGGATAACGTTAAACTCCATAAAGTCGCTTTGCAGTCACACATCTTAATAATAGGGAAACAAGCAATAAATGCGCCCGTTTTCTTTCAAAGACAACTTCTCTCTTTAATTGGCACTTTTTTCGCATAGTTTCCACCAAGATTACGACATTATTTCAGCGCAACAACTAAGCAACCACAGAGGTGCAATGTGCGACAACCGAGCAGAACAGCGCTTATGACATGTTTAAGTAGAACCATGGCGGCACTTTGCCTACTTGGCCTGGTAGCGGGGCAAGCCCATGCCGTTTGGTATGAAGCCACAGGACAAGCCGTGGTAATGAACGGTAACAAGGAAGCGGCAAAACGCGCAGCAACTCAAGAAGCTCTTAAACAAGCTATGTTATTTGCAGGGGCATCAGTACAAAGTGTAGCCAAACTCACCAATGGGCTTCTGAAAAACGAAGAAATGACGATCCGAACAACGGGCGAAGTTGAGCAATTAGAGCTCGTGAGCGAGACTTACAACGGTGATGTAGTCACAGTTAGTGTGCGCGCAGACATTTTTCCTAGAGGCGAAATATGCTCAGCACAGCACGACGAAAAACACTTTGCAACGACACATTTTAGGATAAGAAACAGAGCGCAATTAACCCAAGGAAATATTCCGCACTTTGATAAGGCGTTTACACAGCGATTAGCTAAGGCAATGCAAGAACAGACGGATAATCTGAGCCTTACTTACGTTGCGCCCCATACTGCAAAGTTTGATAGCCGCTATACCGACCAAAACGTTCGTACGTTATCAGATCAAAGTAACACGCAATTCGTTATTATCGGGGTTATTGATGATTTAAGCGTCACGCAAAAAGAGGCATCCGTGTTTACACCGTGGCGAAGCGACACTTCACATCGTGCGTTTGCGATGTCTGTACAAGTTTATGACGGAATAAACGGCGGTCTTTTGTTCAGTTCCTCTTACGATACTAATGAAGAGTGGGCATTTGATAGGTTTGAAGACGTCGATGAATTTTCGTCAACCTTTTGGCAGTCGCGCTACGGCCAAGCAATAGACGGGGCGATCAATCAATTAATAGAAGATATTAAAGAAGCGACAGCCTGCCAACCAGTCACTGGGCGAGTCATCAGTATTGCGAACAATAAAATTTCGGTATCTCTCGGGCGAGATAATGGCATTTCTGAAAAAGATGAACTATATCTTTATCAGGCTAAAGAGGTGGTCGACAATCGCGGTAGAAAATATCTTCAGTATACGCTCTACCCCGGTACCTTTATTGTTGATAGTGCATTTGGCAATTCGTCTGTGGTAGTCAACGCCACGACGGGTATTACAGCGAATATTCAGGAAAACGATTTTGTAGTTAAGAAGTAAGTCAGCTTTCTCTTTATCAATTACTTATCGCTATGGTTGGAATATCAACAAGGCCGTGTTATACCTATAACAACGTATTATATTCGATACTTAAAATTTAGGTAAAGACAAGTACTCTACCTTATACTTTAGTATGACCTACACAAATCAAATATGACCCTTTCTCTGTTTGCGTCGCATTGCTTAGCATTATTAGCCTTGCTACTGGCTGGACAACAACTGAGGGATCACTACGTAATCGAGTTCCCAAAACTCGAACAGGAAGTTAAAAATAATTTTGGCGCGGACAAAGCATTACATGTGAGCGCGCTAGAAATTAAACTTCACGACCTTGAAAACAAGGCCGTTAAAGAGCAGCTTATCGGTGTAAACGCTTTCTTTGACGAGCATATCCAGTACGCCACTGACGATGTCGTTTTTAAAGAAAAAGACTATTGGGCAACACCTTCTGAACTTTTTGGCCATTCTCGCGGAGATTGTGAGGATTATGCCATTGCAAAATACGTAGCTCTGCTACACTTAGGTATCGATAGTTCTAAACTTCGCTTAATTTATGTTAAAGCAAAGATTGGTAGAAGCCGGGTAACCCAAGCACACATGGTTTTAGGATACTATGACACCCCTTCATCGGATCCTCTAGTGCTCGACAGCTTAGTGTCTAATGTGTTGCCAGGCTCTCAACGGACAGACTTAATTCCTGTTTTCAGTTTTAATGATTCAGGTATTTGGCAGCCTGGGAAAACGACGCAAGTCTCGACTTCTACAAGCAGACTATCAAGGTGGCGTGACGTTATTGAACGCATGAAGCAAGAGGGGATTAGCAGAAGGTCTTAGGATTTTATGTCAATAACAAGAGAATTATGGCTTGCCATAGCAGTTGTCGTCCTTGTTGCAATTGCGGGTAGTGTCACAATTCATGGGTTTACTACGAAACAATACGTAGAAGAACAACTCTATTCAAAAAACTTAGACAATGCGAGCATGCTTGCTCTTACGTTAAGTGGCCTTGAAAAAGACCCAGTTTCTCTAGACCTCTTTATCATGTCCCAATTTGATATTGGTCATTATGCCTCTATCGTACTTCAAAAATCTGATGGCGAAATTGTCTCTGCGCATACACATGAAGTGCAATTAGATAAGGATACGCCACAGTGGTTCTCACACAACTTTTCCCCCATCGTCAAACCAGGCATTGCTCAAGTAAGCGAAGGTTGGGGTCAGTACGGCACGGTTTATGTAGAAACCGACACTAGCTTTGCGGTTGCATCTATGTGGCGAGCTACACAGCGACTTATTTTCGGTTTATCACTTGTAGGTATATGTGCGGGCCTATTGGGAGGCTGGGCATTACGCTTCATTATTCGCCCTCTAGACGGTGTTGTGCGCCAGGCTGAATCATTCCAGAAAATGCAATTTATCCAGCTCAAAGAGCCTCGCACATTAGAGCTCAAGCGCGTTGTTCGCGCGATGAATTTTCTCGCCACTAATTCTAGAAAGATCATGGAGGAAGAGAACACGCGTCTTGACCTTATGCGCTACAAAACACAATTCGATGACGAGTCTGGTGTAGCAAATAGGGATTATTTCATCTCAATTCTAAAAGGACAGCTGGCTTTTAGAGACACAGAAGGTGTGAACTGCCTGTTCTTTGTTAGATTCACTGAAGGCGAAGGCTTTTTGCGCTCACCGGCGAATATTAGAAAAAAGCGTATTCGCGATTTCGTCGAGGAAATTAACGACTGCTTATCACTACATCATCATCAGTTTACCGACAGTCGAATTGCAAGAATGCAGAAGAACGAGTTTGCTATTCTGCTTACAGAAACCCATGACGCTATGGGTATTTCAGAAGCAGTCCACGGCGCTTGCTTAAGTGCATTCAGTGAAGCTGGCGATCCGAAAGTATTCCAATCCGTTGTTAAACTCCGCGCTGACGACAGTTTTTCTGCCTTGTTAATGCGGGCAGATGCGATGATTGACGAAGCAGAATTGTTAGATATGGACGAACCCTTCATAGAGTCAACGCTCAAAGAATTTATTAGCTTAGTAGAGCAAAAGCGCTGGGAAAAAGAATTACAAAATACTATTGACGAATGTGGCGTAAAAACCTTTAACTTCCCCGTTTTGGATATTGATCGCAATTTGGTTCACTACCAAAGTTGGGCGGGAGTAACGATAGATGGCGAACTAAGAAAAAGTGGTTATTATACCCACTGGGCTCGCTATCTGGGGCTTTTACCCCAGCTTGAGCTAACTACGGTTACCAGCTTAATTAACTATATAAACCGCACCAATACAGACTCGAAGTTTGCCTTTTTGTGTTCTGAGCAATTGATGCTTAATCCTGAAGTTCTTGCTCAACTTTATTATCAAATTGGAACCAACGAAAAAGCTGCAAAACAATTATGCCTTGAGGTGCGAGAATCCACCGCTACGCGCTTCCCCGATGAGTTTAGAGACTTTTGTACAACGCTTAAAGCCAAAGAATGCGAAGTGGGTTTAAAGCGAGTTGGAGAATCCTTTTCGCAACTATTGAACGTTCAAGAGATGGGTCTAGACTACGTGAAAATTGATTCAGCCTTTATGGCAGATATCGATTTCAATCCAGCCAATCACGCCTTTATACGTGGTTTCTGCTCTCTTGCTCATACTTTTGGTATAAAGGTCTATGCAGATGGCGTTAAACGCTCAGATCATCAAGAATTATTCATTGAATTAGGGATAGATGGTGTGGTTTCTCATATTGAAGTTATAGAGCATCTTTTAGATGACTAAACTCACCTAAGCGAAGCAATAAGCTTATCCGGTCTTTCGCTTCAAACTTGTGAAGGAGCGTACCGACATACTCTTTAACGGTACGCTCAGTAATACCGTGCTCTCTTGCTATCTCTTTATTGCTTAACCCTTCCAAAATACCATTCAATACATCTTTCTCTCGGTTTGTAAGCCCCTGTAATGAGGGCAGAACCCGCTTCGTTTGCATATTAGCGGCTATATTTGATGTGGTCTGTGTTAATAATTCATTGGGCAACCACATGCCTCCCGCCTCAATAACACGTGCTACCGAAGAGAGTAGAGATTGTGTACCCAATGCATGGCAGTACGCTCTAGCGCCTAACATTAACGCCGTTTGCATTTCTGGGCGGTCATATTTGTAAGTTAGCAGTACAAGGTTATTAACTTTTTGTTTGGCCTCTATTAGCTGTTGACGCCAGCTATCATCGGTTGTCAAAACCCAAACGCAATCGCTCTCATCACACTCCAACTGAGTGACACTACTATAACTGGACCAAGTGTAGTGAGTCAGTGCACCTTGTAAGTCTTTTTCAGCAATGAAATGTCTCATTAACGCTCCCTCAGCGCAGATGCTGTCACATTGAACAAGGGCGATAAAATATAGTTAAGTACCGTTTTCTTACCTGTCAAAATATCTACTTGCACAATCATACCTGGCAGAATATCAAGAGACTCATCGGCGATACTGCGCTTTGTTTCGAGTCTTACAAGGTAATAAGTTTCATCTTTTTCATTGGTGATAGCATCTGCACTAATGTGCTGAACTTCAGCCGTCATTCCGCCATAAATGGTAAAGTCGTATGCACTAAATTTCAGAATGGCCGGCTGCCCCTCTCTTATAAACGCGATATCTTTTGGCGAAACTTTTGCCTCGACGATAAGTTGGTCATCTTGAGGAACAAGCTCAACAACCGCGCTTCCTGGCGTGATCACACCACCCACCGTGTTGATAAGTAGCCGTTGAACCGTTCCATTAATCGGTGAACGCAAGTCAGCTTGCGATACCACATCTTCTAAACTCGTTTGAGACTGTTGTAAGGTTGCCATTTCAGCGGTGGCATCGGTCAATTCTTGATTCCAGCGATTAACAAGCTTCAAACGCGCTTCTTCTTTCTTGATAATTTCTTCTTCGATGGCATTAATGCCTCGCTCAATGGCGACTTTAGACTTTGTGATATTGCCTTCTAGCTCTACTATTTGACGCTCTAATCGAAGGATTTCTATTTCTGAAACTGCACCTGATGCCAACAATGGTTTGGTTACCGCAAGCTCTTTTTTAGAAAGGGATAATACGTTCTGATATTGGGAAAGATTTGCCCTTTCCTCTTCAACATCCTGTCGACGCTGCATGATACGAGAATCAGACCCCGCCGCTACTTCATCAAGTTCGGCTAAATTAGAGTTGTAAAGCTTTCGCTCGTTATCAACAATGGTAGGCGCCTGTTCGCGAAGATTTCGATTAAAACGCAACACTTCTCCCTGAGTAAGTGCTGACAAGCGCTGAACCTTCGCAGCAAGTGCTGCAAATTGCGTGGTATTCTCTTCCAAACTGGACAAAAAACGTGTCGGGTCTACTTTCAACAACACCTGCCCTGCTTTAACCGTTTGTCCTTCGCGTACTAAAATCTCCTGTACTATCCCACCATCGTAAGACTGCAGCACTTGAAGCTGTTGAGACGGAATAACTTTGCCATCACCTTTGGCTACTTCGTCGATTTCTGCGAAGTAAGACCACACCACCAACAGAAACAGCGTGATAACTACTGCATAGAGTAAACCACGGGCTTTCACTGGCGTTTGCATAATGCGTGACCATTCTGCTTCTAACACCCAATCTTGACCAGGGGGCGGCGCAAGCCAGCCTCGCATTAGCCGCTGTAACCAGTCTTTTTTCTCACCATCACTTTTCAAAATCATGGCGCTCTCTTCAATACTTGACTGGGCTGTTTAAACTGCACTAGCACCTCTTCCTTTTTACCGTCGGCAATCACTTTTCCGTTTTCTACAACAATTACGCGCTCTACCAAATCAAGCAATGTGGTTCTGTGCGTATTAATAATAAGAGTCTTACCTGCTGTCGCCGCCTTGATCGTTTCCTTCATTTTTGCTTCATTGGTTGAATCCATGGCTGATGTAGGCTCATCCATGATAAAAATCGCTGGGTTTCGCACTATAGCTCTTGCCATAGCAACAGCTTGACGTTGTCCGCCAGATAACAAGCAGCCGCGCTCTCCTACATTCTGCTCTATGCCACTCACGCTCCCATTAATAAGCTTTGCCAAACCACACTGAGTTATGACCTCCCAAAACTCAGCGTCGTCGATATGTGTGTCATCTGGCAAAATATTGTCTTTTAGTGAGCCATGAAAAAGGCTCACGTCTTGCGGTACATAGCCTATTTGTTTACGTAGTAGCGTAGGGTCATATTGCTGTAGGTCTATTCCGTCCAACAAAAGTTGTCCGGATTCAGGACGGTAAAAAGCCATGAGGAGCTTGTTTAAGGTTGATTTTCCACATCCGTTTTTGCCTAAGATAGCAACGTGCTCACCTTGCTTGATAGAGAAGCTCATGTCTTTTAATGCGAATACGGTTTCGTCGGGATATCTAAAACAAAGTTGGCTAGCATCAATGTTTCCTTTAAGTGCAACGTTGTTTTTTATTTGTTTATTACTGCCTGTTTCACTTGGTAGCGACATAATGTCATCAAGGGCATTCTTTGCGGTTTCAGCGTGATGAAATTGCGCAAGCAATGCAGCAGCCTGTGAAACCGGTCCCATTGCTCGGCTTGATAGTAGATAAGCAGCAATCAACCCACCTTGTGTGATTACCCCCTCAATAATGAGGTAAACGCCAGTAAGGATGATAACCACCCCCACCGATTGCTGGATCCAAAGTGCTGCATTATTTACCGACATTGATACTAAACGGAGTTTAGCGTTCACTTTGGCAAGAAATATCGTCTGTTTTTCCCACGCACTTTGGTGTCTACTTTGGTAACCGAAAGCTTTAACATCCTCTAAAGACGTTACACTTTCAGTCACAAGCGAACTTTTACGAGAACTAATTTCCATCGATTCTTCTGACAAAGAGCGCATTACCCGCTGCGCTTTCATTGCATAAAGAAAAAGCGCAGTGGCCCCAATAAGGATTGGAATGATCAGATAGAAATCAATCATGGCGATAATGACTACAAACAGTAGCCCAAAAGGTAAATCAACCAGTGCCACTAAAGTGACAGAACCAAAGAACTGCCGGATACTTTCAAAAGACTGCAGACTGTTTATAAATGAACCGCTTTTAGCAGGTTTGCTTGCCAAATTTATAGACAGTACTTTTTCCATTATTTTTGCCGACAGCGTGACATCCAACCGGCTCGCCGCCAATTCAACGAAGTACTGCCGAAGCATGCGTAGTAAAAAATCTGCCGCTAGCACAAGTAAAACACCAACAGCTAGCGCCCACAATGTTTCCAGCGCTGCGTTTGGCACCACCCTGTCATATACATTCATTACAAAAAGAGGCAGGGCAATGGAAAGCAGGCTAATAAAAACAGAGGCTACTAGTACATCCTTATACAGACCTTTTGCTGATTTGATAGATGACCACAACCAATGTCCTACTGATGACTTGTCTATCTGCGCATTGGTTTCTTGCGCGTTCATTTCGGGCCGAGCAAAAATGATATACCCTGTATAACTAGCACTTAGCTCATCTCTTGGCACTTCGACCACTGCATCATCGAGTTCCGGGTATGAAACTCTGGCATGCGTTTTGTCTAGCCCATGTAGTACGCAGGCTTGCTTATCTCTGAGCACTAAAACCGCAGGTAATATTGCAGTATTGATATGATCTAAGTCGCGTTTTACAGTTCTACTGGCGAGTCCAGCTCGCTTAGCCGCGCGCTCAAATCCTGTGGGCGATAGTTCACCTTGATCTAAAGGCAACCCGCTAAGTAGGCTAACACGAGAGACTTCCAAATGATGCGCATGACAGATTGTTATTAAACAATCCATCAACACTCCCCCTTGTCTCTCCAAATAAGATATGTCGTCTACGACCTTCTTTTCCTTCATATAGGCCTACACATCGCTATTCGTTAGTAGGAAGCTGGATAATAGCCGCTTCAATTCTGCGATTTCGAGCATTCGCTTCATCTGATTCTTCATCAACGAGTGGACGACTCTCTCCATAACCAACCGCAGTAATTCTTCTTGCTTCTATATTGGCTTTGGTCATCAGCAACGACGCAACTGCCTTTGCTCTGCGTTCAGACAAGCGCTGGTTGTATGCCGCATCGCCATCTAAAGAAGCATGGCCGTGAATGATGACGCCAGAATTGGGGTCGTTGTTAAGCGCATTAATCACGTCTTGCAGCGAATTTTCGTACTTAGGCAAAACCTCCGTCGAATTAGATGCAAATTCAATGTTGACGTTAAAAGACTCTATTATATTCGCATTGTCTAACGTGAAGTCTGCGGCACTTGGCTCTGGCACCATCTCAGGCTCTTTGGCTTCACAGCCGAAATCATCTACCGCAGCGCCCGGCGTTGAATCAACACAGTCATCCCATAAGTCGACAATACCATCACCATCAGTGTCCCGTTTGAGTATGTTCAACTCATCTTCAAAGTTGGTGCGAACGGCTGGGCAGACATAGTTGGGGTCATAAGTAATTTTTTCTTCTGCTTTGTCTAATACATCAGGCACGCCTTCCTTTGTGATCCCTAATGTATTCGCCAAGCTTCCAGAAGCTGCAAGCAGTCTTACGCGAGCTTTTTCCAGAGTATATTGCGCCTCTAAATAAGCGCGACTTGATTCGTAGTACTCATTTTCTGAATCAAGTAAATCCAGTAGTGAGCGTTCGCCTATGGTGAATTGGTCCATATACGCAGACTTCACTCGGTCTGAAGATAAGCGATGAGCATTAAGTGAAGGTAGCTGCTCAGATATATTAATAATGTCGTTGTAAGCAATTTGTACCGTTTGTCTCATATCGATACAGGCTTTGTCCCTCAAGTCTTTTGCTAAATCAACCTGCGACAATGCTTGTCGAATCGCTGCGCGGTCCGAACCGCCGTTATACAAGTTATAAGAAAAATTAACGCCAACGCTCGCCTCGGTAATGGTGTTATTTAATGCAGCTTGATCTCGTGTTTGCGCACCATAACTTGCGGTCAGGTTCAACTGAGGGTGGTAAAGACTTCTTGCGCTATCAACCGCATAACGTTGTGCATCTATATTGTAAATAGCAGCGTTGAACTGAGGATTTGTGCCGTATGCACTGGTCAGCAACGATTGAATATCCGTTACATTTGCATCAACGAAGGCAGAATTTATCGTTACTGATTGAAGATTTTGAGCAGGTTTTTCGCCCACTAATCGCAAAAAGCGTGCAGTTACATCGTGTAAGTTAGATAGCTCAGTCAAAACATTAGACTCGGCTAGAGACAGACGACCACTGATTTGTTCTAAGTCAGCTCTGCGACCGACACCTGCCTCAACACTCTCTTCAATTTGTTTGAATACATCTACGTGAGTAATCAAATTTTCTTCAGCAAGCTTTAAAAGCTCCCGGAACAACTGCACGTCCATATAAGCTAAAGATGTATCTAGAGACTTCTGCTCTATTTCGCCCATTAGTTCGAAAAAGCGTACCACTTGTGCTTGCTTAAAACGCTTAACCTCACTGCTAGTTAAGAATCCATCATATAGCATTTGGGTTAACGTAATTTGCCCAGTATGCCCCATGTATTCGCGATCTAACCCATAGTTTCTGTCGGTATAAGCACTAGAGGCCAATACATCTACCTGAGGGCGAAAGCCGCCACGCGCAATGTCGACATCTGCCATTGCTACTTGAAGTTGTCGCCAACTGGCTTGCACTTCTGGATTTTCATTTACTACCTTGCGTACATAGTCTTCCAAGCTGACAGACGAGTTACCAACAACATTACTTTGAGCAATAGTAGCATGAGCTAGCACAGCGCCAGTTGCCCCAATAACAACTCTGGTGAGCACTGATTTCATGAACTTCATATATATGTCTCACTATACAAAAACGAGGCGACATTTGTGTCGTTTCTTACTTTTAAAAAGTAGACGCTATGTGTATTTCTGCAAACTCAACTCACAATTATTAGACTAAAAATTAATAAATTAGGGGTAACTACCTAGGTTTTATACCAAAGGATATGTGCCACCCGTACTACGGTCCGGTAACGAGTTGGAAAAGCCCTGCTACGCTTTTTGTATAGTGTGAAAATTTATTGGAAGAGAGGGAAACATGGCTGAAGTAATCATTGCGGAAGTAAACGGCGAAGCTTTTTTAATTCGCGGAGAAACCGGTGAGCAGGTCAATGTTAGTGTTGGTATGGTGGTGGCCGAAGGCGACGTATTGAATGTATCACCTAATGGGTATGTTACCGTCAGCGTAGATGGAGAACTGCGCACACTTCCAGCAGGACAAAGCATTACTTTCCCGTTGCAATTAGACTTTACCGAAAGCAACTCCGACGATGAATTTGCCGTTTTTGACGAGAGTGTGGATGAGCTAACAGCATTACTTGACGGTGTTGAAGGCATTGACAGTAACAATCAAGATGGTGACGCTGACTTCCTTGACGTGCTTGCTGGGGAAGGCGATATTTTGGAGTCGCTAGAGGCTACAGCGGCCGGTCTTGACGGCGGTGCTGGTACTGATGGTGGTAGTAACTTTGTGCGCGTTGACCGCATAAATGAAGAAGTCAACCCAGTGGGATTCCAGTTCGACCAAAATGCTAATGGCAACGACGATGTTGCGCCCGTTGAGTTTTCTGATACTGGTGAACAAGCACAAGACATTTCTCTTACCCTAGATGCGATTGGCTTAACAAGCGATACTACGCCAACACTATCAGGCATTACTTCAGCCATTCCAGGTAGTACAGTTACACTCACCGTTACCGACAGTGCAGGAAGTATTCAAACTGTTACGGCTACCGTACAGGACGATGGCACATTCAGTGTAGACGTACCAAACGCTTTGGCCGATGGTGAATTTACTGTAGACGCCACCGTATTAGAGCCTACTGGTAATACTGCAGATAGTTCTACCACAGGCGAAATTGATGCTACTGCCCCAACCATTACTATTAATGCGCCAGGTTCTGATAACGACACCACGCCTACTCTCTCAGGTACCACTGATGCCACTCCTGGCAGCACGGTTACACTAACCATTACCGATAGCGCAGGTAACACGCAAACCGTGACCGCCACTGTGCAAGCAGACGGCTCCTATAGCGTTGATGTACCTGCAGAATTGGCCGAAGGCGAATTTACCGTTAACGCCAGCGTGACCGATGAAGCA